>VBHA01000184.1 GCA_005889495.1 Chloroflexota bacterium
TGCTCGACGGCGGCAACGCGTTGATCCCGACGCTCGTCGCGCCCCACTGGGTGATCCGCCACGCCGAGGCGGGGAAGATGCCGGCCTACGCGATCGACAAGGCGCGCGCGGTCATCGACGACCACAAGTCGAGCGTCCGGCTCGCCATCGAGTCGGGCGTGAAGCTCGCCTTCGGCACCGACACCGGCGTCGGCCCACACGGTTCCAACGGCGAAGAGTTCCTGCTCATGAATGAGCTCGGCATGGCTCCGCTCGACTGCATCCGAGCCGCGACCACGGTGGCCGCGGAAACGATCGGCATGAAGGGCGTCGGAAGCCTGGCGGCGGGGTCGTGGGGCGATGTCATCGGGGTGCCAGGGGATCCGCTTGCCGACCTGTCGCTTCTGGCGAAATCTGAGAACGTTCATCTCGTGATCAAGGGCGGCGAGGTCCTCAAGAAGCTGTGAGGCTCGACTGGGCGCTCCTCGCCAACGCCGCCGAAGCGCCGCCCAACGGCCTCGTCTACATCCTGGGCGCCGGCTTCGACACCCTGGTCCGCGACCAGTACCCGACCCCGTTCGGCGGGGTCGTGGTGCTGCGTCTCCAGACCACCCGCCTCGAGACCGAGCGCCCGCACAAGGTCGAGGTCCACTGCGCCGACGAGGACGGGAAGCCCGTGCTGCCGCAGCCGATCGTCCTCAACCTACCGGCGCGCCAGGTGCCGCCCGAGTACCCGCACGGCTGGGACCTCTCCGCCAGCATCGTCATCAACCTGACGACCGTGCCGATCAACCGCCCCGGCTTCTACAACTTCGAGATCATGATCGACGACCAGCAGGTCCGCACCCTGCCTTTTCGAGCGGTGAAAGCAGCGCAGGTCCAGACCGTTTGACGGCCGCCGTCAGCAATTTCATCGCGACCTACGGGCTGGTCGCCGTCTTCGTGCTCATGGTCTTCGAGAGCTGCGGCTTTCCTTTCCCGAGCGAGGTCGTGATGCCAACCGGCGGCTTGCTCGCGGCCACGGGTCACATGCCGGGCGGCCTGGTCGCCGTGATCGTCGCGGGCGCGGTCGCCAACCTCGTCGGCTCGCTCATCGCCTACGGCGTGGCTGCTCGGTTCGGCGAGCCACTGCTCCTCGGCCCGGGGCGGTACGTCGGCATCCGGAGGCATCACCTGGAGATGGCGGACGGATGGTTTCGGCGGTGGGGCCTGCCGGCGGTGTTCATCGGCCGGGTGCTGCCGGTGATCCGCACCTACATCTCGTTCCCGGCGGGGCTCGCGCGGATCGACCTGACCCGATTCTCGGTGCTCACCTTTGCCGGCGCGCTGCCGTGGTGCGCGGCGCTGGCGATCGTCGGTTACGTGCTGGGCCGCAACTACGACCGGATCAGCGGACCGCTCGAGAAAGCGGCGCTAGTGATCGCGCTGGTGGTCGTGGTCGCGGTTGTCGTCTGGTACGTGAGGGGACGCCGCGAAACGATTCGCTGAAAAATGCGAAATGTCGCGCCGGGTACCGCCATCGCACACGAGGTCGGCCGCGATCTCGCCGATGATCGGCCCGAACTTGAACCCGTGACCTGAGCAAGCGCTGATCACCACCACGTGCCGGTCGTCCGGGCTGAAGTCGACCACGAAGTCCTCGTCCGGCGTATTCGTGTACATGCACGTGAGCGTGCGCGTCACGTGGCCGCTGACGCCGCGGATGTATCTCGCGGCCGCGAGCCGCAGCGGGTCGACGTCGAACTCGTCGACGCGCCGCCGGATGCGATGTGGATCGGTGGTCTCGCCGGCGTGGTGGCGCGCAACCTTCACCGAGGCGCCGTCGAGCGTCGGGAATCCGTAGATGTCGCCGAGGTCTTCCGACTGGCGGATGAACACCGGGAACTGGTCCGGGGCCAGCCAGGTGGCGTCGCGGGCGATCGAGAACCAGGCGTTCGCCTGGCGCTCGACCCGAAGCGGGATCCAGTCGACGAGCTCGGGCGTCCAGGGACCGGCCGCGACCACGACCGCGTCGAAGTCCGAGCGAAGCTGGGCGATCGATGCGATCTCCGTGTCGCGCCTGACCTCGGAGACCTGGGACAGCAGGGCGGCCACGGCCGCTTCGGGGTTGAGGATCCCGGCCTGGCGGTCGAGCACGGCGACGTCTCCATCGTGGACGACGTGGCCCTTGTAGCGACCGCGCAACGCATCTGAATCCAGCAGCTCGATGTCGAGCTCGTGCTCGCGAGCCGAGGCGAGCGCGCCGGCGACGGCCTGGGACGAG
>VBHA01000029.1 GCA_005889495.1 Chloroflexota bacterium
GTTGAGGAAGCGGCGCCGGAGCTCCGGGCCGCCCTTGACCAGCCCGAGGTCGTCGGGCCAGAAGAGCGTGACTCGAAAGTGACCGGGCAGGTCGAAGGCCCGCCGCTGTGCACCGTCGATCTCGATCGTGCGCCGCGTCCGCTCGCCTTCCACCTCGAGCGCGATCGACAGCTCACGCACCGTGCCCTCCGTCTCGACCTGGGCCTCGATGCGCGATCCCGGGCCGACCGGGCCGACAAGCTCGTACTCCCGTCGCGCCCGCGGAGACGAGGACAGCGCGAGCATCGCCACGGCCTCGAGCAGGTTGGTCTTGCCCTGCCCGTTCGGGCCGATGAACACGTTGACGCCGTGCCCCGGCGTCAGGTCCAGCTGCGCGTAGTTGCGGTGGTTGCGGAGACGTAGGCGGCGAAGGCGCACCTGTGCGGGTGCGCTTACGACATCGCGACCCGCACGGGCATGATCACGTAGAGGTAGTGCTCCTTGCCCGGCGGTCGCATGAGCCCCGGGCTGAGAGGTCCGTCGAACAACAGCTCGACCTCATCCTCTCCGATCACCCCGAGGGCATCCAGGACGTAGCGGGCATTGAACGCGATCTGGATGTCGGAACCATCGACGTTGGCGGTCATCTCCGCCTTGCTGTCCCCCACCTCGTTGGTCGTGGCCGAGAGCGTGAGCGCCCCCGCCTGTGCCTTGAGGCGAATCACGTTGGCGCTGTCTCGGGCGAACAGGGACACCGCGCGCACGGTCTGGGTGAGCTCGGCGGTCGAGACCCGAACCGTGGTCGAGCTCTTGCTGGGGATAACCTGTGAGTAGTTGGGATACTTTCCGTCGATAAGCCTCGAGGTTAACTCGGAGCTGCCGGCGCGGAAGAACACCTGGTTGCGCGCCTTGGAGATGATCACCTCGACCCTCCCAGGCTCTCCCTTGAGCACCCTCGAGAGCTCAGCCAGGGCGCGCGCCGGCACGATCAGGCTCGCCTCGAGGTCGGTCGACCCGGCGGCGGCAAGCTTGCGCACGGCCAGCCGATGGCCGTCGGTCGCGGCCAGGGTCAGGCTTCCGCCCTGCACCTGGACGAGCACGCCGGTCAGGACGGGCCGCGCCTCGTCGGTCGACGCCGCCATCTGCGTCTGCTCGACGGCGCGCACCAGGTCCTCGAGCGCGACCTCCAGCCGGTCGCCCTCGTCCGGGCGCGGCCCGGGCGGGAACTCCTCGGCCTCGATGCACTTGATGTGGGTGTCGAACCGGGCGCAGCGGAGGTTCAGGGACTGTGTCGCGGGGTCGAGCGTCATCTCCAGGTCCTGGTCCGGAAGCGTGCTGACGAAGTCGGTGAGGAGGCGAGCCGGCGCGGTGGTCGAGCCTTCGGATCCGATCTCAGCGGGGACGAGCTTGCGAATGCCGATCTCCAGGTTGGTCGCCGTCAGCGCGAGGCCTTCGGAGGTCGTCTCGATGAGGATGTTGTTCAGGATCGGAAGCGTCGTCCTGCTGGAGATGGCCCGAGAGACAACCTGCAAGGCCTGGCCCAGCACCGCCGGCCTGCACGTGATCTTCATCTGAGCTGCGAGAACTTTGGCATTCAAGACAGTTGTCCCCCGTTTTGATTGGTGCTCTTGATAGAGAGAATCCGTAACCGATAACAGTAAGCGCTGTGCGGACTGTGGATGTCGAGATCATTTACAGATCGAAATGAGGCGTGGATAAGCTCTGGGGAATCGAAGTTCGGCCCCGTCCTGCCTGTTGATTGGGTGGGGACGAACTGAGTGCCGTCCATTTCTCCAATGGGCGTCCCAAGGTGTTTCTCGAAACCTGTGGAGAAGCTCACTGGACGTAAAGCTTTTCTCGGATCGACTGCACCTCATAGCGGAGCCGCTCGTCCTCTTTCAGCTCGTTGGCGATCTTCTCAATCGAATGCAGCGCGGTCGTGTGGTCGCGGCCGCCGAACGCTTTGCCGATCGCCGGAAGTGACGATGGGGTCTCCTCGCGCACCAGGTACATGGCGACCTGGCGCGGAAACACGATGTGCTTGTCCCTCCGCTTGCCCTTCATGTCCTCCAGGGTCACGTTGTAGTAATCGGCGACGAGGACCTGGATGCGCTCGACGTTGATCGGCTTGCGCGTGCCGGCGGGGATGATGTCGGAGAGCAGCCGCGCCGCCTCCTCTTCGTCGACCTGCCGCTGATGCACGGCGGCGAAGGCCTGCACCCTGGTCAGCGCGCCCTCGAGCTCGCGGATGTTCCGCTGGACTTTGTGGGCGATGAAGCTCAAGACCTCTTCAGGGATGAGGGCGCCGTTGGCGCCGAGCTTGGAGTGAAGGATGGCAAGGCGAGTCTCGAAGTCGGGCGGCTGGATGTCCGCGATCAGGCCCCACTCGAAGCGCGAACGCAGGCGGTCCTCGAGCGTCGGGATCTCCTTGGGGGGACGGTCGGAGGAGATCACGATCTGCTTGTTGATCTCGTGCAGCGCATTGAAGGTGTGGAAGAACTCTTCTTTCGTCCGGTCCTTGCCGGCGAGGAACTGCACGTCGTCGATCAGGAGCACGTCGACGGTCCGGTACTTGTGCCGGAACTCGCCCATGCGGGCGGTGGCGATGGAGCTGATCACCTCGTTGGTGAACTGCTCCGAGGTGAGGTAGACGACGCGCTTGCGCGGGAAACGGTCGTGGACCTCATGGCCGATCGCGTGCATGAGGTGGGTCTTGCCCAGGCCCACGCCTCCATAGAGGAACAGCGGGTTGTAGCTGTCGCCCGGAGCCTCGGCCACCGCCTTCGCCGCCGCGTGCGCGAACTGCGAGTTGTGGCCGACGACGAATGATGAAAACCGGAAGCGCGCGTTCAGCTCCGAGGGCAGCACCGCCGCCTCGACGGCGGCTTCCACTCCGTTGTCGTGTCCGTTTTCCGAGGGGTGATCGTCGTCGCCGTCGAACATCGTGTGCGCCTGGCGGTGCTCCGAGGGCGCGATCACGAAGTCGATGTCGACCTCGGCCCCGGTCACAGCCTGCAGCGTCTCCTGGATCAGGCCCGAGAACCGGTCCTCGAGCCAATCCTTGGCGAGCTTGCTCGGCACCCCGATGCGAAATGTCCCGCCGTCGGCGGAGACCACCGACGTGTTCTTCAACCACATGTCGTACGTCCGCTTGGCCAGCTGAAAACGCAGCTCTTCCTGGACCTGAGACCAGATCTGGTCCTGGTTCAACCCACCACCTCCTGTCTGTCGGCTCGCCATCGGCTGTGGATTGGCGGCCTCGGGCCTGTGGAGCGCCACCGGGGCCGCTCTGCAAATCCTGTGGACAAATTGGGGTCGAACCAACCGCCTCCGGTGGCCGCGTTGCAGCCCAGGCGACGACCCCATGATCGCGCTCCGGGCGCCCGCGGATTCAACCGAAGCTCTTCGAGCATGAGCTCCGCCTCCTTGGTCCCTGTGGAAAAGATCGGTAGAGATTTCCACAGGTTGGCGGCGCCGACCTGTCCGAAATCCGCTATCCGGTCGATCCCGAAATATGGAAGCGGCGCTGTGCGACTATATGTTGCTTACTTGTAAGAATTTATTAGAGCGATGGTGCAATTTGTACTGGATCTGGGCTTCGCGCGTTATCTCTTTGCTTCCGGGCGGGGACTATATCACCGGCCTGTGGATACCGCAAGGCACGTCGCGCGCGTGATGAAGTTATAGGCCTGGTATCACCAGTGGCGCATCTGGCCTCCGGTACACTGGCGCGATCAAACGCACCTACCAACCCAAGAAGCGATACCGCCGCCGCGTGCATGGGTTCCTCCGCCGGATGAGCACCCGAGGCGGCGTCCGCGTACTGCGCAACCGGCGTCGTAAGGGCCGGGAGCGGCTGGCCTAAATCAAACGTCGTCTCCGCCTTCGTAGGCGCTCCGATTTCCAGTCGGCGATCAGCGGCAAGCGCTTCCACAGCGGACGTGCCCTGGTCGGATTCGCGGTCCCGAGCTCGGCGACCGAAAGCCGGGTGGGAGTGACCGTCAGCCGGGGCATCAAGAGCTCGGTCGAGCGCAACCGCGCCCGCCGGCGGCTTCGGGAGGTGGCCCGGTCCGGACTGCTCGGACCTGATTCGCCGTTGCGCCTCGTGGGAATACGATATGACGTGGTCCTGATCGCCCGCCCGGCGGCGCTCGAGATGTCGTTCGCCGACCTGAAGGCGGAGGCTTCGCTGGCAGCGCTCAGGCTCGCCAAGTTCACCTCATGACGAAGCTTTTTCTGCTGTTGATCCGCGGTTATCAGCTCAGCCTCGCCCGGATTCTGCCGCCGAGCTGCCGCTACTACCCCTCGTGCTCGCACTACACGTACGAGGCGATCGAGCGATACGGCTGGGTCAAGGGAAGCTGGATGGGCGCCGGCCGCATCGCGCGCTGCCATCCGTTCGCCGCGGGCGGCTACGACCCGGTGCCCTGATGGGTCATTTCTTCGACTTCTTCCAGCCGATTCACAGCCTCTGGTGGTCGATCTTCGGCGCCAGCCTGAGCTGGCTCCTCAGCTTCATCTACGGCCATGTTTCCGAGATCCCGATCGTGGCCACGATCGGCGCCTACGGCGTGGCGATCATCGTCATCACGCTGATCATCCGCGCGGTCCTCGCGCCGCTGCTTCAGTTCCAGCTCGTGACCTCACGCCGGGCGATGGTCGAGCAGCGCAAGCTCGCGCCCCAGGTCTCCGAGCTGAAGAAGAAGTTCAAGAAGGACCCGCAGCGCCTGAACACGGAGACCATGAAGCTCTACAAGGAGCACGGCATCAACCCCCTGGGCCAGTTCGTCGGCTGCCTCCCGATGGTGCTGCAGATGCCGGTCCTGATCGCCCTCTACTACGTCTTCACGGGGTTTTCGAAATCGGCGCACGTCGCATCCCACTTCCTCTTCGTGCCCAACCTGAACGTCAACCCGAGCGCCCACACCCTGTTCAGCGGCATCCCGATTCCGGCAGACCCGGTCTACCTCGTGTTCCCGCTCCTTGCCGCGCTGACCACCTACGTGCAGTCGAAGATGATGCAGATGCCTCCGCCGCCGAATCCGACGGAGCAGGAGCTGCAGACGGCCCAGATGCAGCGCACCATGGTGGTGATCTCGCCGCTGATGATCGGGTTCTTCGCCCTGAACGTACCCGCGGGCCTGGGCCTCTACTGGTTTGTGGGGAACTGCGTCAGTATCATTCAGCAGAGCTTCGTCGTCGGGTGGGGAAACGTGCTGCCGAAGCGCTTCAGGCCAGTCGCCGGCGGAGCCCCCGCGGTGTCCACGAACAAAGCCTCGGCCAACGGCCAGAAGACACGGCCGCCGGCGATTCCCATCAAACCCAAGAAAGCCAAGAACAGAGTTCAGCGATAGAGGAGTGCGGTACGTGAAGTCCTCCATAGGCCGCGGCCGAACGCTCGATGAGGCGGTAGACGCCGCGTTGATCGAGCTCCAGGAGAGCCGCCGCAACGTCGACGTCAAGATCATCAGCGAGAACCCGGAGGAAACAGTCGTCGAGGTCGCGGTCATGGACCAGAGCACGCCCGCCGCGAGTGAGGCCGCGACGCCTGCCAACGGGAAAGCCGAGATCGCTCGCGGACTGGTCGAAGGTCTGCTCAAGCACATGGGCGTGCGGGCGCAAGTCACCGTGCGCACCGGCGCCGACCCGATCACCCTCGACATCAGCGGCCGGGACCTGGGCGGGCTGATCGGCTGGCGCGGTGAGACGCTGCGCGCGCTCCAGGCGGTGACCAACGTGATGGTCGGAAAGCACCTCGCCGAGGGCGAGCGGGTGATCGTCGACGTCGAGCGCTACCGTCAGCGGCGCGAGCACACGGTCCGCGAGATCGCGATGCGCGCCGCCCGCCAGGTCAAGATGACCGGCGACGCCATCACGCTCGACGCGATGCAGCCCTTCGAGCGGCGCGCCATCCACCTCGCGCTCGAAGGCGACCCCGACGTGACCAGCTCGAGCATCGGCGAAGAGCCCGAGCGGCGCGTCGTCGTCGGTCCCCGCAAGGCGGCTGAGCAGCCTCGAGCTCGACGAGATCGACTCCGTGCCCAACGTGCGCCGCTACCTGGGTGAGGCCCTCGACGCAGTGTCGGACGGCATGCCCGCCGACTTCGTCGCCATGATCCTTTATGCGGCGTTGGGCGCGCTCCGAGAGGGCTCCTAGAACCGCCGCTCCTATACTTTCCGATCCCATGCCGCCCTCCCACCGGGTCCATCAGCTGCCCGGCGGGGCCCGCCTCGTCGTCGAGCCGATGCCCGAGCGCCACTCGACGAGCATGGTCTTGATGTTCGCCGGCGGCTCGCGATTGGAGGACGACCGGCTCGGGGGGGTCTCGCACTTCATCGAGCACCTCTTTTTCAAGGGCACCCGGCGCAGGCCTTCGTCGAAAGAGATCGCGGACGCGATCGAGGGCGTCGGCGGGTTCATAAACGCGTCGACCGACAAGGAGCTGACCGCGTACTGGGCGCGTGTCCCGTCCGAGCGGATGGAGCTCGGTTTCGACGTGCTGTTCGACATCGTCGCCAACTCCCGGCTCGACGAGGCCGACGTCGAGAAGGAGCGCATGGTCATCCTCGACGAGCTGCGGATGTACCAGGACCAGCCGCAAGACCTCGTCCAGAACCTCTTCGAAGAGCTGATCTGGCCCGGGCATCCCCTCGGTCGCGACATCGCCGGCACCGAGGAGTCGGTGTCGCGGCTGACGCGAGACGACATCCTCGAGTACGCCGACGCGCACTACAGGCTCCCGAACCTGGTGGTCGGCGCGGCGGGTTCGCTCGGCATCGAGGAGACCATCGCCGTCGTCGGCAAAGGTCTTGGCCTGCGCCCGGAGATCGACGGAGCCCTGAATGCGTCGACACCAGGCGCGCTGGAGTCTCCTCGAGTGCTGATGCGCCGGCGCGAGACGGAGCAGGCCCACATCTGCCTCGGCGCGCGTGCCCTGAGCTATGTGCATCCGGACCGTTACGCGCTCGACCTGCTCAACACGGTGCTTGGAGAGGGCATGAGCTCGCGTCTCTTCCTCGACATCCGCGAGCGCCTGGGCCTCGCCTATGACGTGCACAGCTTCACCCAGAAGCACCGCGACACCGGTTACCTCGGTGTGTACGTCGGGGTCGATCCGAAGAAAGCCGTCGATGCCGTCAACGCGGTGCTGATGGAGCTGCGCGCGTTGAGCCAGACCGAGGTCGCGGAGGACGAGCTTGCCCGGGCCAAAGAGTTCACCAAGGGCCGGCTCCGCCTCGAGCTGGAGACGACCAACGGGGTTGCGTTCTGGCTGACCTACCAGGAGCTGCTGCTCGGCCAGATCAAGACCATCGACGAGGAGCTCACGCTGGTCGACGCTGTGACGGCGGACGACGTCAAGCGTGTCGCCGTCGAGGTCTTGAGTGGCCCGCTGCAGATGGCGGTGGTCGGGCCCTTCCAGCGCGACGGCGCGTTCCGGCTCGCGATCGGAGCTTGACGCGGCGCGAGCGCCGCGGGGGTTTGACGCGGCGCGAGCCGCGGGGGCGTAAAGCCTAAGCCGCGAGGGGTCGCAGGGGTTCACGGTCCCCGGCGAAGACGGTGCTGCTGTCCAGCGTCGGCATCTGCTGGTAGATGTTGCCGAAGTGGTCGAGCGGCCAGATGCGAAACCATGCCTTCCCGTCGATCCGGTCCCGGCTGATGGGTCCGAAGAAGCGCGAGTCCTGGGAGCGGTTGCGGTTGTCGCCCATGACGAAATACTCGTCGGGGCCGAGCAGCCTTCCGGTGGAGCTGTTGTCGGGCCAGTTCGCGTCGTTGACCCACTCCTCCGGCAGGTACGGCTCGTGGAGCCTGTGCCCGTTGATGTAGACGACCCCTGAGCGGATCAGGATCCGTTCGCCCGGCAGTCCGATGATGCGTTTGATGAAGTCGGTCGAGTTGTTGGTTGGCGGGCGAAGGATGATGATGTCGCCGCGCTGCGGTGCGTGCAGCCGGTAGTCGATCTTGTTCGCGATCAGGTAATCCTGGTCATCGAGCGTCGCGAACATCGAGATGCCTTCGACGTGCACGGCCTGGACGGCGAAGCTGATTCCGAAGTAGAGGATGACGGCGAGGACCAACACCTCGGCGACCTCGCGGAGCAGCGAAGACGCCGCGGAACGCTCTTGTGGGGCGGCGCCAGCCGCTTGCTCGTGTTGGGCCGCCATGCCTGTTACGAAACGAGCTTAACGCAGACCCGTTCGAGCTCTTCACGACTCGAATAGCGCAGCTCGAGCTTGCCGCGGTTGAGGGTTCCGCTGAGCGTGATGGGCAGGCCGAGGCTCGACTCGATGTCGGCCGCGATGGCGCGCAGCTCGGCATTCGACTCGGTTTGGCGCCGCCGCCGCGGGCGATAGGTGCGGACCCAGTTCTCCGCCTGCCGCACGGAGAGGTGCTTGGCGACGACGACCTTCAGGCCGTGCTCCTGCGCCTGCTGGCCTTCGAGCGCGATCAGGGCGCGCGCGTGGCCGGCGCTGATCACGCCTGACGCCACCGCCGACTGCACGGCGGCGCATCCCGCGAGCAACCTGAGCGACTGCGTCACCGAGACCCTGTGCTTGCCCAGGCGCTGTGCGACCTCGTCATGCGTGAGGCCGAACTCTTCGATGAGGCGCCGCAGCCCGCGCGCCTCCTCGACAGGATCGAGGTCGGTGCGCTGCAGGTTCTCGATCAGGCCGAAGACCAGCTGCTGGTCGTTGCCGGCGTCGCTGCGCACGACGGCGGGCACGGCCCGCAGCCCAGCCAGACGCGCGGCGCGCCACCGGCGCTCGCCGGCGATCAGCTCATATCCGTCGCCCAGGGGTCGCACCAGCAGGGGCTGCAGCACGCCGTGCATGCGGATGGATTCCGCCAGCTCGCCAAGCGGCTCGGCGTCGAAACGCGACCGCACCTGCTGGCGCGAGGGCTTGATCTGGTCGACGGCGATCATCTGCGGCACAAGTGCTTCGCCTTCCGGCGACATCGGGATCAGCGCGTCGAGTCCTCGGCCGAGTCCGCGCGGGCGTGGTTGGCTCATCTCTCCAGCAGCTCCTTCGCGAGGGCGCGATAGGCGGCCGCGCCCCGGCATGTGGGATCGAATTGCAGGACCGACTTTCCGTGACTGGGCGCTTCGCTGATGCGCACGTTGCGCGGGATCACGGTCTCGAGGAGGTGGTGCGGATGCGAGCGCCGGACCGCCTCGAGCACGTCCCACGCGAGCGTGGTCCGCCCGTCGAACTGCGTCATCACGATGCCGGCGATGGCCAGCCTGGGATTCAGCCGCGAGCGCACCAGCTGGTGCGTGTACATCAGGTGGCGCAGCCCTTCCAGGGCGAAGTACTCCGACTGCGTCGGGATCAGCATGCTCGTCGCCGCGACCAGCGCGTTCAGGGTGAGCAGGCCGAGCGACGGTGGGCAGTCGATGAGGATGAGCTCGATGCCGGGCGGGGTCGAGGAGAGGGCTCTGCGGAGCAGGCTCTCCCGGTCGGACATGGTCGCCAGCTCCACCTCGGCCCCCGCGAGGTCGATGTGGGACGGGATGAGGGAGAGGCCGGCGACCCCGGTCGGTTGGATGACCTGCTCGGCGGTGGCTTCGCCCGTCAGGAGGTGATAGACGTTCAGCCGCGCACGCGCCGCATCAAGGCCGAGCCCCGACGTCGAGTTGGCCTGTGGATCCAGGTCGACCATCAACGTCGGATGCCCGGCCTCGACCATCGCAGCGGCCAGGTTGATGGCCGTCGTGGTCTTGCCCACGCCTCCCTTCTGGTTGACCACGGCAATCACGGGCGGGGTGCTGGTGGCCAACATGTTGGGCCTGACCTCGCTCGCCGATGCTACATCTGGGGCCATCGAGCCGAATTCTATTCCCGAGCCACCCAACCCGCCACCCTGCCTGTTAAGCCGCCCTCGCCGCCCGTCGCCGCATCTGCGCCCAGACGGCGTAGCCGGAGCTGGCGATCAGGCCTGCCTCAACCGCGAGTGCCGGGTTGAGCATCGCGCCGCTGATGCCGATGCCAACCAACAAGTTGTAGGTGACATGGCAGGCGCACGAGGTCGTGGTGTTCGTGTACTTGCGCAGGACGCCCAGGCCGAGCGCGATCACGAAGACCGACAGGGTGTCGAACGAGAGCCCGTACTCGGTATGGACGGAGGTGAACAGGAGAGCGGTCGCCAGCAGGCCGATCCGGGGCTGAAGAGCACCCCGGAACAGGAGCTCCTCGCAGATCCCGGGGATCAGGGCGACGGCGGCGATGCCCCAGGGCGTGGCGAGCTGGCCGAACACGTGCTGGGTGGTGGTGTCGACCCGGCGGGCGAGGTCAGGCGACCACACGTGGCTCAGGAAATCAGAAGCGTTGACGAACCCGAAGAAGACGCCGGCGCACGCGAGCGCCAGGGGAACCTGCCACCAGGCGGGCCTGACGACGCCCAGTCGCCGCGCCGCATCCGGCGGCGTTCGCCGGATGAAGATCCCCACCCCGATCACCGCGGTGACCAGGAAGGGGAGCTCGTCCTCGAACAGGTCGACGATGGTGAGTGGAGGCTGGGAGTTGTTGCTCGCGAGCACGTCGGTGAACGCGATCGAGGTGATCTGCAGGCCGAGCAGCACCACCGTGAAGACGAGCGCGAGCTCGTGGACCGGGTTGTCAGGGTCGATCGGGATGACGGCGGCGACGTCCCGGCGGATCGGACGGAGCAGGAAGCCGGCGGCGGCCGCGGCCGTCACGATCATGCCCGCGTCGAGCGCGAACCTGGACTGCGCGCTCAGCCCCGAGGCCAGCAAGGGCAGGCCCGAGAGGTCGGCGATGCCGAACAGCGCGAGCAGGCTGACGGCGAATGCGCCGAACATGGAGGTGACCGCCAGTCCCCACTGCTTGCCGACCGCCAGGTTGGCCCCGATCACGAACGGAACGGGTAAGAGCTCGACCAGCAGCGTGACTACGTCGAGAGGAAGATGAGCGGTCAGGCCGGCTTGGTGCCTCGGTCCGACATTGGAGTCGTGGGGGAACCATCGGGCGGCCTGCCCACCTCGATCAAAGGCCGGATCAGCTCGATCGGCAGCGGCAGGATCACGGTCGTGTTCTTCTCCGAGCCGATCTCGACCATGGTCTGCAGGAAGCGCAGCTGCAAAGCGCCGGGCTCTGACGAGATGACGCGGGCCGCGTTGGCGAGGGTCTGCGAGGCCTGGAACTCACCGTCGGCGTTGATGATCTTGGCCCTTTTCTCGCGCTCGGCCTCGGCCTGCTTGGCCATCGCGCGCTGCATCGTGCTCGGCAGCTCGACGTCCTTGATCTCGACCACCGCGACCTTGATGCCCCACGGCTCGGTCTGCTCGTCGATGATCTTCTGCAGGTTCTGGTTGATCTTTTCGCGGTTGGCCAGGAGCTCGTCCAGCGTCGACTGGCCGAGCGCCGCCCGCAGCGTCGTCTGAGAGATCTGCGAGGTGGCGTTGATGAAGTTCAGGACCTGGGTCACGGCCCGGCGCGCATCCACGACCTGGAAGTAGATCACCGCGTTGACCTTGGCGGTCACGTTGTCGTTGGTGATGATCTCCTGCGGCGGCACCTCGAGGGTGATGGTGCGGAGGTCGATCTTGACCAGGCGGTCGACGCCGAACGGGATGATGAAGAAGAGACCCGGCCCCTTGAGAGGGATCAGGCGCCCGAGCCGGAAGACGACGCCGCGCTCGTACTCGGCCGCGATCCGCAAGCTCGAGAAGACGGCGATCAACGCGATGACCAGGATCACGATGATGACCGCGAGTAATCCGATGTCCACTAGCTTTTCTCCTTCGTCTCGCCGCCGGCGACTCCGTTTTCCCGCGCGACCTTGAGCTCGAGACCGTCCCGGCCCACCACGCGGACCGGTGACCCGGCCGGTATGGGGGAGGCCGCGGTCGCCTTCCAGAGCGCGCCTCCGACAAAGACTAGACCTTCCGGCGAGATCTCCTCCCGCACCTCCCCGAGGGCGCCGAGCATGCTGTCGGCGCCGACGAAGGCAGGTTGACGCCGCGCCGCCAACACCTTGCGGATGAAAAAGGCGAAGAAGCCGAGCGTGATCAGTGCGGTGACCAGAGACACGATCGGGTTCACGCCGAGGCCGATGGGGCCCGTGTTGATCAGAAATGCCATCCCGAGCACGAGCGCGAAGACACCTCCGACGCTGAGGAATCCATGCGTGGGCGCTTTGAGGTCGGCGATGAACAGGACGAGCGCAAGCAGCATCATCAGCGCGCCGGCGACGTTGAGCGGAAGGTTGGCGAGCGAGACGATGGCCAGCACGGCCGCGATGCCGCCGATCACGCCGGGCAGGATCAGGCCCGGGTTCGACATCTCGGTGATGATCCCGTAACCGGCGACGATGATCAGGAGCGCCGCGATCGTGGGGTCGATCAGCGCGTTGAGGAAGACCTGCCACACCGGCATCGGGAAGTCGTCCACGATCCCGTTCGCGGAACGGATGGTCAGGCTCCCGCCGGTGCGCGGTACCTGGCGGCCGTCGACCTGGCTCAGCAGCGACGGGATGTCGCTGGCCACGAGGTCGGCGACGTGCAGGCGGACCGCCTGCTCGGCGTCGATGTTGACGCTGTTGCGCACCGCGTCCTCGGCCCAGTCCGCGTTGCGGCCGTGCATCGACGCCAGGCTGCGGACCCTCGTCACGGCGTCGTTGAGCACTTTCGCGCCAAGGTCACCCGTCAGGTCCTCGCCCGTGGACTGGATGGGGTGGGCGGAGCCGATGTTGGTGCCCGGCGCCATCGCCAGCACGTCGGCGGCCTGGGCGACGAAGAGCCCGGCCGAGGCGGCGCGGGCGCCGCTCGGATACACGTACACGATGACCGGCACCTTGGAGTTGAGGAGACTGGTGACGATCTCGTCCATCGAGGTGGAGATTCCGCCCGGTGTGTTCATGACGACGAGGAGCGCGTCCGCGTGGTCGGACTCGGCCCGGCTGACGGCGTTCTGCATGTACGACGACATCACGTTGTTGATGTCGCCGTTGAGGTCGGCCTGCTCGATGTGGGGCGTGGCCGCGAGGGCGGTGGCCGGAGCCAGGGCGATGGCAGCGGCGAAGACCGTCCATCCGAAGCGGAGCGCATCTCGGGCGCGCATGCCCCGAGTATGGCAAGGCGGTGCCTGCGCTGCCGATGTAAAACGTGGAACATCGCCGGCCGGAGGGCGGCGCAGGCCACGCGTAGAATCGGTCGGGATGTCGGCCCAACCATTCCCTCCCGAAGGCGATGAGGCCGCGATGCTGGAGCTGCGACACCGCGCCCGCGTGACTCCACCGCTGGCTGAAGGGGAGGAGGCGAGGCTCGTCGAGCAGTCTGCGGGCGGCGACCAGGACAGCCAGTCGCGCCTGGTCGCGGCGAAGCTCGCGATGGTGATCAGGCTGGCGGAAGCCCGCGTCGACAAGGGCCTCCCGGTGGCCGACCTGGTCATGGAGGGATCGCTCGGCCTGGTGGAGGCGCTCCACTCCTTCAAGGACAGCGGCAGGCGGGACTTCGGCGCTTTTGCCGAGCAGAAGGTGGGCGAGCAGATGGACTCTGCCATCGCGGCCGAGTCCGCGGCGGTGCGTGAGGCGGAGCAGCTCATCACCGCCGCCAACGACTACGAGCGCACGCAGGTACTCCTCGGGCGCATGCTCCGGCGAACGCCGACCGAGGCCGAGATCGCCGAGAAGCTCGAGTGGTCGGTCGACCGCACGCGCTACGTGGCCAAGGTCGTGGGTGACGCTCGCCGCCGCCACGACGAGGAGCTCCTGGCGTTCATCGATCCCGACGCCGTCGACTTCGATGACACAGTCGACGGCGAATAGCTCGCTGAACCGCACACCGCTCTACGACCGTCACGTCGCCCTGGGTGGACGCATGGTCGACTTCGGCGGGTGGGAGATGCCGCAGCAGTACTCCTCGATCCGCGACGAACACCTCGCCGTCCGCAAGGTGGCGGGCCTGTTCGATGTGTCCCACATGGGCCGATTCCGCGTCGCCGGCGACAGTTCGCTGGAGTTCGTGCAGCATCTGGTCACCAACGATGTGGCGCAGCTGGCGCACGGCCAGGCGCAGTACAACCTCTTGCTCAACGAGGACGCGGGCATCGTCGACGACCTGGTCGTCTACCGCGGCAGCGAGGGGTGGTTCGTCGTCGTGAACGCCTCCAACCGAGAGAAGGACCTGGAGTGGTTTCGCGCCCATGCTCCCAGCGATGTGGAGATCGAGGACCGCACCTTCGAGCTTGCGCTGATCGCTTTCCAGGGCCCTCGCGCCCAGGAGCTCCTGCCGTGGCAAGGAGCCGCCCTCGACAGCATCCCGTACTTCGGATTCGGACACGGCGACGTGGCCGGCATCCATGCCCTGATCTCCCGCACGGGCTACACCGGCGAGGACGGGTTCGAGCTCTTCGTCAGCTCCGACCGCGTCGGCGAGGTGTGGGACGCGATCCTGGAGCACGGCAAGGGTGACTTCATCGGCCGCGAGGCGGTGCAGAGAGCGAGGGCCGAGGGCCCGCGCCGGCAGCTCGTCGGACTGAAGATGCAGCCAGGCGACATCGCCCGCCACGGCGCGGCCGTGTCCTCGCAAAGCAGGCGCCTGGGCGTGATCACGAGCGGCACCCATTCGTTCTTCCTGGGGTACCCGATCGCCCTCGCTTCGGTGGAAGCGCGATCATTGCAAGTCGGAGACAGGGCTGTGGTCGAGGTCCGGGGCAGGGAGGCGCCGGCCGAGGTCGTCAAGCTTCCTTTCTATCGGGGCTCGGCCCGCTCCCTCAGCGAGAAGAAGGAGGGTCGCCATGGCTGAACGGCGCTACACCAAGACGCACGAGTGGGTCACGGTCGATGGCAAGCACGCCACGATCGGCATCACGGACTTCGCTCAGTCGCAGCTGGGCGATGTCGTGTTCCTGGAGCTGCCCAGCGTCGGCCGCAAGCTTGGCGAGCGCGAGACCTTCGGCGTCATCGAGTCGGTCAAGGCGGCGAGCGACCTCTACTCTCCGGTGGCCGGCCGGATCTCCGCGGTCAACGACAAGCTCTCCGGGAAACCCGAGCTGGTCAACTCCGACCCATACGGCGACGGCTGGATCCTCAAGCTCGAGCTGGCGGGTGATCCGCCGTCCGACCTCCTCGACGAGGCGGCCTACAAGAAAGTGACCGAGGCGGCCGCCGGCTAGTTGCCGTACCTCGTCCACTCCCCTGAAGACCGCGCGGCGATGCTCGAGACCATCGGCGTGGAGTCGATGGACGACCTTCTCGTCGACATCCCGCAGTCCCTCCGGCTCGAGTCGCTTCAGCTCCCGAACGGTCTCTCCGAGCTCGAGACTATGGCTCAGGTCCAGGCCCTCGCCGACCGTAACAGGGTCTATCCCGACCGCCTCACCTTTCGCGGCGGCGGCGTCTATCGCCGCTTCATCCCCGCGGCTGTCTCCGCCGTGACGTCCAAGCCCGAGTTCTACACGGCCTACACGCCGTACCAGGCGGAGGCCAGCCAGGGCACCCTGCAGGCGATCTTCGAGTACCAGACCCTGATCGCGGAGCTGACCAGTCTGGACGTGTCCAACGCCTCGCTCTACGACGGCGCGACCGCGGTCGCCGAAGCCGCGATGATGGCCTACGTCCACACCGGGCGGAACGAGGTCCTGGTCTCGGGTTACGTGCATCCCGAGTACGTCCAGGTGCTGCGGGTGTTCGGCGAGGGTCGCGGCATCAAGGTCCGCAAGGGCGACCAGCCGAACAAGAAGACCGCCGCGGTGATCTTCCAGCAGCCCGACTTCCTCGGCCTGCTCGTGGACGCTCCCGCCCTGACCCGGGCGGCGCATGACGCCGGCGCGCTGGCCATCGCCTGCGTCGACCCGATCAGCCTGGCCATCCTGGCGTCGCCGGGCGAGTACGGCGCGGACATCGCCGTCGGCGAGGGGCAGCAATTGGGCCTCTCGCCGAGCTTTGGCGGTCCGCACGTCGGGTTCATCGCCTGCCGGCGGGAGCTGGTTCGCAAGCTGCCCGGGCGCCTGGTTGGAACGGCGCACGACGCGCAGGGACGCCGTGGCTTCGTCCTCGCGCTCGCGGCCCGCGAGCAGCACATCCGGCGGGAGAAGGCGACCTCCAACATCTGCACCAACCACTCGCTCTGCGCCCTGGCGGCGGCGGTCTACCTGACCTACATGGGGCCGTACGGCCTGCGCCAGGTTGCCGAGGTCAGCTTCAAGCGTGCGCACCACCTGGCCGCCCGACTCGCGGCGCTTCCTGGCTGGGAGCTCGCATTCCCCGAGCGCCAGTTCGTGAACGAGTTCCCGGTCCGGGTGCCGAAGGCCCCCTCGGTGGTCAAGAAGCTGGCGCGCAAGGGCATCCTTGGCGGCCTCGAGGTGAACCGCTGGTTCCGGGAGCTGAAAGGCGTCGTCACCTTCACGTGCACCGAGGTCAACGACCCGAGCGCGATCGACGAGCTGGTCGCGGCGCTGGGGTCATGACCGAGCCCCTCAGCTTCGAGCTCAGCCGGCCGGCCGTCGATCCACCCCGGCTGCCGGAGGCCGACGTGGACGGTCCGGGGCCGGCGGATGTGCTGCCGCACGACATGCTCCGCGACCGGCCGCCCGGTCTCCCGCGCCTGAGCGAGCCCGAGATCATGCGCCACTACAGCCGCCTGGCCTCGCTCAACTATTCGATCAGCGAGAACTTCTATCCGCTCGGCAGCTGCACCATGAAGTACAACCCGGTGCTCAATGAGCAGGCGGCGGCCCTGCCTGGGTTTGCCGGCCTCCATCCGTACCAGGACGAGGAGACCGTCCAGGGCGCCCTGGAGCTGATGTGGAGGCTGGAGCGGGCGCTCTGCGCGGTCGTCGGCGTCGAGCGCGCGACCCTCCAGCCGGCCGCCGGGGCCCATGGCGAGTGGACCGCGCTGCGCATGATCGCCGCCTTCCACCACTCTCGGGAGGAGAACCGGACCGAGGTCCTGGTCCCCGACTCGGCGCACGGCACCAACCCGGCCAGCGCCGCCCTCAGCGGGTTCCACGTGGTCGAGGTCAAGTCGGGGCCGGACGGCCGGATCAGCCTGGCCGACCTGGAGTCGAAGCTGTCGCCCCGGACGGCCGCCTTGATGCTGACAAACCCCAATACCCTGGGGTTGTTCGAGCGAGAGATACTGGATATAGCCGAGATGGTGCATGCCACCGGCGCGCTCCTCTACTACGACGGCGCCAACCTGAACGCCTTCATGGGCATCTGCAGGCCGGGCGACATGGGCTTCGACGCGGTGCACATGAACCTCCACAAGACGTTCACGACACCCCATGGGGGCGGCGGTCCTGGGGCCGGCCCGGTGGGCGTCAAGGCGGACCTCGTGCCGTTCCTGCCGACCCCGACCGTCGAGCGGACGAACGGGCACCTCGAGCTCGATTACAAGCATCCGCAGTCGATCGGTCGGGTCCGCAGCTTCTACGGCAACTTCGGCATGCTCGTCCGGGCCTACACCTACATCCTGGCCATGGGCGGGGACGGCCTGAGCCAGGCCTCGCAGGACGCGGTGCTCTCGGCCAACTACCTCCGCAAGCTCGTGGAGGGCGACCTGGAGATGCCTCATGCCGGGCCCTGCATGCACGAGTTCGTGGCCAGCGCGCACCACCTCACGACCGAGCACGGAGTCCGGGCGCTCGACGTGGCCAAGGCGCTGCTCGACCGGCACTTCTACGCCCCCACGGTCTACTTCCCGCTCGTGGTGCCGGAGGCGATCATGGTCGAGCCGACGGAGACTGAGAGCAAGGAGACCCTGGACTCCTTCGCCAGGGCGATCAAGGAGATCGCCGCCGAGGCCAGGACCGACCCCCAGTCCCTCCACGCCGAGCCGAAAACCCTGCCCGTGGGGCGCCTCGACGAGGTGGCCGCGGCGCGCAAGATCAACGCCTACCTGGTGGGTCAGAGCGAGGACCCCGTCCTGCGCTGGAAGGCGCCTGGGGAGGGGGCTCCGAAAGAAGCCTGTTAAGACCCCTTCGAGGGGCCATTTTCGTATTCAAAATCCGGTAGAATTATGGGTCTGAAGTTCTGCCCAGTTGACCCCGCAATTTTCTTCGTGCTGGGAGGGCCGCAACTCCGGTAATGGCGGTTAGAAAACCCCTTCCGGAGCCTTCGCGGAGGCCCCATTCCCTAGGCGCGGACGTGGCGTACACCGCCGAGCAGATCCAGGTCCTCGAGGGCCGGGAGCATGTCCGGCGGCGTCCGAGCATGTACATCGGCTCGACGAGCTCGAGCGGCCTCCACCACCTGGTCAACGAGGTGGTCGACAACGCGGTCGACGAGGCCCTCGCCGGCTACGCGCGGCGGATCGTGGTCACCCTCTTCGCGGACGGCAGCGTCCAGGTCGATGACGATGGCCGGGGCATCCCCGTCGACGTCCACAAGAAGGAGGGGCTGTCGGCCCTGGAGCTGGTCATGACCAGGCTCAACGCCGGGGGCAAGTTCGGCGGGGGCGGCTACAAGGTCTCCTCCGGCCTACACGGCGTTGGCGTTTCGGCGGTTAACTTCCTCAGCGAGCGCCTTCAGGTGTGGGTCCACCGCAGCGGCAAGGTCTACCACCAGGAATACGTGCGAGGCGTGCCCAAGGGCTCGGTCAAGCCGGTCGGCAAGACGGACCACACGGGCACCATCGTGCGGTTCTGGCCCGATCCCCAGATCTTCCCGGACACAAAGTTCGACCGTGAGGTGATCCAGCACCGTCTGCGCGAGATGGCCTACCTGAACAAGAGACTCGAGATCGCGCTCACCGACGAGGTCCTGGGCATCACCAACACCTTCTACTTCGAGGGCGGCATCGTGGCGTTCGTGCGCGCGCTCAACCGCGACAAGGCGGTGGTCAACGTGCCCCCGTTTTACGTCGAGCGGGAGATCGAGGGCACACAGGCCGAGGTCGCGCTTCAGTACAACGAGACCTTCGTCGAGAACGTCGTCGCGTTCGCGAACACCATCCACACGATCGAGGGCGGAAGCCACGTCACCGGTTTTCGCTCCGCGCTCACCAACGTGCTCAACCGTTATGCGCGCAAGTCGGGGATTCTCAAGGAATCGGATCCCAACCTGACCGGTGAGGACGTCCGTGAGGGACTGACGGCGGTGATCAGCGTCAAGGTGCTGGAGCCGCAGTTCGAGGGCCAGACCAAGGGCAAGCTCGGCAACGCGGAGGTCCAGGGCCATGTCTCGCTCGCAATCACCGAAGGCCTGACCCAGTACCTCGAGGAAAGCCCGTCCGAAGGCCGGCGCATCATCGAGAAGTCGCTCACCGCGGCCCGGGCGCGCGAGGCGGCGCGCAAAGCCCGCGACCTGGTGCAGCGCAAGAGCCTGCTCGAGTCGAGCATGCTGCCCGGCAAGCTGGCCGATTGCTCCGAGCGCGACCCGGCGCTGTCCGAGCTCTACATCGTCGAGGGTGACTCCGCGGGGGGCACGGCGAAGGGCGGCCGCGATCGCCGCACGCAGGCGATCCTTCCGCTGCGGGGCAAGATCTTGAACGTCGAGAAGGCCCGCCTCGACAAGGTGCTCACGTCTGACGAGATTCGCAACCTGATCACCGCCATGGGTGCGGGAGTCGGCGACAACTTCAACATCGAAAAGATGCGCTATCACCGGATCGTGACCATGACCGACGCCGACGTCGACGGCAGCCACATCCGCACGCTGCTGCTCACCTTCTTCTTCCGCTACTTTCCCGCGGTGATCGACAAGGGCTACCTCTACATGGCGCAGCCGCCCCTGTTCAAGGTTTCCAAGGGCACCGGCAAGAACATGAAGGTCATCTGGTGCCAGTCCGATGCCGACCGCGACAAGGCGTTGCGCCAGCTGGGCAAAGGGGCCGAGGCCGCGCGCATGAAGGGACTGGGCGAGATGAACGCGGAGGAGCTGTGGGAGACGACCATGAACCCGCAGACGCGCGTGCTGCTGCAGGTCACCGTCGACGACGTCGCCGCCGTCAACGACACGTTTGAGAAGCTGATGGGACCGGACGTCGAGCCACGCAAGAAGTTCATCCAGGCGCACGCCAAGAGCGTCCGGAACCTCGACATCTGAGGTAGTCCACATGCGAATCGCGGTCGACGCCATGGGCGGCGACCACGCCCCCATAGAGATCGTCAAGGGCGCGGGTCAGGCGGCGGACGAGCTCGGGATCGACATCTCGCTTGTCGGCATCCCCTCGCTTGTGCAGCCGTTGCTCGACAGCCATCCGCGCCTGCAGATCGTGCCCTGCACCCAGGTGATCGCGATGGACGAGCACCCGGCGCAGGCCGTGCGCAACAAGCCGGACTCGTCGATTTCCGTGTGCGCACGCCTGTGCAAGGAAGGACGCGCAGACGGCTGGACGTCCGCAGGCAACTCGGGCGCAGTGATGGCGGCCGCGCTTTTGATCCAGGGACGGATCCGCGGCGTCGAGCGGCCCGCGCTGGGGTCGATAGTCCCGACCCAGGACGGCTTCGCGTACTTCCTCGACGTCGGGGCCAACGTGGACTCGAGACCGGAGTACCTCGTCCAGTTCGCGGCCATGGGCGCGGTTTACGCGCGTGAGATGCTGGGCCGAGCCCAGCCTCGCGTCGCCTTGCTGAGCAATGGCGAGGAGGAGGGCAAGGGCGACGAGCTCGTGCGCGAGACGACAAGGCGACTCAAAGGCTCGCTGCCGGGATTTGTCGGCAACGTCGAACCGAAGGACATCTACAGCGCGCGCGCGGATGTCATCGTCGCGGACGGCTTCGTCGGCAACGTCGCCATCAAGATGGCCGAGGCCACCGCGGAGTTCCTGTTCCGTTCCCTGCGCGAGGAGATCCCGCGGACGCTTCCCGGCAAGCTCGGCGGTGCGCTGATCCGGCCACGCGTGCGCCAGATTCGCGACCGCATCGACTGGCGTGAGTTTGGCGGCGCCCCGCTGCTCGGAATCGACGGCGTCGCAGTGGTCGCCCATGGCCGCTCGGACGCGCGGGCGATGAAGAACGCGGTCCGGGTGGCGCGTGATGCAGTCCAGAACGGCCTCGTCGCTAAGATCAGGGCCGAGTTGGGGAGATGAATTCAGGAAGGCCCGATCTTGCGCGGCTCGCCACCAAGAACGGCCGGACCCGTGTCGTGGTGACCGGGATGGGAACCGTCAATCCGATCGGCAAGAACCTGGAGGAGTACTGGCACGGGCTCATCGAGGGCCGCAGTGGTGCTAGCCCGATCGAGCGCTTTCCGAGTGACCGGCTCGCGACCAAGTTCGCCTGCCAGGTCAACACATTCGATCCACAGGATTACCTGGAGCGGAAAGCGGCGCAGCGGATGGCGCGCTTCTCGCAGATGGCGGTCGCCGCCTCGAAGATGGCGCTCGCGGATTCCGGCCTGGACCTCGCCAAAGAGGACAGCTTTCGAGTCGGGGTCGCGATGGGGACCGGGATCGGCGCCTTCGACGACATGACGGTGGGAGCCGCCGGCTTTCTGTCCAAGGGCCGGCTGAACCCGATGTACGCGCCGACGATCATCCCCAACATGGCGGGTGCGTCGGTCGCCATGCAGTTTCACCTGCGAGGCCCGAACACGACCGTCACCACGGCCTGCGCCGCTTCCACGATGACGCTCGGTGACGCGTCGAGGATGATCCAGCACGGTGACGCCGACGTCATGCTCGCCGGCGGCACCGAGGCATCGCTATGCGAGGTCGGCATCGCGTCGTTCAACGCCATCCGGGCGCTCTCGACGCGCAACGATGCGCCGGAGAAGGCCAGCCGTCCGTTCGACCGTGACCGCGACGGTTTCGTGCCCGGCGAGGGCGCGGGCACCCTCATCCTGGAGTCGCTCGAACACGCAACCAGCCGCGGCGCGCGGATCTACGGCGAGGTGCTGGGCTACGCGACCACCAACGACGCGTTCCATCAGGTGGCGCCCGACGAAACAGGCGAAGCGCCCGCGCGCGCGGTGACGCTGGCGATCAGGGACGCGGGCCTGGAGCCGGCAGACGTCGACTACGTCAACGCCCACGGTACCTCGACGCAGCTGAACGACGCCGGCGAGACCAAGGCGCTGAAGATCGCGCTCGGCGAGCACGCCTACAAGGTCGCGATCAGCAGCACCAAGTCGATGATCGGCCACCTGCTCGGCGCGGCCGGCGCGGTGGAGGCGATCGCAACCCTGCTGACGATCAACCGCGGCGTCATCCACCCGACGATCAACTACGAGAACCCCGACCCTGTGTGCGACCTTGACTACGTGCCCAACACCGCCCGCCGCAAGGACGTGCGGGTGGCGATTTCGAACGGTTTCGGATTCGGCGGGCACAACGCGGTCGTGGTCCTGGCCAGGTACGAGGAGTAGGAGAGTCAATGCCTGACGACACGCTCGGCACCGTCCTGACGCGCAACCTCCAGGAGGAGATGCAGACCTCCTACATGGAATACGCGATGTCCGTCATCATCAGCCGGGCCCTGCCCGACGTGCGCGACGGGCTGAAGCCGGTGCAGCGCCGGATCCTCTACGCGATGCATCGAGCCGGAGCGACCAATGCCTCGCGGACCAAGAAGTCGGCGGCATTCGTGGGCGATGTCCTGAAGCTCTATCACCCGCACAGCGACACTGCTGTGTACGACGCGCTGGTGCGAATGGCGCAGCCGTTCTCACTCCGCTATCCGCTCATCGAAGGCCAGGGCAACTTCGGCAGCGTCGACGGCGACCCGCCCGCGGCCATGCGCTACACCGAGGCCAAGCTCTCCGCGATCACGGGAGAGCTGATGGCCGACATCGAGAAGCAGACAGTCGACATGGGGCCGAATTACGACGGCTCGGAAGAGGAGCCGTCCGTCCTGCCCGCTCGGATCCCCAACCTGCTCATCAACGGCGCGTCCGGAATCGCGGTCGGCATGACCACGAACATCCCACCGCACAACCTGCGCGAGATCGCCGCCGCGGTGAAGCACCTGGTCGACAACCCCGACGTCACGGCCGAGGACCTCCTCAGCTTTGTCAAAGGTCCCGACTTTCCGACTGGCGGCGTGGTCATGGGCACCGCGGGCATCAAGGCCGCGTACTCGACCGGCCACGGGCGGATCATCGTCCGCGCCCGTCACTCCCTCGAGCAGGCCCCCAACGGACGCGAGCGGATCATCGTGTACGAGCTTCCCTACGCGGTCAACAAGGCGTCCCTGGTGGCCAAGATCGCCGAGCTCGTGGCGGAACGAAAGCTGGAAGGCATAGCCGACCTCCGCGACGAATCCGACCGCAACGGGATGCGCATCCTGATCGAGCTGAAGCGTGAGGCGCAGGTCTTCACCGTGCTCAACAACCTGTACAAGCACACGACGCTGCAGACGACCTTCGGCGTGATCATGCTCGCGATCGTCGAGGG
>VBHA01000030.1 GCA_005889495.1 Chloroflexota bacterium
ATCGACCGCCTGCGCGATGCGCGCTCGCTCATACGACTCGTCGAACGGGTCGGCCGGGCCGAGGAGCTTCTGCTTCGCCCACAGCCCCAGCTCGATGCGGCCCTCGCGGGTCTCCGGGGCCGGCGCCAGCAGCACCGCCCTGCCTTCGGCTGTCGGCTGGACGTGGTCCTCGCCGTTCGGCCCGGACATGATCGAGGTCAGCGTGAGCACCCGGTCCGGATGGTTCAGCGCCACGAGCTGAGCGATGAACCCGCCCATCGAGGCACCGACGACGTGCGCCGCCCGGAGCCCCAGCGCCTCCAGCAGGCCGGCCGCGTCGCCGGCCATCACGTCGAGGGTGTAGGGCTCCGCCATCCATGTCGACAGGCCCGCGTCGCGGTTGTCGAACCGGATGACGCGGAAGCCACGCCCCGCGAGGAGGCGGCAGAAGTCCTCGTCCCAGCTGAGCATCTGGGCGCCCAGGCCGGCGATCAGCAGCAGCGGCGCCGCGTGGGGATCGCCGAAAGTCTCGTACTCGAGCTCGATCCCGTTCGTGCTGGCGCGCGGCATCGAGACCATGCTACTAATCGGCCGTGGCCAACTCGTTACCGGCGCGCTCCAAGGTCGACAAGCGGTTCACCTGGGACGCGGAGAGCGTCTTTCCCGACAAGGGAGGCTGGGAGCAGGCGGTGGACACGATCCTCGCCAGCCTGCCTGACCTGGCCGAGTTCAAGGGCCACCTCGGCGACGGACCCGACACCCTCGCCGACTGGCTGGACGCAAGCGAGCGGGCGCACCGGCTCATGGCCAAGGTCATGGTCTACACGACGATGTCGTACTCCGTGGACGTCGGCGACCAGGTCGCCGCGGCGCGCACCGACCGCGCGCGCACGGTGGCCGCGCAGCTTAGCGCGGCGGCGTCGTTCGCGGTGCCGGAGATGCTCGCGATCGGCATCCCCAAGCTGCGCGGGTGGATCGCGAACACGCCCCGGCTTGCCCACCTGGCCCACTACTTCGACCGCCTGGAGAAGCTGCAGGAGCACATCCGGAGCTCCGAGGTCGAGGAGCTGCTGGCCCAGGCGTCCGACCCGCTTGCCACAGCGCTGTCCGTCCACGGTGTGCTCGCCAACACGGACCTGAAGTTCGCCCCGGCGGTCGGATCCGACGGCGAGCTCCACGAGGTTGCCCAGGGCACGGTCGCGGCCCTGCTCACGAACCCGGACCGCGAGGTCCGCCGCACTGCGTTCGAGAGCTACGCGGACCAGCACCTCGCGATGCGGCACGCGATGGCCGCGAGCCTGGCGGGCGGGATCAAGCGAGACGTGTTCTTCGCAAGGGCGAGGGGATATGCGTCGTCACTGGAGGCGGCGCTCGAACCCGCGCACATCCCGGTCGAGGTGTTCCACAACGTCGTGCGGACGTTTCGCGACAACGTGGGCACCTGGCATCGCTACTGGCGCATCCGGCGGGAAGCGCTCGGCCTGGAGGTGCTGAAGCCCTACGACACTCGCGCGCAGATCAGCGCGAGCTCCTTGAAGGTCCCGTATGAGCAGGCGGTGGAGTGGATCGCGGAGGGCGTGGCGCCCCTGGGTGAGGAGTATGTGCGGGTGCTGCGCAAAGGGGCGTTCGAAGACCGCTGGGTGGACGTCTATCCGAACAAGGGCAAGCGCATGGGCGCCTTCTCGACCGGCGCGATGGACACACGACCCTTCATCTTCATGAGCTACAACGACGACATCTACTCGATGAGCACCCTCGCTCATGAGCTGGGCCACTCGATGCACTCGTACCACACGCGGGGCACGCAGCCCTTCCTCTACTCCAACTACGGACTGTTCCAGGCCGAGGTGGCCTCGAACATGCACCAGGCGCTGACCCGCCGGCATCTGCTGGCGACGAAGACCGACCCCGCTTTCCAGGTCGCCGTGATCGAAGAGGCGATGTCGAACTTCTACCGCTACTTCTTCATCATGCCGTCGCTGGCGCGGTTCGAGCTCGAGGTCCACACGCGGGTCGAGGGCGGCGAGGCGCTGACCGCCGAGGCGCTCAACAAGCTCATGGCGGACCTCATGCTCGAGGTCTACGGCTCTGAGGTCGACGTCAACGAGCGCGACCGGGAGCGGGTCGGCTCCACGTGGGCCCAGTTCCACACCCACCTCTACGCGAACTTCTACGTCTACCAGTACGCGACGGGGATCGCGGCCGCCGACCACCTCGTGCAGCGCGTGGCGGCGGGCGATCAAAAGGCGGTCGAGTCCTACCTCGCCTTTTTGAAGAGCGGAGGCTCGATGTACCCGCTCGAAGGGTTGCGGATGGCGGGCGTGGACATGGCGTCGCCGGAGCCCGTGGAGGCGGCTTTTGCGACCCTTGCCTCGATGGTCGACCGACTGGAGAAGCTGACGGCTAGAGAACGATCCTCAGCACATCCGAGTCGCGAACCCTGAAGCCGAGCCGCTCGTAGAGACGGTGTGCCGCGTCGCGCCGCGGTCCTCGGCCTGACTGCAGCTCGGCGACCTGGGCGCCGTGTTCGCGGCCGACCTCCAGCGCGGCCTTCACCAGAGCCTCCCCGACGCCCTTGCCTCGGGCCGATGCATCGACGACCACCTCGTCCAGCCGCGCCTTGATCCAGAACGGCGTCGTGTAGACGATGACGGTGGTGGTGCCGACAACCTCGTCGCCATCCTTCGCGACCAGCAGCGTCACGTCAGGGTCGGCGAGCAAACGCTCGAGTCGGGCCATGTCCGGCACCGGGAGGGTGGGGTTGAGCTGCGGCAGCAGGCGCGCCAGCGCGGCGTGAAGCTCAGGCGTCGCCTCGCGCACCGCCTCGATCCGCATCGCCACACACTAAAGCGCCGTTGGAGGGAGGGTTAAGGCTGCCGAGGTTAGAGCAGGCGGAGCAGCGCCGCGGTGGCGGCGGCGGCGGCGACGACCACCAGGAAAGGCGCGCGGAGGACGACCGCGACCACCGCGACGGCGAGCGCGCCGGCCCGCACGTCCAGGACGAGATGCTGGCCCGTGGAGAAGGTCTGCGTCGCCACCAGGGACGCCAGCAGCACGATCGGAATCAGAGGCACGGTGCGCTGGATGCGCGGGTCCTGGAGCCATCGCTGCGGCAGGGAGAGGCCCGCAAGCTTGAGCCCGTAGCACGCAACCGAAGCCACCAGGACGCCGGCCCAGATCACCTTCTGAACACCCCGAACAAGGTGACGAGGAGAGCGACGACCAGCAGCGGGACCCCCGCGGGGACGAAGGGCAGCACCGCGATCGCGACCACGGCCGCGGCGATCGCGATCGCCAGCGGTTCCCGCGCTCGCAGTCGCGGCGCGAGCAGGGCGAGGAACGCCGCCGGCGGCGCGGCATCGAGCCCGAGGACCTTCGGGTTCGAGACCGCGTGGGTGGCGAGCGCGCCGGCGAGGGTGCCGAGATTCCAGAGCACGAACAGCGCGAGCCCGGTCGCCCAGAACGCGTAGCGGCTGAGCGTGGGATCGTCGCGGGCGATGGCCATCGCCGTCGTCTCGTCGATCACGAAATGCGCGGCCGCCAGGCGTCGCCGGCCGCCGACCTTCAACAGCGAGGAGAGACGCACGCCGTACAGGGCGTTGCGCGATCCGAGCAGCGCCGCGGTGGCCGCACCCGCCCACACGCTGCCACCGGCGCCCAGGACCCCCACGAGGGCGAACTGCGACGCGCCCGTGAACATGAGGACCGAAAGGGTGCACGTCTGCAGCAGTGAGAGACCGGCGGCGGTCGAGATGGCTCCAAAGGAGATCGCGTAGGCGCCGCTGGCAATGGCGATCCCGAGCGCGTCCCGGAGAATCGCTCGATCTGCAGCCATCCCGGGGATTGTCCCGGAGTGTCAGCTCACTTCGTGGTGATCGCCGTTCCCGACGGATTCAGCACCCACCACAGATCCCCGAACCCGTTGACTCCTTGCCCCGTCGTGTCGCCGGGGACCTTGTCCTTGACAAAGTAGTAGAGGGGATGCCCGGCGTACGTGACCTCGACCTTGCCGTCGGTCCGGGTCGTGGTGCCGAGCAGCGAGGCGTCGGTCCCTGCCCCCGCCTGCGGTTTGCCGGTCGTCAGAACCGGCGGCCAGAACGTGGCGCACTGCCCGTAGCACGTGGAAGAGGTGGCGCTGTCCTTGACGAAGAGATAGATGGTCATGCCCTTGTCATCAACCAGGATCTGTCCGAATTTCGCATTGTTGGAGACAGCAATCTTCTCGCCGGTCGCCGCCGCGCTCGCTGACGGGCTGGAGGCAGCGGTCGACGGGCTGGATTCACCACATGCCGCGCCCAGCAACGAGACCACGGACACGGCTCCGGCGAACAGCATCCTTGCGCGCATGCCTCGGATACCAGGCCGGGTTACGCGCCTTACTCGGGTGTTACGTAGGCAGCGGTGAGGCCGCCATCGACCAGGAAGGTGGCGCCGTTGACGTAGCTCGACTCGTCACTGGCCAGGAAAAGCGCCGCGTTGGCGATCTCCCGCGCTTTGGCAAGCCGCCCCATTGGCAGGTGCACTCTCCGACGCTGGTACGCGGTCGGGTCCTCATTGAAGATCCGCATCAAGAGCGGCGTCTCCACCGGCCCCGGGCACAGAGCGTTGACCCTCACGCCCTGGCGCGCGAATTGCACCGCCAGCTCGCGGCTCATCGCAAGCACCGCTCCTTTCGAGGCCGTGTATCCGATCTGAGACGTGGCCGCGCCGAGGATGGCGACGAACGAGGCGACATTGATCACCGAGCCGCCGCCGCCCTTGAGCAGGTGAGGGATGCCGTACTTGCAGCACAGGAACACGCCCTTCGCGTTGACGGCCTGGACGCGGTCGTAGGCGTCCGGCTCGGTGGTCAGGATCGAGTCGTCGTCGGCCGGCATGATGCCCGCATTGTTGTAGAGGACGTCGATGCGGCCATACCGCTTCTCGGTCTCGGCGTACATCGCCTGCACGCTCGCGGGGTCGCTGACGTCCGCGGCGAAGAAGAAGGCGTCGCGACACTCCGATGCGGTCTTCTCTCCCGCTTCGCGGCCCACGTCTGCGACGCATACGCGAGCACCTTCGGACGAGAACAACATCGCCGCCTCGCGGCCGATGCCGCCCGCGGCGCCGGTGATGACTGCGACCTTGCCGTCCAGCCGTCCCACCAGTTCAGCCCCGCTCGAAGAGGCGTTCGCGCTCGTAGTTCGTCACCACCTTGTCGAAGAGCGCCTGCTCCGTGCGCGCGTAGTTGAGGTAGTGGTCGATGACGTCGTCGCCGAAGGCCGCCCTGGCCGTCCGCCCCTGCTCGAGGCATGCGATCGCATCGCGCAGCGCGTGCGGAAAACGCTGCACGTCCGACTCGTAGGCATTGCCCTTGAACTCCGGAGGCAGAGTGAGCTCCTCTTCGATGCCCTGCAGGCCGGCTGCAAGAAGGGCCGCGAAGCACAGGTAAGGGTTGGCGTCGGCGCCCGGGATGCGCGACTCGGTGCGCAGGTGCTGGCCGTGGCCGACGATGCGAAAACCGCAGGTGCGGTTGTCGTGTCCCCAGGCCAGCGTGGTCGGCGCCCAGCTTCCCGCGGCAAAGCGCTTGTAGGAGTTGATGTTGGGGGCGAGGAAGATCGCAAGCTCCGACGCGTAGGCGATGTGGCCAGCGAGGTAGTGCTTGAAAACCTCGGACTCGCCGTCGAATGCGTTCCGCGACTCCTTCCACAAGCTCGAGTGCACGTGGCACGAGCTTCCGATCCAGCGGTGGTCCGGCTTGGCCATGAACGCGACGGCACAGCCGTTCTGATGCGCCATCTCTTTGATGCCGTTCTTGTAGATGACGTGGTTGTCGGCCATCGTCAGCGCGTCCGCAAAACGGAAGTTGATCTCCTGCTGTCCGGGCCACGCCTCGCCCTTGGAGCTCTCGACCTGGATGCCCGCGGCCTTCATGCCCTTGCGGACCGCGCGGATGAACGGTTCGTCGTAGGTGGTGGCCAGGACGTGGTAGTCGAGGATGTAGGGCACCGAGGGCGTCAAATCCGTGTAGTGCTTGGCGTAGGCCTCGGCGTAGGTCTCCTTGAGCAGGAAGAATTCGAGCTCGGAGCCGAACATCGGCTCAAACCCGAGGGCTCGCGCGCGCTCGATCTGCGCCCGGAGCACCTGGCGCGGTGACGGACGCACCGGCTTGCCGTCGTGCCACGCGACGTCGCACAGCACCATCGCGGTGCCGTCGAGCCACGGGACGACGCGCAGCGTGTTGAAGTCCGGGACCATCTCGAAGTCGCCGTAGCCGGCCGCCCAGTTGGCCATCTCGTAGCCCTGCACGGGGTCCATCTCCATGTCGACGGTCAGCAGGTAGTTGCACCCTTCGGTGGATTCGCCCTGGTACGAGGACTCGACGAAGTACTCGGCGTCGACGCGCTTGCCCATCAGCCTGCCCTGCATGTCGGTGAAGGCGACGACGACCGTGTCGACCTCTTTGTTCTCGACCTGTTTGGCGAGGTGCTCCTTGGTCAGCACGGAGGCGCTAGCGCCGTGGTGTGTGCCGGCCTCGGGCGCGGGCGACGAAGCGCTCGAACAGCTTGCGCGCCCAGGGCAGGTCGGTGGTGAGCTCCTCGGGGTGGCACTGCACCGCAACGATAAGGCCGTCATCCGACTCCACGCCCTCGACCGTGCCGTCCTCGCCCTTCGCCGTCTGGTGCAGGCCGGAGGCGAGACGGCGGATGGCCTGGTGGTGGAAGCTGTTGACCCGGATCTTGTGCTCGCCGGCGGCGTGGCCGAGCTCGGACGCAGGGTCGACCTCGATGGTGTGGGCGAGGTGGCTCCGCCCATGGTCACGGACGTCGTGGTTCTCCAGGTGCTGGACGAGCGATCCGCCGAGCGCGACGTTGATCACCTGCTGGCCGCGGCAGATGCCCAGCACCGGCAGCTCCTTGTCGCGGGCCTGGCGGAACAACCGGAGCTCGGTCTCGTCGAGGTCACGGTCGATGGGGCCTACCTTCTGGTCTTTCTGCTCGCCGTAGAAGGCCGGGTCGACATCCCAGCCGCCAGGCAGCAGGAGCCCATCCACCTCGGGCAGCTCGGGCGTGCCGGGCGGGAGCTCGATGGCCTCCGCGCCCGCCGCCTCGACCGCCTTCAGGTATGGGACGTAGTACTTCTCGCCTCGCCTGGGGCTGACGGTGATCGCGATCCTGGGCCGTTCGGACATCTAGCTGGTCGTCGCCGGCGCTGCCGACCCCACTGCTTCGAGCTCGCGCTCGATCGCGGCGAGCTCCTCCGCAGAGCCCTGGACCTTTGGACCCTTGAACCACTTTCTCGCCGACAAGAACCAATAGCCGCCCGCGTAGAGCAAGACCACCGCGACCGCCACAGGCGCGTAGTTGAACGTCGTCAGGGTGTTGCCAGGCGCCACCTGCGGCAGGACGAAGAGGATGGCGATGAACGCGATCCAGGTCACCGCGATCCAACCGACGATGTAGCTGTACTGGCGCAGGTGCCAGGGGCCTCGCTGGAACCTTTCGCCCGCCAGCAACCGCAGCAGGATGGGCAGGCCGTACGCAATGTACAGGCCGATCACGGCGATTGAGGTGACGGCCGCGTACGCGACGGGGTTCCACAGGTACGGCAGGCCGAGGATGAAAGCGCCCACCGCGGCGAACCAGATGGAGTTGGTCGGAGTTCGAGTGCGCGGGTTGATCCGGTGCCAGAACTGCGAGCCAGGCACCGCTCCGTCGCGTGAGAAGGCGTAGATCATGCGCGAGTTCGCTGTCACGGACGACATGCCGCAGAAGAACTGGGCTCCGATGACGACCAGCAACAGAAGCAGGGCGCCGTTCTTTCCGAGCGCTTCGATGAAGATCATGGCCGGCGCGGCCGTGCCGGCCGCCACCACGTTGGCGTAGTCGGAGTCGTTGATCGCGCGTGTGACGCCGATCAGCAAGATCCACCCTGCGACAAGCGAGATGATGATCGACCAGACGATGCCGCGCGGCCCGGATACCGCAGCGGTATGGGTCTCCTCCGTCATGTGCGCCGACGCGTCGTAACCGGTGAATGTGTATTGGGAAAGCAGCAGACCGGTCAGAAACACATAGAAGGACACGTTGAATCCGCTGAGGTTGACGAACTTCGTGAAGACGTAGCCGGGGTCGTTGTGATACTTCGAAAACAGGAACAGCACTCCGACGATGAGCAGCACACCCGCGATATGCCACCAGACCGAGATGTCGTTCAGCAGCGCCACGAGCTGGACGCCAAATGTGTTGAGCAAGCCATGGATGAACAGCACGACGCCGTAGACGAGGATCACGGCCGGGGGCGCCGTTGGATAGTTGAAGACCTGATTGAGCCAGAAGTCGGCGAAAAAGGCGAGGCCGAAGTCGATCCCGGCGGTGACTGCCACCTGGCCCAGCAGATTGAACCACCCGGTGAACCAGCTCCACCCGGCGCTGTTCTTGCCGCCGAGCTTGGCAGCCCAGTAGTACAGGCCTCCCGCAGTGGGATAGCTCGAGCACACCTCGGCCATCGCGAGCCCGACCAACGTGACCATGATCCCGATGAACGGCCAGCCGAGGGTCATCACGGCCGGACCGCCGTTGCTCATGCCGAAATAGAAGAGGGTCAGACAGCCGGAGAGAATCGAGATGATCGTGAAGGACACGGCGAAGTTCGAGAAGGTGCCCATCCGCCGCCGCAGCTCCTGCGCGTAGCCGAGCCTGTGCAGGGTTTCGACGTCGGAACTCTGAGCCTCAACGGCCATTTGGATGCTCCTCCCTTGTAGCCTTCCCATCGGGCCGGCTTTGGCGGGAAGCTAGCAGCAGCCTGGCCCGTTGTCAAGAATCGTCCATAGACTACGGATTGGGGCAGGATGTAACAAATGTGACAGAGCGCGATCCGCGCGTCGGCGAAG
>VBHA01000188.1 GCA_005889495.1 Chloroflexota bacterium
CCGTCGCGATCGCGGTCTTCATGTTTGCCGGACGCCGCCAGAAGACATGGCTCGTGGTCAGCGTCGCCCTGGCGGGGACGGCCGCGCTGCCCCTGACCTTTTCCAAGTCGGGGTTTCTCATCTTTCCGGTCACGGTCGTGCTGGCCGCGGCGCTGAGCAGCAACTGGCGGAGAGGCGCGGCCATCGGCCTCCTGGCGCTCATCGTCGTCGGGTCCGCGATCATGATCAACCCCTCGACGCGCGACCGTTCCCTGGTCGTCCCCATCGTGCTCTTCGCCCAGTTCGAGGGCCGCCTGATCGAGGAACCGTACCTGTGGCTGTGCCTCGCCCTCCTCTATGCGGCCATGCGCCCGCGGCTTGCGGCCTCGAGACGTTCCCATACCATGTAGGCCGTGACGGCGGACCGCACGGGATCTCAGCCTCTGAGCCCGGCGTCCCCGATCCTGGCGACAAAGGCGCGGCGCTCGCCCACGGTGTTGACCCAGATGGCCGAGACGGTGGTGCGTTACGGGCTTCCGGTCTTCATCCTCTGCCTCCCGCTCGAGGTCACTTCCGTGTACCTGCACCTGCAGCTGGCGCGCATCGTCCTGCTCGTGGTGGCGGCCGCGTTTGTCTATCTCGTCGTCGTGGGTGAGCGGAAGCTGGTCCTCCCGGTCGGCGCAGCCGTGATCGTGCTCGGCCTCTTCGTGGCTGTCTCGGTCGTGAGCTGGCTCCTCACGCGCGCGCCCGGTTCGGGCAACTCGCTGCTCGACGTGGTGGCATATCCCGTCGTCGCGGTGCTGGTGGTTAACCTCGCCCGGACGGAGAAGGAGCACGAGGCCGCCTGGGCGGCCTTCCTGGCGTCCGCGCTCGCGGTCGCGCTCCTCGGCGGGTTCCTCTATTACACCGGCCTGTCGCTCTGGCGCCCGGACCCCGCAATGCTGGGCCGGGTCAACGCCACGTTCGCCGACCCCAACATCACCGCGCGGTTCCTCACCCTCGCCGTCGCGATCGCGGTCTTCATGTTTGCCGGGCGCCGCCAGAAGACATGGCTCGTGGTCAGCGTCGCCCTGGCGGGGACGGCCGCGCTGCCCCTGACCTTTTCCAAGTCAGGATTTCTCATCTTTCCGGTCACGGTCGTGCTGGCCGCGGCGCTGAGCAGCAACTGGCGCAGAGGCGCGGCCATCGGCCTCCTGGCGCTCATCGTCGTCGGGTCCGCGATCATGATCAATCCCTCGACGCGCGACCGTTCCCTGGTCGTCCTCGACTCGATCACCGGCACCACGCATGGTGTGGTCAGCTCGGCGACCAGCGGTTCGCAGGCGCAACCCCTCGGTGGTGTGCAGCTCGACTCGGTCCGCACCTACCTCATCCTCGCGGGCTGGCAGATGTTCAAAGACCATCCCGTCGCCGGAGTCGGCCTGGGCGGCTTCCAGCACGCCCTCCTGACCACCTACCGCAGCTTCCTCCCTCCCAAGCCTCCCCCCGGGCTGTCGATGGTCACGCTGTCCCACACCTCCGCGATCACCATCCTGGCCGAGGAGGGGCTCGCGGGCGTTCTCTTGATCGTTGGCTTCCTGCTCCTGCTCACCCGGGACGTGGTGCGATCGTTGCGGCGGCCGACCAGGTGGCGCGACCTGGTCGTCACGCCGGCCTTCCTTGCCGTCCCGATCCTCGCTTACAGCCAGTTCGAGGGCCGCTTCGTCGAGGAGCCGTACCTGTGGCTGGCCCTCGGGCTGCTCTACTCCGCGCTGACCATGGAGCGCTCGGTCCGCACAGTCGAGCTCCCCTAGTGACGACGGTCGCGGTCGTCGGCCTGGGCAAGATCGGCCTTCCCCTCGCCGCCCAGTTCGCGAGCAAAGGCCTTGACGTCATCGGCTGCGACCTGCAGCCCGAAGCCGTCGCCTCCATCAACAGCGGACGCTCGCACATCCGCGAGGAGGCCGGCCTGGAGGAGGCGGTCAGGACGGCCGTGGCCCACGGCAGGCTGAAGGCGACGACCGACACGACCGCCGCGGTGGCCAAGGCGGACGTCGTCGTCGTGATCGTGCCGCTCATGGTCGAGCCAGACCGGAAGATCGACTACCGCAGCGTCGACGCCGCGACGCTCGCCGTCGCTCGCGGACTGCGCCGCGGAACGCTCGTCGTCTACGAGACCACCCTGCCTGTGGGCACGACGCGACAGCGTCTGAAACCGGCGATCGAGAGGGAGTCAGGGCTCACGGCTGGGGCCGACTTTCACCTGGCGTTCAGCCCCGAGCGACTGTATGCGGGGCGCATCTTCGCCGACCTGCGCAAGTACCCCAAGATCGTCGGCGGCATCGACCCCGCCAGCACCGACAAGGCCGTGGACTTCTACCGCAAGGTGCTCGACGCCGAGGTCTGGCCGGTCGAGAACGCGGAGACGGCCGAGTTCGCCAAGCTCGCGGAGACGACGTATCGCGACGTCAACATCGCGCTCGCCAACCAGCTTGCCCTCTACGCCGCGGGCCGCCACGTGAACGTGGGCCAGGCTTTCAAGGCCGCCAACTCCCAGCCGTTCTCGCACATCCACCGGCCGAGCATCGGGGTCGGCGGCCACTGCATCCCGGTGTATCCGCACTTCCTGCTCGACGATGCGGCCGACGGCGAGCTGAGCCTGGTCCGTGACGGCCGCCAGACCAACGACGGCATGGCCAGGGTCGGGATCGAGGCGCTCGACCGCAGCCTCGGCGGCCTGCGTTCGCGCCGCGTCCTGGTGCTTGGCGCCTCCTACCGCGAAGACGTGAAGGAGCTCGCGTTCTCGACCGCGTTCGCCATCGTCGACCTGCTGCACCGCGCCGGGGCCAACGTGATGGTCCACGACCCGCTGTTCACGCCGGCGGAGCTGTTCGCGCTCGAGGCCGAGGTTGTGGACCTGGACTCCGAGGCCGCGCTGAGCGCCGACGCCGTGGTCGTGCAGGCGTGGCACAGCAGCTTCCACGAGCTCGATTGGAGGCGCTTCAAAAGCCTCCGCGCGGTGCTCGACGGCCGGGGCTCCGTCGACCCTCAGTCCGTCCGCGAGGCCGGCGCCGCCTATGTCGCCGTCGACGCTCCCCGCGAGGAGGCTAGCGCGTGATCCTGGCCATGCCCCGGCGCGGCTGACCGCGTTTGAGCACGACGAAATCGAGCAGGCCGTTCAGAAATCCGATGCCGTAACCGAAGTGGTAGGCCGCGAAGGTGACCGGTAGCACCGGCAGGAGGTCCCAGCCCGAGCTCGCGGCAGTCGTGACCGAAGCGACGAGGAGCACGGCCGCGTAGCTCGCCAGCAGCACGCCCAGGAGCCCCAGCACCCGAACTGCATGTACTGGCGGAACAGCGCGCCCAGCGTGGAGCGCGGCCTGTACCACGAGCGCACGGCGGGCGACTGCCAGATGGTCCCGCCCGCGAGCTCGAGCCGGAAGTTGAACTCCGCATCGGAGTCCCGCACGAACTGCTCGTCGAACACGCCGACGCGGTCGAAGACGTCGCGCCGGTAGAAGCCGCCGAAGACGGTCCGCGCCTTGCCCTCGTACTCGAGGGAGTGCCAGCTGGCGCCGCCCACGGAGAAGGGCGAGTGATGCGAGGCCGCGTTGGCCCGCTGCAGGTAGGTGTCCGCCTCCGCGATCGCCGGGCCGCCGACGTTGTCGACGTGCCGGCGTTCGGCGATCTCGTAGCAGCGCAGCAGGTAGTCGTCCGGATAGCGGGAGTGCGCGCCCATGATCGCGATGTAGCGACCGCGCGCCTCGCGGATGGCCGCATTCCAACCCGCGGGGGCGATCTGCCGCTCGTTGGTGATGACCTTGAGGCGATCGTCGCCGGCGCGCAGCCGCTCCAGGAGCGCTGCTGTCTGGTCGTCGCTGAGGCCCTCGGCGACGATGACCTCGAAGCCGCCCGGCGGCGGTTGCTGCGCGAGCAGCGAGCGAACGCAGGGCTCGATGAATCTCTCTTCGTTGCGAGCGGCCACGACGGCGGTGACTGCGACCTGAGAATCCGTGCCCAACCTGGAACATAATCGCGGTTGCGAGATGAAAAAGGCGATCCTGGTCCTCGCCGTGCTCCTGGGCACGGTGACCAACGTCGAGGCAAGCACGACCTCGATCCACGCCACGCCCACGAGCTCGGTGGTCGGCGACAAGGTGACGTTCACGGCCACCTTCACGTCATCGTGCCCTGGAACGCTCACCACGCATTACTTCACGATCGACGGCAAGGTCTACAACGGCACGGTGACCCAGAGCGGGCAGGCCGGCAGCGAGACCTTGTCGACGTCGGCGCTGGCCGCCGGCACGCACAGCGTCTATTACTACTGGAAGGTCAACGGGACGATCTGCAGGGGAACAGCATCGATGACTTTCACGGTCGCGCTTCAGCCTTCGCCTTCACCAAGCCCGTCGCCGATCCCGAGCCCCTCGCCCACTCCATCCATCTCGTCGGTGACGCTGGTCGCAAGCAAGCCGTCGGACCCGCCGCTCCTCGGCTACCTGGGTGGAGCGCTGATCGTCCTGGTTCTCGGGGCCGGCGTCGCCCTGATGGTGCTCGCCCGCCGCACCTCCTAAGACAGGGCCTGCTCCAGGTCGGCGATCAGGTCGGCGACGTCCTCGACTCCCACCGAGAGGCGGATCAGCCCATCGCCCACACCGGAACGCTGCCTCTCCGCCGCGGGGATGGAGGCGTGCGTCATGCGGGCGGGGTGCTCGGCCAGCGACTCGACCGCGCCCAGCGACTCGGCGAGGGCGAAGATCTTGAGCCGCTCGAGGGTGCGGAATGCGGCCTGCTCGTCGGCGACTTCGAAGCTCACCATGCCGCCGAACATTCGCATCTGGCGCGCGGCGACGCCGCGCTGCGGATTCGAGTCGAGCCCCGGGTAGTAGACGCGCTTGACGGCCGGGTTCCGGCCGAGGGCCTGCGCGAGCTCCATCGCGTTGTCGCTCTGCCGCTCCACGCGCAGGGCCAGTGTCTTCACTCCGCGCAGGAGCAGCCAGCAGTCGAACGGCGAGGGCACCGCGCCCAGGGCGTTCTGGTGGAAGCGGAGCTGCTTCTCCAGGGCATCGTCGTTGGTCATCAGAGCGCCCGCGACCACGTCGCTGTGGCCGCCGATGTATTTGGTCGCGCTGTGGACGACCACGTCCGCGCCGAGGTGCAGCGGCTGCTGCAGGTATGGCGTGGCAAAGGTGTTGTCGACGCAGACGATGGCGCCCCGGCCGTGCGCGATCTCGCTGACCGCGTCGATGTCGACCACGCGCAGCAGAGGGTTGGTCGGCGACTCGAGCCAGACCATCCGGGTCTTTGGGGTCAGCGAGCGCTCGACGACGTCGAGGTCGGAGGCGTCGATGGCGCTGAACTCGAGGCCGAACCGCTTCAGGACCTTGTCGAAGAGGCGGAAGGTGCCGCCGTAGACGTCCTCCATGTAGACCACGTGGTCGCCCGGGTTGAGCAGGAGCATGAGCGTCGTCTCGGCCCCGAGGCCCGATGCGAAGGCGAGGCAGTGCCTGGCGCCTTCGAGCGCGGCCAGGCACTCCTCGAGCGCGTTGCGCGTGGGGTTGCCCGTGCGCGAGTATTCGAAGCCCCGGTGTTTCCCCACGCCCTGCTGGGCGAACGTGGTGGCCATGTGGATGGGCTGGACGACGGCGCCGGTCTCCGGGTCAGGACCCTG
>VBHA01000072.1:0-51601 GCA_005889495.1 Chloroflexota bacterium
TCAACGAGGTTCAGCTTTCGGGCCTTGTGCCGCAGATCTGCTTGCTCTTCGGGCCGTCGGCGGCCGGCGGCGCGTACATCCCAGCCTTCTGCGACGTCGTCGTCATGGTCGAGGGCAACGCCTCCATGTACCTGGGATCGCCGCGGATGGTCGAGGTGGTGGTCGGCGAGAAGGTCACGCTCGAGGAGCTCGGCGGCGCGCGTATGCACTGCACCGAAAGCGGATGCGGCGATGCTCTGGTTGCCGACGACCGGGAGGCGATCGAGTTCGCGAAGGCCTACTTCCGCTACATGCCGCAGCGGTCCGGCGAAAAGCCTGCGGGGTGCGAGACAAAGTCGGCGCACGTCGGGCCCAAGCCCATCGGCGACCTCATCCCCGCAGAGCCGAACCGCGGCTACGACATGCGCAAGGTGATCGAGGCAATCATCGACGAGGGCAGCTGGGTCGAGATCAAGAAGCTCTTCGCCAGAGAGCTTCTGACCGGGTTTGCGCGACTCGGCGGCGGCCCGGTGGGCATCCTGGCCAACCAGCCGATGCAGAAAGGTGGGGTTCTCTTCAACGATTCAGCCGACAAGGCCGCGAGGTTCATCTGGCTGTGCGACGCGTTTGAGATCCCGCTGCTCTTTCTCGCCGACGTGCCCGGCTTCATGATCGGCACTGACGTCGAGAAGCGGGGAATCATCCGCCACGGAGCGAAGATGATCAGCGCCGTCTCCGAGGCGACGGTGCCGAAGATCTCGGTCATCGTCCGCAAGGCATACGGTGCGGGCCTCTACGCGATGGCGGGGCCTGCATTCGACTCCGACGCGGTGATCGCCCTGCCGTCGGCGCAGATCGCGGTGATGGGCCCGGAACCCGCCGTCAACGCGGTCTTCTACAACAAGCTCGCGGAGCTTCCGGAGGACCAGCGGGCGGCGCGGCGGAAAGAGCTCGAGGACGAGTACCGAGACGGCGTCGACCTCTACAAGCTCGCCTCCAACCTCATCGTGGACGACGTCGTCCAGCCTGAGGAGCTGCGCGAGGCGTTGATCGCCCGCTTCCGTGCCTACGCGACCCGGACCTCACCTCGCGTCGACCGCAAGCACGGGGTGTTTCCCGTCTAGACGAAAATCGGGATGGAGTCGGTCCGCTCGACCAGGGTCTGCATCGTCGCCGAGTCAGGAGCCTCCTTGAACCTTTCCGCCGCGTCCAGCACGAGCGGCAGGAGGTCGACGTCGCCGACGCTGTTGAGAAACACGCCTCTCCGGCCCAGCACCCACCAGACCGCAAGGTCGATGTCATCCGGCGACTCGAGCGGCTGATACCAGGTCGTCCGCGTGTGCTCGTTTTCCATCCACGGTCGCAGCGCGATCGACTTGATCGTCTGAATCGCCGTTCCGCGCTGCTCGCTAGTCTCGGCGAGCGCATCGAAGTTCTGGCGGTAGTAGTCGTTCTGCGAGGTGATGAAGTTGTAGGGAAGGAGCACCGAGTCGAAATCGAAGCGATCGAGACTGCGCCTGTGGGTGGCGGCGATCTGCGTGCCGTGGCCGGTGACGCCGATCGCTTTGATCAACCCTTCCTCTTTGGCAAGGCGGGCCGCATCCAGCGCTCCACCCGGGCTGAGCGCCTGGTCCCACTCGATTGGGTCGGCGAGCGAATGCAGCTGCCACAGGTCGACATGGTCGACGCCAAGGCGGTCCAGCGACCGCTGGAGCTGCTCGCGCGCACCCTTCTCGTCTCTGCGGTCGGTCTTGGTGGCGAGGAAGAACCGTCCCGGCTCGCGCCTGAGCCACGGCGCGATTCGCAGCTCGGAGTCGCCGTAGGAGGCGGCGGTGTCGATGTGATTGATCCCGTGCCGAAGGAGCACCTCCAGCGTTTGGTCGGCGACCTTCTGCGAGACGCTGCCCAGGGCGGCCGCCCCGAAGATCACCCTCGTGCTCTTGTGCCCGGTGCGCCCGAACTCGGCCTTCGGGATCACTGTTCGACCTCGAGGAAACCGAGCTCGATGCCGTTGACCCGAGCGAGATCGCTTTTCGTCTGCATTGGTCAGATCCCCCGCGCCCAGCTTTACACAAACGGCAACTGGCCATTTGGAGGATGAATCGGCCGGGCGGCGTGCTTAACTTCGCTCCCCAAGATGGGTTCGTGGATGGCGTTGGACGGCCGGCGAAGAACGTTCGTCGCAGCGGCGGCGGCGGTCGCGCTGGCTTCCCTCGTCTACGCGCTGATCCTTCGCAACCTCTACTTCGGCGAGCAGGCCGTCACCGCGATCGACGACATCGGGGAGGCGGTGGCGGCAGCGCTCGCCTCGGTGGCGTGCGCGTGGGGCGCGAGCCGGGCAGCCGGTCGAGACAGGCTCGGCTGGGCACTTATGGGCTTCTCCGCCGGCCTCTGGGCCGCGGGCGAGGTGGTCTGGTCGATCTATGAGGTGGGGATGGGGGTCCAGGTGCCGTATCCATCCCTGGCAGACGCGGGATTCCTCGCGGCGGTGCCTTTTGCGGTGGCCGGCATTCGTGCCTTCTGGAGCGGCGCGCGGGGCACGTCGGCTCGCTGGCGTGTCTGGTTCGACGGCGTCATCGTCGCCCTGGCGCTGACGTCGACGGCATGGGCATTCGGGCTGAAGTCGGTGTGGCTGTCCGACAGCCCCACCAAGACTCTCGACCTCGCCTACCCGGTGAGCGACATCCTGATCGGCACGATCCTCATCCTCGCCATCCGGCGTGCGAGCCAGCAGCAGGCTGGAAGGATGGCGTTCTTGCTCGCGGGCGTCGCCTCCTACTCGATCGCCGACAGCGCCTTCGCCTACCTCACCGCCCAGGGGACGTTCGGAGCGGTCGGGAACGTGATCGACACGGGATGGTTTGCGGGCTTCCTGATGATCGGGCTGGCCGCCATCTACCCGGCGTCCCCGCCGAAACAGGCAACCCAGCAAGCTCCTCTCGATCTCTGGCAGCTCGCTCTGCCCTGGATGACGCTGCTCCTGGCCTCGGCGGGCGACGTCTATTCATCCGTGACAGGGCACGACATCGACCTCTTCATGTCGTCGTGCACCGCGGCTCTTGCGGTGCTCTTGACGGTGAACATGGTCCTCGAGCGAAGGGAATTCCTCGAGATGCTGACCGACATCGAGGCGGCCCGCACCACGCTGAACCGTGAGTTCAAGACTACGCTGGTCGGGATCCAGCATCTGAGCGATCAGGTAAAGGACGCGGACCGTGCGTACGACGAAGGCGTGCGCGTCCTGGCCGCCGACATCCACAACCAGGCCGAGCGGCTCGATCGCCTGGTCGAGGGGATGTTGTAAGAAGCTCCGACGAGCAGTGGCTAGGGTGTGACGGCGGCCTCCCAACCGTCGTAGTCGCCACCTAGCTGGTTGGCCAAGCGCTCGAGGAGAGCCCGCATTTGGGCGATGTTCTCGGCGCTGGGAACCATGTCGCGGTTGGCCCTTGTCAACCAGTTCTGTCCCGTCGCGGCGGGCCTGACCTCAACAGTGAACCCGGCAGATCGCAGTTCTGCGCCGGCCTTCTGTGCTCGTGGCTCGTCAGGCAGGTAAAGGTAATTGACAACGTCAGTGGGCTTGGTGAGATCGCCTCCCGCTTGGGCGAGTTGGCGTCGGGTTTGGTCGTCGAGGGATCCAGCAGCTGGCGCGCTGGTCACCTTAGGAGTTCCACGAAATAGCCTTGCGAACCAGCTCATTGTCGGGAGGATAGCCCAGGCATCTCGCGCTCGTCCTGGGTTCGGAACGGCGACGCTGGCGGAGCAACCGCGAAGTGGAGTTGGGTAGACGCGTTGGCGGGATCACGTCCCCGCGATACGCGCCGGGCAAGGGAACGGATTTCTGCTACGGCGGAGTGTTATACAAAATCTGCGTGAAAGTGCGCCTGGCAGGAATCGAACCTGCTGCCTTTCGGTCCGGAGCCGAACGCTCTGTCCGGTGAGCTACAGGCGCGATAGGTCTCACCCAGTCTAAACTGCGGCCCCCGTGACCCGATTCGGGACCTGGCTCCTCCTGCTGGGGCTGATCACAGCGTGCCAGAGCGAGACTCATGCCGTCTTCAGCCCGGCGCCGGCGCCCACGCCGCACACCGCGCCGACGGCGGCGGTCCTGCAGTCCGCCGACATTCCCGGCGGCCTTGGCGTGTGCCCTGGATCCGGACCGATGGATGTGTACCTGTCGGTGCTCGAGACGTCCGACCCGTCCCTCGCGGCTCGGCTGAGCGACCAGTGGTTCGGGTTGCTCAAGACCGGGGCCGACGCCGGGGCGATCTCGATCTTCGCCGCGAGCTCGAGCGCCTGCCAAGCCGAGTTGGGCGCGACCACGAACGTCAGGGCGATGACCAGCTTTGTCGCTCGGTTCGCGGACTCGAGCGAGGCCGACCGCGCCTGGCAGGCCGGGGTCTTCGGGTTTGCCCCGCCCCCGCCAGGCGAGCTCACGCCCGGGTTGACCGTCGGCACGAGCACGGGCCTGGGCGCCAGCTCGTTTACGTACGACCGGCCGTCGGTACGATTGGCTTGCTGGCGGCGCTCGGTCTACGTCGCGGTGGTGGTCGTCAGCAACCTCGATCTGAATACGTTCAGGGCCGCGACGGCTGCCATTGATCGTCGCCTAAACTGAACCGGCTTTCACTGCGCCTGTAGCTCACCGGATAGAGCGCTTGCCTGCGGAGCAAGAGGCAGCAAGTTCGATTCTTGCCAGGCGCACCATCGATGTCGGCTCAGATGAGGACATTGGCGGCCCTGGGCGTTGCGGAACCCTTCCGTACGGTGAGGTATTCGGAGCCGTCCATCTGTTTCTGAAGTAGAGGGCGGCGTGCTCACGCGTCAGCCCCAAAATTCAAAGAAGGGGGTGGCAACACCGAAATGTTGGTCGCACTCATTGTCCTGATTCTGCTTCTGCTGATCTTCGGCGGAGGCGGTTTCCTGAGCGCGTCGCTAAACATTCTCTGGTGGATCCTGATCATTGGTCTGGTCCTCTGGGTGCTCGGATTCTTCTTCCGCGGCGCCGAGGGCGGCCGCTGGTACCGCTGGTAGCACGCTCTCACTGACCGGGAGGCGAGCGCTTGCCGTTCGGGCGAGCGCTCGCTTCGCTTCTCACGCGCCGCTGAGGTACTTCTCCAGGCCCGTCCTCAGCGCGCCCGCGATGCGGTCCTGACCCGCCGCGGAAGCCGCGTACCGCGCCTCCTCCGGGTTGGTCAGGAACAGCGGCTCGACGAGCGCCCCCGGCATCTTGCTCGGGTTGTCCACCCAGCCGGCCGCGGCGGGACCGAGCTCGATAAGGTGCCCATACGAGCTGCCGGAGGACGTCAGCGTCGGAGCTGCCAGCTGGTCGTCGGTCCAGACGCCGCGGTCGGAGTTGCCCAGAGCGGTGACGACCGCCGCCTGCACGTCGGTCGCAAGGCGTTTGCTGGCCGGAGCGAACGACCGCGCGGAGTCGTAGAAGGTCTCGGACCCGCCGACGGAAGGGTCGTCGAACGCGTCGAAATGGATGGACAGCAGGACCGACGCGCTTGCGGCGTTGGCGCAGGCGGCGCGGGCGAGCAGGTCGCGATGCACGGCGGACGCCGTCATCGCCCCGGCCACGACGTCAGCGGCCGACTGTCGGGCCACCGACGAGTCCGCGACCCGAGACATCACGACCCGGTACCCGTCGGTGCGGAGCATCGACGCCAGCCTGGTTCCCACCGCCAGGGTGAGGTCCTTCTCCAGGACTTGCGTGCCGCCGGCCATGCCCACCACGCCCGGGTCGACGCCGCCGTGGCCGGGATCGATGAAGACCGTCTTGTCCAGCCGCCCGGCAACCGGGGCAAAGCTCATGCAAGCGCCCGCCACCAGACCGCTCACCGGCACCTGCGTCGCCGCCGGCGCCGAACCCTGCGCGCCGTTCAGGACCATCGACGAGCGGCCGGCCACCAGTGCGAGGCCGGAGGTCAGCGCGAGCGCGAGCACGAGCGCTGTGCGAAACAGGGGCGACGACCCCCGCCGGCGCCGAGAGCGGGTTTGGACGTGGCGAGCTTTTGCGATCGGCCCGGCCATTCTAGGTTCCGTAACTGGAACATCCAGCCACGGTGCCGCTACTTGATCCGGCTGTTCTCCGACGTCGCGACCTTCTTGCTCGCGGCCGCGTCCACGTTCAGGATGGCCAGGATCACAAGGAACGCTTTCTTCTGCCAAACCGCGAGGTAGTAGGTCTGGTTGCCGATCGGGGCATTGAGGACGATCGAGTTCTGCGACAGCCCGGTGTTGGTGCCCTCGACCACGGGCTGGCCGCTGCTTCGCAGCTCGGACGCGCTGACGTTGAAGACCTTCTCGCTCGTGTACCCCTTGCCTGCGCTGGTCTCGTCCTTGAACTGGATGACGAAGTTCACGACCAGCTTGTAGGTGGCCGATCCGATGTCCGACCCCTTGGCCTTGATCGCGGCGCAGTGGTCGGCGGTGTCGGTGTAGAAGGCGGTGTACGCCGAAGTCGCGCCTTTGGATTTGGCGTCTGCCCACTCGCTCTTGGTCGATTGGTACGTGGAGGGGTCCGACGTCTGCTCCTTGCTCAGGAAGCTGTCGATGTCGCCGGTCAGGTCGCATCTCGTCATGCCTGACGGCAGGTCACCGGGCTGGACCGAGACGCCAGACGCGGTCGGCGCCTGCGCGGCCGGCGGCGAGCCGCTGCATGCGACCAGTCCTGCGAGCAGCACCGCGGCGACCAGGGCCCTGGGCATCGGTTCAGGCTACCAGCGCGGCCCGGCGGTCAGTCCTCGCTAAAAGAAGATCGTCTGGCGCCGCGGTCGGAGCTGGTTCACGGTCGTCTGGATCCACTCCCTGACCTGCTCGCTGATCTCGAGCACGAGGCGCGCGTCCCCCACCGCGTCGGGACCGTGCTGGGCCACCTCGATCGGCTTGCCGAAGGCGATGAACCACTTGGAAGGCAGCGGCGCCAGGCCGGCAAGGCCGAGCCAGGGAAAAGTCGGCGTGATGGGGAAGTTGGGCATGCCCAGGAGCCGCGCCAGCGGCTGGAGGTCGGCCAGCACCGGGTGCACCTCCTCCGAGCCGACGACGGCCACCGGGATGATCGGTGCGCCCGTCCGCAGCGCCACCTGGACGAAGCCGCCCCGGCCGAGGCGGCGGATGCGATAGCGGTCGCGGTAGCGCTTGGCCGCGCCCTTAACGCCTTCCGGGAACACCCCGACCAGCTCGTCGCGCTCGAGCAGTGCGGTCGCGTTGTCAGGGTGCGCCAGCACGTTGCCGGTCTTGACGAGAAGCATGTTGGTGAAGGGCACCGCGAACGCCCAGTCGACCACGAGCATGCGTGCGTGGCGCGGCTGCGGATGCTCGGCGACGATCGCGGTCCGGATCATGGCGCCGTCGTAGGGAACGATGCCCGCGTGATTAGCCACCAGCAGCGCGCGACCGCTGCCCGGCACATTCGTCACGCCGTCGACTTCCACCCGCCAGTAGTTGCGGTACAGCCACAACGCGATCTTGGTCACGCGCTCGGTGAATTCGGGGTCGAAGCCGAAGCCGTCGCTTCGGAGTCCCGGCTCATGCCTGGGACTCACAACGCGGAGAGCCCCCACCTCGCGTCAATTATCGTGTGGCCGGCGTCTATCATGTGGCCGGCCTCGACATGCCACTCGCCCTGCAGGCCGCCGCGCATGAATACCTTGGCTGGCTTCAGCTCGAAGCCAACCGCAGCCCGAACACGGTCCGTGCATATGACGCCGAGATTCGCAGGCTGCTCGGCTTCCTCGGGGAGCACGGCCATTCGCTCGAGGTCGACGCGCTGCGACACGAAGACCTTCGGGCATATCAACGCCACCTCGCCGGTCGTCTGAAGAGTCCTGCCTCGCGCGCACGGGCCCTTGTGGCCATCCGCTCCTGGTTGCGCTGGATCGCGCGCGAGGGACTGATCGAGCACGACCTTTCCAACGGAATCACGCTGCCGAGGCTCGAGCAGCGGCTGCCGAAGCCGATCGACCCTGACGAGCTGACGCGACTGCTCAGCGCGCTGCCTCGCGAGACGCTGCTGGAAAAGCGCGACCGGGCGCTCGTCCAGTTCCTGGTCAGCACAGGGTGCCGAATCTCCGAGGCGCTCGGCCTGGACCGGACCGATTTTCCGCGCTCCGGCAACCGCCTGGTTGTCACCGGCAAGGGCTCCAAGCAGCGGAGCGTCTATCTGACCGGCGATGCGCGCGCCGCCATGGAGGAGTATCTGAGCGCGCGCGAAGACGCCTGCCTGGCGATGTTCATCAACTTCGACCGCTCCGCGGGCGACGACCGCGAGCGTCGCCTGACCCCGGCCGGCGCGCGCTACATCGTCAAACAGATCCGCAAGGCGGTCGGAGCCTGGTCGTTCAAATCGCCGCACGTGGCGCGTCACACCGCGGCAACGACGCTCCTGGAGGTCACAGGCGGTGACGTGCGGCTGGTGCAGGAGGTCCTGGGCCACGCCAACCTCAACACGCTGCAGGGGTACACGAAGATCGTCGACAGCCGCAAGCAGGAGGCGTACAGGCTGTACCAGGAGTTCCTGGACGGCAAGAAGAAAGCCTGAAGTGTCGAACGGCCCGGACCGAATTACTATTTGCCGGTGATCGAGCTCAAGGAGGCCAAGCTTCTCAAGGGGGTCCCCGAGTCCGAGGTCCGCTCGATCGAGAAGCAGGTCAAGCTGGTGCACCACCCGGCCGGCCACGAGATCGTGGTCCGCGGCGAGGGCGGGGTCGGTTTCATGATCATCACCGACGGCTCGGTCAGCGTGAAGACCGTCACCGGCAAGACCCGCAAGCTTGGGCCGGGCGATTCTTTCGGTGAGATGGCCCTTCTCGACCAAGAAGGCCGCAGCGCGACCATCACCGCCGACACCGACGTGACGCTGGCCAGCATCCCCGAGTGGAACTTCAAGCCTTTTTTGAAGGAGCATCCCGAGGTCGCGTACCGCCTGCTGCAGACGATGTCCCGGCGGATCCGGCAGGCCGAAGCCGAAGAGTAGCCGCGACCACCGCACCAGTCGGGTACGGGATCGATTTCGGCACGAGCAACAGCTCGATCGCAATCGCGTACCCCGAGCGGGTCGAGGTCGTGGCATTGGGTCGGTCGGGCGCGCGGACGCTCCCATCCTTTGTCTACCTCCACCGCGCCGGCCGGCGAGCCGCGGGCGACGAGGCGGTGCGAACGTTCCTCGTCTCCGGCCACGAGAAGACGGACTGCTGGAAATGCCCTCTTGCGCCTTACGGCTGGGACACCGACTGCCGCCAGTATCGCAAGGGCGGCGGCTGCAACGACGCCCGGCTGCTCTCCGGGATCAAGCACGAGCTGGCGAAGGTCGGGTTCGCCGGCACCAACTCATGGGCGACCGACTTCACCGTCGGCGCGCTGGTCGGTGTGGTCTTGGCGCGGCTCAAGCAGGAGGCGGACCGGGCGAGCGGGCATGCCGTCGAGTCGGTGGTGCTCGGCCATCCCGTCGTCTTCGCCGGCGCCGACCCTTCGAACCGCGCAGCCTCCGATGCCGAAGCGTTCAGCCGGCTGGCGGCCGCGGCGCACGAGGCCGGTTTCACGGAGGTGGCTTTTCTGCCCGAGCCGACCGCGGCCGTGACGGGCGAGCATCAGCACAGAGGGGTTGAGGTCGCGGTCGACTTCGGTGGCGGCACGTTCGACGTCGCCGTGCTCGACTCGCGCGCCGGCAAGCCGCGCGTGGCGGGCATCGCGGGCGTCGCGGTCGGCGGCGAGACCCTGGACGGGATCCTGTTCGAAACCATCGTCGGTCCGGCGCTCGGCCTGGACTCGCTGCCCAGCTGGCTCTTCAACGAGCTGCGCACCGCCAGCTCGGTCCGGCTGTTGATGGCCGACCCCGGAATCCCCGCGATCCTGGCCCGGCTCGGAGGCGAGCCGGCTGACGTCGTCCAGGCTCTCCTTTACGGCGGCCACGCGTACGACTTCTACCGCGCGGTCGAGGCCGCCAAGATCGCGCTGTCGAGCCAGGGAATGGCGAGCCTGGAGTTCGCGCCTCTCGGACTGCAGGTCGAGGTTCGGCGGTCGACCTTCGAGTCGATGATCCGGCCAGAGCTCGACCTCATCGCCGCGACCGTACATCGGGCGCTGAGCGATTCCGGGATGGAGGCGTCCGCCGTCGACCGGGTCCTCATCACCGGCGGCTCCGGCTACATACCGGCCTTTCGTCACGACCTGGCGCAGCTCTTCGGCGAGGAGAGGCTCGAGCAGCGCGACGCGTTCACCGCGGTCGTGCACGGGCTGGGCGTGTACGCCCAGCAGCTATGGAGCCGGCCGGTAGCTCGCGATGATCACGCCCTTCGGCGTGGTTAGAGTCTCAGTGACCTCGAGCTGAGTGACGACGGTGACCTTCACGCAGTGAGCGTATCCATTACCAGCCGCGCAACCTCCGTCGCGGCGTTGAAGTCCTGCGTCAGCCGGTTCTTGGTCAGAGCGAACGCAATCCCGCTTGCGGTGTCGAAGAACGCGAAGCTTCCCCCGACGCCCCCGACGCCGAACGCGGTGGGCGGCTCTTTCGGCTCCTGGCCGGGCACGCCGACCGCGTAGCCGAGCGCCCAGGTCGTCGGCATGCCGAACACCTCGTCGACCCCTGACACCGGCTCCCTGGTCGCCTCGCGCAATCGCGCCGGCGAGAGCAGCCGGACGCCGCCGACATCGCCGAGCATCGCCGCGTACATACGCGCGATGGCACGCGCGGAGGTCTTGCCTCCGGCCGGGATGTCGGCGGCCAGTGTGTCCGGGCGGTTGCCGAACGCCGCGTTGGGCATTAGCGACATGGGCGCCGCCCTGAACATGGGAAGGTCGGGCGGCATCTCGGGCATCTGGAAGTTGGCCGGCAACGGCGCGTCCTCGAGCACCGCGAGGCGGCGCTGGTCCGAGAGCGGCATGCCGAAGTAGAGCTCTTTCTCGATGCCCAACGGACCGGAGATCTCCTCGCGGAGGACGGCGGAGATTGGCTTGCCGGTGGCGCGGCGGATGATCTCGCCGGCGATGTAGCCGAACGTGTAGGCGTGGTAGCCGATCTTCGTGCCGGGCTCCCACCACAGCTCCGAGGCTGCGATCGCCGAGCACATCTTGTCCCAGTCGCATAGGTCTTCGATGGTGGTAGTGAGGGGGATGCCGGGCACGCCGGCGGTGTGATTGAGGACGTGGCGGACCGTCACGGCCTGCTTGCCGTTGGCGCCGAACTCCGGCCACAGCTCCGCGACCGGCGTGTCGTAACCGAAGTGTCCGCGCTCGACCAGCATGTGGACGAGCGTCGAGGCCGCGGCCTTGCATACCGAATAGCAGTAGAAGGGTGTGTCGGACGCGATGAGGCGCCCCGTCGTCGGGTCCGCAGCACCCGCGACAGCGTCCACCACCTGGACGCCGCGGTGGTAGACGGCGACCTGGAGGCCGCGCTCGGAACCCGACTCGACCATCTGGTCGATGACCTTTTGAACTTTGTCCTGCACGTCAACCGTCTGTGTCTTGCTCATGTCTTTTCAGACGAGGGATGACCCGAAAACTAATCGGTGGCGCTCAACGACCCGACCGGCTGACGAGCGCGGCGAAAAGCACCACGAAGAACAACACCGTGACGACAGCGGTTATGGAGGCGGTTCGCGTGGGATGAGCAGCAAGGGCGTTTACGGCCAACTCGCTGCTTCGAACGGAGCCGGGAAATCGGCGCGCCATCTGGCCGACGCTGAGCCGTTCCGCCCAGGAGCCTCTGATTGAGAGCCCTGACCGCCGGCTCAGCTCCGCGAGCCCAGGTGAGGGCAGCAGGTCGGCCGTGTTCAGGCGAAGCGCCGACCGCCCCGCCCGGTCGACGAAAAGCAGGACCCCGTACGGCCTGGCGCTGGCGATCGTAAAGAGCTCGAGGTGATCGACCTCCGTCAACGCAATCGCTTTGCGACCGCCGAAAGTGCCGAGCGTCCCGACCTGGCCCCCGGCGAGGAAGAGGCCGGCGTTGGCGAACCGCAATCGCGCATAGACCATTATCAAAAGCACGATTTCCGAGATTCCCGCGGCATATACCAGGAGCTCGCCGATCGCTGAGTCGCCGCTCACGACGCGCATGGCCGCCGCGACCACGAATACCGCGAACGCGACCGGGATGGCGCGATCGAGCTTTGCCGGCGATCCTAGAAGGACGTCCCTTCCCTGGTAGTGCAGGACGAGGTCATCGGCCACCCCGGCGCGAGCGTACTCGCCGGGATGGTGCGGTGCAGCCCTCAAACGAAGAAGGCCGGGCTCGCGTGAGCCCGGCCTCGTTTTGATTTCTGGCTGGAGGCCCTACTCGTCCTCGATCTGGTTGTACATGAGGCTGTCCTGGATCTCGTAGAGAGCGTCCATCGCCTCCATCACCGAGGCCGGCTTGGCCTGGGCCAGCACGGTCACCTCCGGCGATTCCTCGATCACCTTGTTGATGGCGACCGAGAGCACGGGCGGCATCTGCCGCTGGTCCGCCAGGTTCAGCATCTCGAGCTCGTTCAGGAGCTTGTCGATGTAGCGCATCTTGTTCCGGCGGGCGTACTTGGCACGCTGGATCCGGCGCTCCCGAGCGGTCATGTGCTCGATGGCGCGGCTCGCCTGCTTGATCATTGGCATATCCCTCTATCTCCTCCGGCTAACCAGTTTAGGGCGCAGTCGTCTTTTGTCAAGGACTACCTGTAATAAATCGATTTACCCTTTTTGGCCTGTGCTAGAGTGCCCAGCAAGCGACCGGATGTGGGCCTTATGATCGCCGGCCGTTCAACCCGGATGGAAATCCTCGAGCTGCTTCGGCGTAGGGGTCGCTGCAGCGCGGAAACCATCGCCAATGACCTCGGCGTGACCGCCAACGCGATCCGCCAGCACCTCACCAACCTCGAACGCGACGGCCTGGTCGTCAGCCAGCCCGAGCGCAGCGGGCGCGGCCGGCCGGCCCTCCTCTTCGCCCTGACGGAGCGCGCGGACGCGGTGTTTCCGAAGCGCTACGGGCAGCTGGCGACGATGGTCCTGCAGGAGGTCCAGGACATGGGCGGGCCGGAAGCCCTCGACGAGGTCTTCGCCCGGGTCGCGGCCCGCCACGCGGCGGCGATCGAGCGCGACCTCGACGGCCTCGAGTTCGACGAGAAGATGCACCGGGTCGTGTCCTGGATCGGCCGCGCCGGCACCCTCGTCGAGCAGTCGGACAGCCCTGAGGGCATCAAGGTCACCATCCACAACTGCCCATTTCGGAACACCGCGTTGAAGTTCCCCCAGGTCTGCTCGATCACACCCCAGCTCATCTCCCGGCTGACCGGTGCGGCCGTCTCGCAGTCGGACTCCATACATCGCCACGACCCTTACTGCTCCTTTGTCGTCCAGCGCCCTACCGACGCTTAGCAGCAGCCAGGTCAAGGAGGTCGACGCCCTGGCCGAAGAGCGCTTTGGCATCCCCCTCGACTGGCTGATGGAGGCGGCGGGATGGCAGGTGGCTCGGCTTGTCGAGGGGCGCGCGGTGGTCGTCTGCGGAGTGGGCAACAACGCCGGCGACGGCTTCGCCGCGGCGCGCCATATCCACCGCTGGGGGCGCCTGGTCCGCACCTGCTGCGTCGACGCCGCACGGCTTCGCGGGCCGGCTGAGCGCCAGTATCGCGTCCTCGGCAACCAGGGCGTCGAGGTGTCAGCCGGCCTCGTGCTCGACGGCGCCGACGTGGTCGTGGACGCCATCTTCGGCACCGGCCTCTCGCGCCCGCCCGAAGGCACCTTCGCCCTGTGGATCGAGGCGATCAACGCGTCGGGCCTGGAGGTCGTCTCCGTGGACGTCCCGTCAGGCCTCGACGCGGAGACCGGCGTCGCCTACTCTCCAACTGTGGTCGCGCAACTGACGATCGCCCTCGGATTGCCCAAGCCGGGCCTGCTGCAGCGGCCTGGTCGTGTCGTGGTCGCGGACATCGGAGTCCCGGCGGAGGCTTACGCGGCCGTCGGTGTCAAGGTGCCCGCCGGCCTGTTCGCGCACGGAGACGTCGTCCGGCTGTGACGCGCGAGGTTGTCTGGGACCACGGCGTCGCGCTCCCCGGCCATCGCCTGTGGCTCGACCCGCTCACGGTCCGGAGCTTCGCCTTCATCTCCCATGCCCACACCGACCACGCCCGAAGGCACAAGGAGGCGCTGCTCACGCCGCAGACGCTGGCGCTCATCCCCGAGACGCGCCGCCCGCGCGGCTGGCGGATGCTCGGCTTCGGCGAGACGATGCGGCGCGGCGACGGCTCGGTGACGCTTCACCCTGCCGGTCACATGCTCGGCTCGGCCCAGCTGCACTTTCAGCAGGAAGGCTGGTCGGTGCTCTACACCGGCGACATCAAGCTCAGGCAACCCGGCCGGGTCGAGACCTTGGTGCCCACTGCCGACGTACTGATCGTCGAGACGACGTACGGCCGGCCGCACTTTCGCTTCGGCGACCCGGATGAGACGGTGGAGCAGATCGCGCGTTGGTGCAGGCGCGCCCTCGACAGCCGGGTCACGCCGGTGCTTTTATGCCATGCACTCGGTAAGACCGAAGAGGTGATGCTGCAGCTCGCCCGGTACGGGTTCGCGTTCGCCCTCGAGAAGCGGTGCGTACCGTGCGCGCGACAGTACGCCTCGGCCGGCCGGTCGCTCCCCGACTGGGTCGAGCTCGACGGCGAGCCTGTTCACGACCGGGTGGTCATCGCTCCGCCCGTCGGCAAGGACGACATCCGCCGCCTCGGCCGCTATCGAACCGCCCTCATCTCGGGCTGGGCGAAGGACCCTGAGTTCGCCCGGCTGTTCGGAGCCGACGCGACCTTCGACCTTTCCGACCACTGCGATTTCGACGAGCTGATGGAGGTGGTAGAGCGATCGGGCGCCGGCCAGGTCTACACGGTGCACGGCTTTACCGAAGACTTCGCACGCTCCCTGCGCCGGAAAGGCGTGCGGGCGTGGGCGCTGGAGGCTAACGAACAGCTGGCGCTGGCTCTATAGAGAGTTCGCTGGTGCAACCCGGATAGTCGCGACTATCCACGTTCGCGGAGGGTGAGAACCACGGTTAGTCGCGACTATCCACGTTCGCGGGGGTGAGAACGACGGTTAGTCGCGACTATCCGGAGGGTTGCTGGCGCGACGATCCGGCGGTTTCCGGCTAGCGGAGAGCCCAGCCGGAGCGAAGCACCGCGCGGCGCAGGTCGTGGTCGCCCGCCGCTGCGTCGCTGAGCTTCGTCAACAGGAGGTCGACCCACGCCGCCAGCTCGACGGGTGGCGCCAGCTCGAGGATCTCGTTCTTGACGCGCGCGCGGAAGCTGCGGCCGTCGACGTCGATCGCAAGCTCGGTGATCGGCCCTCGGTTGAGGTGCCCGCGCTTGGCGTGTGCGATGGGCAGGCGCTCGACGAGGTAATCCAACAGCTCATCGGGCGCGTCGCTTTCCACGAGCGGCGCGTGGCAGAAGACGCACGCGTCGTCGATGGGCAAAGCCGGGGCCGAACACACTGTGCAATTCATTGGTATGGCGGGTACCAGGGCGGTTTCTAGTCGGTGTAGCGGGTAATTGTGCCGTCCTCGCGCCGTTTTTCAGCCTGGTATAAGGGGCAATCCTCGAAATTTCGTACGCAGATGGGCGGGCTGTCGCTCAAGGCGTATTTGCGCTTGGAGCGGTGGTCGACGTGGCAGTCGAAGCGGTACACGCGCACCGGCCCCCGCGAGTCTTTGACCAGTTCCTCGAGGTAGGGGCACCTGCGCATCGCGACTTACGATAGGTCGTCCGGTGCTTGAATTCGCACGCGCAGGTTCGGCTGTCGCGGCCACTTCAGCCACGCTCGAGAAGACGCGCACCCTCGGCGCGTATTTCCGCACTCTCGACGACGACGACCTGCGCCGCGCGGCGGTGTACATGAGCGGTCGAGCGTTCCCGCCGTCACAAAGGCGCACTCTCGGGCTCGGATGGTCGACCCTCAGCAAGGTCGTGTCCTCGGTCTCCCGCCGCGACGAGGACGAGCTGGGCCGGATTTTTCGCAAGCATTCGGACCTCGGCGACTGGGCCGGCGAGGCGCTGGACGGAAGCACGCTGCCGGCGCCGGTGACCCTCGGCGAGATCGAGGCGACGCTCGAGGCGATCCGCACCGCGCGCGGCAACGCCAAGGCCGCTCCGCTGGAAGCAATGGTCCGGCGACTGGACGCTGAGTCGGCGCGATTCTTCATCAAGATCATCTCCGGCGAGATGCGGATCGGCCTCAGCGAGGGCCTGGTCGAGGCGGCCATCGCCGAGGCTTTCGGGGTCCCCATCACGCAGGTCAAGCGCGTACACCTGGTGACGGGCGACATCGGCGAAACCGCCGTGCGCTGCAAGCGCGGGGAGTTCGAGGCCGGCACGGTCACTCTTTTCCAGCCTGTGCGATTCATGCTGGCCAGCCCGGTCGAGACGCCCGGTGAGGCATTCACGCGCATGGGCGCCGGCACAGTGTGGACGGAGGAGAAGTACGACGGCGTGCGCTGCCAGCTTCACCGCCAGGCTTCGCGCATCGAGCTTTTCTCGCGCGACCTGAAGGAGACGACCGGCGCCTTTCCCGAGCTCGTCGACGCCGCGCCGGCGATCGGTCACGACGTCCTGTTCGATGGCGAGGTCCTGGCTCACCGCGACGGGCGCGTGCTTCGTTTCTTCGAGCTGCAGCGCCGGCTGGGGCGCAAGAAGGTCGAGGAGGACCTCCGTCGCGACGTCCCGGTCGTGCTCGTGATCTTCGACCTGTTGTGGCTCGACGGCCGCACCCTGATCGACGAGCCGTTGACCACGCGGCGCAAGCTGCTCGAAGGCCTCGGCCTCGAGCACCCATTCCTGCTCGCGAGGCTCGAGGAGGCGACCGACCCCGAGCACCTCGACCGCATATTCAAGGAGACCCGCGAGCGTGGCAACGAGGGCTTGATGGTCAAGGACCCGCTCAGCCCCTACACGCCGGGGCGCCGCGGCCTCGCATGGCTGAAGCTGAAGCGACCCCTGGCGACGCTCGACGTCGTGGTCACCGCCGTCGAGTGGGGTCACGGCAAACGGCGTGGCGTCCTGTCCGACTACACCTTCGCCGTCCGTGACACCGGGTCGGGGAAGCTGGTCAACGTGGGCAAGGCGTACAGCGGTCTGACCGACGCCGAGATCGCGGAGTTCACCAGGCGATTCCTCGAGATGACCACCGAGGATCAGGGTTACAGGCGGATGGTGCGGCCCGAGGTGGTGCTCGAGGTTGCGTTCGACTCCATCCAGCACTCCGCCCGCCATCTCAGTGGATTCGCGCTTCGCTTTCCGCGCATCGTGCGCATCCGCGACGACAAGCCCGTCGACGAGATCGACACGCTCGAGCGGGTGGCGGAGCTGTATGACCGCTACTTCGGCGAGAAATCCGAGGTTGCGCTCTCAGAGGTCGCTGAGACATGAGATTGACCTTCATGGGGACCGCCGGCGCCCGGTTCATGGTCGCGAAGCAGGTCGCCGCGTCTGGCGGTCTCTTTCTCGAAGACGGCCAGACCAGGATCAGCCTCGATCCAGGACCCGGCGCCGTGGTCGCGTACGCGCAGCGCAAGGTCGACCTCACGACGCTGGACGCGATCGTGGTCAGCCACCGCCACCTCGACCACGCCGGCGACGTGAACGTCATGGTCGAGGCCATGACCGACGGCGGGTTCGCACACCGCGGAGTCCTGTTCTGTCCGTCGGACGCCCTGGACGAAGACCCCGTCGTGCTCAGGTACCTGCGCCGCTTTCCACGCGAGATCGTGCGCCTCGCCCCGGAGACGACGTACTCGATCAACGGTCTGAGCTTCACGACCAGCGGCCGCCACGTCCACCAGGTCGAGACTTACGGTTTTCGCTTCGGCGACCGCCTGGGCTGGATCACCGACTCCGCCTACTACGACGGCATCGCCCAGCAGCACCAAGCCGACGTGATGCTGATCCACACCATCCTCCTGCACTGCCGGCCGGAGCTTCCCCACCTCTGCATCGACGACGCCGAGCGAATCATCCGCGACGCCAAGCCCAGGCTCGCCATCCTCACCCACTACGGGATGACGGTCTGGAGAGCCAACCCGAAGGAGATCGCCGCCGACCTCACCCAGCGCATCGGGACCGAGGTGCAGGCGGCGTTCGACGGGATGTCGATCGAAGTTTGATGCGCGATCGCTGGCGCTGGCGCGGCTCGGTCGCGCTGCTTGCCGTGGCCCTCGCCTTCTTCATCTACCCGCTGCTGCCCAACGACGACGTCATCAACTCCGACTGGCCTGCGTTCGCCACCGGCGCCCGGCTGATCGTGTCCGACCCCGGACACCTCTACGACCTGAGCGTGCAGCAGGGGGTCGAACGCGACGTGACGGGCGGCCGCACCCTCGTGACGCCTGGAATCCAGGGCATCCTGCCTTTTCTCGCCCCCGCCTGGGTGGCGTTCATTGCCATCCCCTTCGACCTGCTCGGAACTGAGGTCGGCGGGCATGCCTGGGTCCTGTTCGGGCTCGTATGCCTGGGCGCGGGACTGTACCTCGCCACCCGGCCGAGGCCGCCGTCCGCGACCCTGCCCGCATTCGCCTCGGTGCCGACGGCGCTGATGATGCTCAACGCGCAGCTCGATGGGATCGTGGCACTCGGCATCGGCGCCGCGCTCGCTCTGTGGTCGCGACCCTTCCTTGCCGGGCTCGCGCTTGGGCTCACGCTGGTGAAACCTCAGCTCGTGCTTCCGCTCGCGGCCGCGTTGCTGCTCGCCCGGCGATGGAGGGTCATGGGAGGTTGGGCGGCGGCGGGAATCGTCCAGCTCGGCGTGACGATGGTCGCGAACCCGCACTGGGTGCTCGAGTGGCTCGCGCAGATCCGAACCACCGTGGCGCCGATCAGTCGAGAGGTCGACCTGGCGCATTTCGGGACCTATCTGCCTGGGCCGGCGCAGCCCTACGCGGTGATCGGCCTGTCCTTGTTCGCGCTGTGTGACTGCGTGCTGCTCGCCCTGCGGCGGCGCCATGACTTCAAGGCGGCGGCGGCGATCCTTGTGATCGGCGGTGTCCTGGTCTCACCGCACGCGCTGCCCGCCGACCTGGTGTTGGTGGCGGTCGGTCTGGCGATCTGGGGCGAGGCGACCTGGCGCGAGTGGCTGGCCCTGAGCGTCGCGGCGCTCATCGCCGCCCTCACGCCCGCCCCGATCCCGGCTGCCGTGGGTGTGTTGCTGATCTTCTGGCTGACCGTGCGGATCAGCTATTCGAAGCAGCCAGCACCGGCACTCGTGTCGCCGCGATGATGCCGTCGATCAGGCCATATTCGACGGCCTCTTGAGGCGTCATAAAGTAGTCGCGGTCGGTGTCGCGCTCGACGCGCTCCAGCGGCTGGCCGGTGTGCTTGGCGATCAGCTGATTGAGCACGGACCGAATGCGGATGATCTCCCTGGCGTGTATGTCGAGGTCGGTCGCCTGGCCCTGAAGTCCCTTGCCCCCGATGAGCGGCTGGTGCAGATGGATGGTCGCGCTGGGGAGCGAGAACCGCTTGCCCTCCGCGCCGGCCATGAGCACCACCGTGCCGAAGCTGGCGGCGCGGCCGATGCACACTGTCGAGATCGGCGCACGGACGTATTGCATCGTGTCGTAGATGGCGAGCCCGGCGGTCACCGCGCCGCCCGGAGAGTTGACGTAGATCTGAATCTCTTTGTCGGGGTCGTCGGCGGCAAGGTACATGAGCTGCGCCACGACCAGGTTGGCCACGACGTCATTGATCGGCCGGCCGATGTGCACACTGTCGAGATCGGCGCACGGACGTATTGCATCGTGTCGTAGATGGCGAGCCCGGCGGTCACCGCGCCGCCCGGAGAGTTGACGTAGATCTGAATCTCTTTGTCGGGGTCGTCGGCGGCAAGGTACATGAGCTGCGCCACGACCAGGTTGGCCACGACGTCATTGATCGGCCGGCCGATGAGGATGATGCGATCCCTCAGCAACCGGGAGTAGATGTCGAATGTTCGCTCCCGGTTACCACCTTCGTTCTCGACGACCGTGGGCACATAGGCCAAGGTGGTTGGCAGCTTACGAGAAATGCTGCTCACGCCATCTGATTTCTTCGGCGCCCTGCGGAAAGGGCTCAAAGTGGAGCTGCCCGCGGACAGGCGGAGCTTCCGGACCACCCGCGGCCGGGGCCGTCTCATGAAGGTCTATTTCAGCGAGCCCGCCTTCCACTACGAGGCATGGCATCACACCGGTGCGGGTAGGCTGGAGGTCGGGTTGCACTTCGAGGCGACGGCGGCGGCGAACCAGGCGGCCTTCGATTTCTTCCGCGCGCGGATGGTCGAAGTCAAGGCCGGCCTGCCACGGGCGGAGCTCGAGCCCTGGGACCGGGGATGGTCCAGGCTGTACGAGACGCTGCCGGCCCTGCGACTCGACGATCAGGTGCTGTCCCGGGCCGTCGAGTGCATGGCCGAGTACGTGGTTACGCTGCAGCCGATGCTGGATGAGTTTTTGAGGAGCCGCGATGAGAACAGTTGAGGTCACAGACGACGTTCAGGCCTACATGGAGCGCCTTCTACCGAAGCGAGACGCGGTGCTGGCGCGGATGGAAGCCGAGGCCCACCAGGAGAACATCCCGATCGTCGACGCGCACGAGGGAGCGCTGCTCCACCTCCTCGTGAAGACCGCCGGGGCGAAGCGGATCCTCGAGCTCGGGACCGCGACCGGGTACAGCGGGATCTGGCTCCTGCGCGGGACTCAAGGCGGATCGCTGACCTCCTTCGAGGTCGACCACAAGCGCGTCGAGCGCGCTCGCGCCAACTTCGCGGACGCCGGCCTGGGCAAGCAGGCCCTGGTGCTCGAGCAGGACGCGATCAGCGGGCTGCAGAAGCTCGACGAGCGCTTCGACGCGTGCTTCATCGACCTGCTGAACGTGTTTCCTTCGGAGGACGTGACACGTCGGGCCGTCGAGCTGTGCCTCGAACGGCTCGAGGGCGGCGCGCTGCTGATGGCGGACAACGCGCTGCGACAGGGAGAGGTCGTCAAGCCCAGCAACCAGCAGGCGAAGAACGTCGCCGCCTACAACGAGTTCGTCGCCAGGCATCCACGGCTGGAAAGCGTGGTGATCCCCATCCGCGACGGCCTCTCGGTGGCCCGGGTCAAAGACTGAGCGGTTCCTCCCCATCCTCCCCATTCATGGGGAGGTGTCGGCGCAGCCGACGGAGGGGCAGGGCCGGAGGGGCTGGGAGGTGTCGGCGCAGCCGACGGAGGGGCAGGGCTGTCCGGGGGCTACGCGACCGGCTTCGCCTGGTCCCCTTCGATCCAGTAGGTGCCGTCCGCCGCGTGCTCTTTCTTCCAGATCGGGACCGACTCCTTGAGCCGGTCGATGCCCCACCTGCACGCTTCGAAAGCCTCCGCGCGATGCGGGCACGAGACTGAGACGACGACCGAGACCTCGCCGATCTCGAGGTGGCCCGTGCGGTGCGCCATCGCCACGCGTGCTTCGGGCCAGCGGTCCTTGATCTCCTGGCCGATCTTGCGCATCTGCGGCACCGCCATCTCCGCGTAGGCCTCGTAGTCCAGGTGCGTGACGGTCTGCCCGCGCGAGCTGTCGCGGACGATTCCGCTGAAGGTGCAGATCGCGCCGGCTCCGGGATACGTGACGGCCGCCTCGAGCTCACGAGGATCGATCGGTTCTTTCTGTACGTCGTACCTCACCCGCGGCCTCCGCTGACCGGCGGAATGAACGCGACCTCGTCACCGCCGGCCACGGTGGCGTTCCAGTCGGCGAACTCCTGGTTAAGCGCGGCGCGGACAGATTCTCGGGCGGGCAGGGTCGTGTGCTTCGCGCGCAGCGCGTCATAGACGTCGGCCAGCGACGACCCCGGCGGGACCTGCAGCGCCTCGATTTCCGCCCCCGCGAGCTCGCGCAGGCGGGCGAAGAAGCGGACGCGGACCGCGATTGCTACCGCCATGCGCGCATCTTACGAAGCCACGAAGACATGGACTTCCTTGCCCGAGTCGAGAGCCCGCTCGACGGTCGTCCGCGTCCCTTTCGAGGTTCCGTCCCAGAATGCAACCAGGACGTCGCACGCGTCGACGAGCTTTTGGTTCCTCGCCGCCGACTTGCCCGGGTCGGCCATCTCGTCGAATGACGCCGGCATGACCTGGACCGGGATGCCTCGCTCCCGCGCGGCCTTGGTGGCCGCCGCATCCACCCCGCTCGCGCTCCCGGTGATGATGGACGCGCGCGGCGGCAGCGACTTCACGTAGTCGGTGACGCGCGACGGATCGGAGAAGTGCCGGCTCCCGACGATCGCCACCTTCAACCCAGCAGCTAGCCGGCCGTCGACGCGCTCTTGCCGATCATGTGGATGTTCTTCTCGAACATCTCGCGCAGCCTGGTCGCCTGCCGGTCGTAGTCCTCCGGGTCGGGCCAGCTGTCGCGTGTGTCGAGCACCTCGCGGGGTACGCCGGGCACGCGGTTGGGGATCTGCAGCCCAAAGATCGGGTCCACATGGGTCGAACCACCGCGGAGGTCGCCCGCGAGCACCGCACGGACGATGGCCCGCGTGTGCGCGATCGACATGCGCTCGCCCACACCGTAGGGGCCGCCCACCCACCCGGTGTTCAGCATCCACACATCCGAGTGGTGACGCTTGACCCGCTCGATCAGCATGTCCGCGTAGCGCTCCGGCGGCAGGACCAGGAAGGGCGCCGCAAAGCAGGTGCTGAAGATCGGCTCCGGCTCGGTCACTCCGCGCTCCGTGCCCGCCACCTTCGCGGTGTAGCCGCTCAGGAAGTAGTGCCGGATCTGGTCTTCGTCCAGGCGCGCGACGGGTCGGCCGACAGTGTCGTCTTGCCGGTTCCGCTCAGGCCGAAGAACAGGGCCACGTCCGAGCCGTCCGGGTCGGTGTTGGCGGAGCAGTGCATCGGAAATACGCCCTGCGCCGGGAGAAGGTAGTTGAGGGCGGTGAAGATCGACTTCTTGATCTCCCCGGCGTAGCCGGTGCCGCCGATGATCACGATCCGACGGCCGAGGTTGACCAGGATGAAGGTCTCGCTCCGCGTGCCGTCGCGCTGAGCGTCCGCCTTCACGGAGGGCAGCGAGATGACGGTGAAGTCGGGCTCGAAGCTCATCTGCTCGTCCGCGGTCGGGCGGATGAACAGGTTGCGGGCGAACAGGCTGTGCCAGGCGAGCTCGCTGATGACGCGGACCCGCAGCCGGAACCGAGGGTCGGCGCAGGCAAATACGTCCTGCGTGTAGACCTCGCGCGTCCGGATGAACTCCTCCATCCGGCCCAGGAGCTGGTCGAACTTGGCCGGCGCGATCGGCTGGTTGCCTGGATGCCACCAGACCGCGTCCTGGCTGGTCGGCTCCTTGACGAAGAACTTGTCCTGCGGCGAGCGGCCGGTGTGCTTGCCTGTCTCGGCCGTCAGCGCGCCGGTCGAGACGATCGCCGCTTCTTCCCGCCGGATCGCCTCTTCATAAAGAGCCGCGGGACTCAGATTGCGTCGTTCGACCGCAACCTCACCCTTCGCGACCACGGCCTAAACGCTACTACGCGATGCGGGAGCGGCTGCGGGAGCTCGCCCGCCGGCGCTGCTTGCCGCTGACGTAGTCGATCAGGATGTACTCGCCCAGCCTGTCCGGCGAGACGAAGAAGGCGCGCCCCTTGTTGATCCGCGTCATCTGGTTGATGAACTCGGTCAGGTACGGCCCGCGCTCCAGCATGAACGTGTTGATCACGATCCGGTCGCGGGTGCACCGCTTGACCTCGCTCAGCGTCTGCTGGATGGTCTTGTAGGTGGGCGGGTAGGCAAAGGATGCGCGTCCGTTGTCCTCGAGGTGGGCGGTCGGCTCGCCGTCCGTGATCATGATCACCTGCCGGTTCCCGCGGTGCTTGGCCAGCAGCGAACGCGCGAGCTGGAAACCATGCTGCATGTTGGTGCCGTACACGTAGTCGTTCAGCGCTAGCTGCGGCAGGGTCTGGGGCTTCAGCTCGACCGCGTAGTTGGAGAAGCCGACGACGTACAGCGAATCCCGCGGGTACTGCGAACGGATCAGGGAATCCAGGGCGATGGCCACCTTCTTGGCGGCCAGGAAGCATCCACGCAGGAACATCGACCGGCTCATGTCGATCATCAGCACCGTCGAGGCCTGGGTCATGTGCTCCGTGCGGTGGACGATGAAATCGTCGGCCGACATCCGGACCGGCACCCTCGGCCCCTCGCGCACGATCGAATTGAAGAGCGTCTCCTTCATGTCGAGCAGGAACGGGTCGCCGTACTCGTAGACCTTCAGGTCGTCCGAGGCGTCCGTGCCGATGCCGCCGCGCCACAGGTTGTGCTGGCCCATCCGCGTCTTCTTGAGCTGGTCGAAGATGTCGCGCAGCGCCGACTGGCCGATCCGCCGCATGCCCCGCGGCGTCAGCTCGAGGCGGCGGCCCTTGCGTTCTACGTAACCTGCCTTCTCGAGGACGTCGGTCACCTGCCGCAGCTGGTCGAGCGCCTGGCGTGCTTCGGGCCCGAGGAGCTGCTGGGCGAGGGAGCGGTCGACGTCGTCCGGCCGGAAGCTGCCTCGCTCGAGCTGGGACTCGAGGCGGTCCATCTGCTGGAGCCGCTCCATGAGTCCCATCGCCTCACCGAGGCTCATCGGGTCCTCGCCGAAGAACGGATATCGCTCGGTCAGCTCGGATGGCGGCATCATCGCCTGCATGAATCCGGACAGCCGCGCCAGCTCCAGCCGCAACGAGTCGTCCTGGAGCAACGCATCCATCATCTGGCGCAGCTCCTCGCGCGCCTCCGGGCTCATGCTCTGCAGCAGCGACTGCATCTGCGCCATCTGGCGCTGCAGGTGCTCCAGCAGCTCGTCGAGAGAGTTGATGCCCGGCGGAAACATGTCACCGAAGCGCTGCATGAAACCGTTGAAGTCGGGGGTGCGGCCCTCCATGCGCTGCTCCAGCATCTTGTTCAGCTCGCGCACCATGTCGCGCACGCGCGAGAGGTCCTGGCCCTGCATCTGCTGCAGCGAGCCCTTGATCCCCTGGAACATCTGGTCGAGCATCTGCTTCTGCAGCTGCTGCATCAGCTCCTCGAACTTCTGGCGCGCCTCGTCGTCGACGAACTCGTAGTTGCGTAGGCCCTTGACCCGTCCACCCAGGTCGTCGGGCAGCCGGTCGAGCTGGTCGGTGCGCTGGCGAGCGATGCGCTCCAGCAGCTTGCGAGCGTCCGGGGCGGCCTCGTCCAGGCGCCGATCCATGCCCTTGCGCTCGGTGTCGATGACGTCCTGCACCTTCTGGCGCAGCTCTTCGACGGTCGAGTCGAGGTTGTAGCGGCCCAGCTCTCGCTCCCGCGCGTCGCGCAGCTGCTTGAGCAGCTGCTCCAGGCCGGGCATGTTCGGCGATCCCCAGCGAAGGAAGCGCTGGAGCGCCGCGTTGAGGTCGCCGTAGTTCATCAGGTCGTCCGAGAGAGCGTCGAGAACATCACCCGCGTCGAGGTCGTCGAGCTTCTGCGATCCGTCCCAGCGGGAGTAGCGGAACCTCACCCGACCACGCTAGCAGGGCGCCAACCGCCCAGCTTGCGTTCGATGGCGCGAGCCGCGCGGAGCGCCACGGCGTCGTTCCAGTTCCGGGCCACGACCTGGACGCCGATGGGCATGTTCTCGGGTGAGGTGCCCGCCCGGACCACGACGCAAGGGTTGCCGGTGAGGCTGTAGGGAACCGTGTAGCTGAGCTGGTGGTCGCCCACCGGCTTGACCCGGATGAGCGGGGCGATGTCCGGCGCCACCGGGCTCAGGACGAGGTCGAAGCGGGACATGAACTTCAGGACCCCGCTTCGGAACGCGTCCCACCGCTCGTACATGCGCTCGTGGTTCATGTGCTTCCGGCCCCAGTAGCCGAGAGTCACCTGGTAGGCCTCGGCCAGCGACGGAGGCCGCTCCTCCGTCACGTTGCAGCCGGCGGCGGCCAGGGCCCTGGCCGCGGCTCGCACGGTGCTGGCGACGGCGTGCGACGGTTTGGCCAAGCCGTCGTCCGTGTACCAGGCGACGCGAAGGCCGTCGAGCTTGGGCGTGCGCTTGGCCACCGGCACCGGCACGACCCCGGAGTCGAAACCGTCGGGCCCAGCCAGCACGCGCAGCGCGATCAGCAGGTCGGAGACGTAGCGGGCCATCGGCCCGACCGAGCTCCGCGGGTCGCTTAGGCCGCCGGTCAGCCCGTAGCCGCCCGTCACCGGGATGAGGCCGGCCGTCGGCTTGAGCGCGGCCACGCCGCAGTAGTGGGCCGGCACCCGGATGCTCCCGCCCGAGTCGCTGCCGAGTCCGAGAGGAGAACCGCCGGCGGCGATGATGGCCGCCTCGCCGCTGCTCGTCACGCCGGGCGAGCGGTTCACGTCGTAGGGGTTGCGGGTGCCGCCCCGGAGCGGGCTCCAGCTGTCCTCGTCGGCGCCTGCCGGCGGGGAGTTGGTCTTGGCGATCAGGATTGCCCCGGCCCGGCGCATCCGGGCCACGACGGTGGCGTCGTGGTCGGGGATGTTGCTCCGGAGCATGCGCAGTCCCGCGGTGGTCGGCAGGCCGGCTGTGTTGAAGATGTCCTTGGCCGTGAAGGGGACGCCGTGGAGGGAACCGAGGGCGTTGCGGCGCTTGTTGTGCCGGTCGGCGGCCCGGGCCTCTTTGATCGCGCTCTCGGCGGTGGCGAAGACGACCGCGTTCAGTCTCGGGTTGACCGTGTGGATGTGCTCCAGGTGAGCCCGTACGACTTCGACCGAGGAGAGCTTCTTGGCCCGGATGGCCCGCGCCAGCCAGCCGGCCGGCGCGCCGATGACGTCTCGCACCGGGCGAGATTAGCCGCTAGACGACGTCTCCGGGCTTGATATCGAGAACTTTGACACTCCCCCCGACCAGCTCCTGGAGCTGGCTCGGATTCCCCGAGAGGATGGGAAACGTGCCGAAGTGCATCGGCACGACCGTTTTGACGCCCAGCAGCTGGGCCGCCTTGGCGGCGCGATCCGGCCCCATGGTGTAGAAGCCCCCGATCGGAAGGAAAGCGACGTCGAACTTACTGAGCTCCGCGATCAGGCTCATGTCGCCGAAAACGTCCGTGTCGCCTGCGAAGTACACGCTGAACCCGTTCTCGAACTCGATGACGAGCCCGCACGCCTCACCCCCGTAGACGATGCCGCCGTTGTCGGTGTTGCCGCATGAGTGCTCGGCGTGGACGAGCGTCACGGCGATGCCTTCGGCCTCGATGGTCCCGCCCGTGTTGCCGCCGATGATCTTCTCGCCGTCGAGGCCTTTCGACCCCAGCCACACACCGATCTCGTGGTTGCAGACGATGGTCGGCTTGGTCCGGCGCGCGATCTCGAGCGCGTCGTGGATGTGGTCGAAATGGCCGTGCGTGATCAGCATCAGGTCGCACCGCTCGACCGTCTTGAGGTTCTCAGGGGCCACGGGGTTGTTCATGACCCAGGGGTCGATGAGGATCTCCTTGCCTTTGGCGCTGCGGGCTTTCCAGGTCCCGTGGCCCACCCAGGTGAAGCTGACGTCGGCGTTGAGCGCCATGCTCGCTTTCCCCCTAAGTTGCGTCCGTGCGGAAAAGCCGATTCTCCCACACGGCCAGCGCGAAGACTCCGATCGCGGCGACCGTCCACAGGTTCGGGAAGAAGAGGTCGCAAGGCTGGCGGTAAAAGCCCAACATGCAGAGCGCGAGCAGCCCAATCGTGACGTAGCGCCGGCGCTCCACCGCGCGCACGACCAGCAGCAGCGCCACCGGCAGAAGTGGCAGCCACTGGTAGGGCCACACCTCGTTCGGAATGAGCGCCCCGAGCGCGAAGCCGAGTGACATCCCGTACGCGGGGTTCCAGCCGCTGCGCCGCGCCGCCCAGGCCGCCGCGGCGGCGAACACCAGCGCGCTCGTGTAGGAAAGGCCGAGCGCCAGGGCCGACAGGTGAAGGGGCGAGGTGACGAGCACGTACCCGGTGCCGCCCGGAACAGCGAACTGTTCGCCGCCTATGTAGCGCATGAACAGGGTCCGCACAGAGTCGTACGCGCAGTCAGGGTTGTGCGAGCCGAGCGACGGCAGGAGCACGTGCTGGTAGTAGAAGAGCGCACCGCCGAGCCCCAGCGGGATGAACGTGACGGCCGTCACGACGATGGCCACGACACCGAGGACGACGGCGTAGCGCACGCGATGCTCCGGCCGCGGGCCGATGACCATCGCCGCCGGGAAATACTTGAAAGCCGACGCGATGCCGGCGACCGCGCCCGAGATCGCGGGGGAGCGTCTCTCCAACCAGATCGAAGCCATCGCGCACACGAGCAGGACTCCTCCGCGCTGGCCCGCGCTGACGTCGGCGAAAAGCGGCGGAAAGTAGCCGGCGACCAGCCAGAACACCGGCCGGGCGACGGGATGACGGCTCGCGAGCACGCGATAGAGGAAAAGGAGCCCGACCAGGAGCGCGGCCGCGTCGATCGCGGTCCAGACCTGGATGCCGATGTCCTTGGGCAGGAGCGCGATCGGCACCGCGAGCACGGCCACGGGCGGTGGGCTGACGAACGCGTCGAGCCCGCCAGGCGGGGCGATGATGTGCAGCCGGTCAAGGTAGGCGGCCGCGGCGTCGTACATGTGCGACGGCTCGTTGAGGTAGGCGCGACCGCCCTCCCACATCCCTTCCGCGTCGGGTCGTCGTGGGGTCAGGACGGTGAGGACGATCACCCGGATCCAGAACGCGGCCGCGAGCGCCCAGTAGAGCGTGGGTCGTGTGAAGACGCGGCGAATCAATCGGTCGGAGGTGTGACGCGGCCGCGCGCGCCGTCGCGCGGGAGCCAGCTCGTGCCTTTCAGAAAGTCGATGAACGTGCGGACCGACGCCGGGAGCCTGCGCTTGCGCAGGTGCACGATGTGCCAGTCGCGGCGGATTGGGAAGCCGCGGACGCGAAGCTCGACCAGGCGGCCGCTCGAAAACTCCAGGGCGCATGCGTAACGCGAGATGACGGCCAGCCCGAGACCCGACTCCACCGCGTGCTTGATCGCGCCGTTGGAGCCGAGCTCCATTGCGACGCTCAACCTGGCGCCGGCCTTGCGCGCCGCCTTCTCCAGCGACCACCTGCTGCCCGACGCCGCCTCGCGCATGATGAACGGCTGATCGGCCAGGTCTTTGAGGGTCAGCCCGCGCCTGCCCGCCAGCGCGTGGCCGGCCGGCGCGACGACGACCAGCTCATCGGTCAAAAAGGGGACGATCGCGAGCTCCGGGTCCTTGGACGCCGGGCCGACGACCGCGAGGTCCAGCTCGTTTCGCAGCACCTGTTCCTGGACGCGGGCGCGTGTGCCGATCTCGAGCGAGATGACCAGCCCCGGGTGGAGCTTTTTGAACGCGCCGAGCGCCGCGGGGAGCAGGTAGATGCCGACGGTGGTGCTGGCCCCGACACGCAGGCTGCCTCGCTTGATCCCGCGCATCTCCTCGATCACCACGGTCGCCTCGTCGAGGACGTCGAGCATCCTGCGGGCGTAGCCATACAGCACCGAGCCGGCCTCGGTCAGCTGGACCCGCTTGCCCAGGCGGTCGAGGAGGGGCAGACCGAGGGTCTCCTCGAGCTCCTTCACCTGGTAGGAGACGGACGGCTGACTGAGCTTGAGGCGCTGCGCGGCGAGGCTGAAGCTGGTCAGGTCGGCGACGGTTTTGAACGTGCGCAGCTGCCGAAGCGTGACCGCGCGTTCGAGATCGAGTTGAACTGAAGCCTTCGGCACGGCGCCTACGATATATGCGCATGGCCGCCCGCAAACCCAGGTCCCTCTCTCCAGTTCGGCGGACGACACCGAGCCTGGAAGGCGTCGAGGCTCCACAGCGCGAGGCCGCGACCGTCTCAGAGCAGAAGATCAACCAGTACCGCAAGCGCCGCTACCAGGCGCTGCACGCCGAGACCGAGGCGGCCAACAAGCGCCGCGCTGCGGGCAAGGCGACCGCCCGCGACCGGATCGAGATGCTGCTCGATGAGGGCTCGTTCGTCGAGCTCGACGTCTTCGCCACCCACCGCGCGCACGGCTTCGGGATGGAAGACCGGAAGATCGCCGGCGATGGCGTCGTCGCGGGGTTTGGCGAGATCGAGCGCCGGCCGGTGGCGGTCTACGCCTACGACGCGACCGTGTTCGGTGGCTCGCTTGGCGAGGTCACGGCGGAGAAGATCGTCAAGGTCCAGGAGCTGGCGATCCGCAACCGCGTGCCGATCATCGGCATCAACGACTCGGGCGGTGCCCGCATCCAGGAGGGCGTGGTCGCCCTGGCGGGCTACGCGGACATCTTCTTTCGCAACGTCCGCTCGTCCGGCGTCATCCCGCAGATCAGCATCATCGCCGGGCCCTGCACCGGCGGGGCCGTCTACTCGCCGGCCATCACCGACTTCATCTTCATCGTCGCCGGCCAGGGCTACATGTTCATCACAGGCCCCGAGGTCATCAAGGTCGTGACGGGCGAGGCGGTGTCGTTCGACGAGCTCGGTGGAGGCAACGTCCACAACGCGACCTCAGGCGTCGCTCACTTCCTTCCCAAGACCGAGCAGGAGTGCGCGGTGGGCGTGCGCAGGCTGCTTTCTTACCTGCCGCTGTCGAACACCGAACGACCTCCATTCGTGCCGACGACCGACGACCTGGAGCGTGCCGACCCCGAGCTGCAGACCATCGTGCCCGAATCGGCGAACAAGCCTTACGACATGCGCGAGGTCGTGTCCCGCGTCCTGGACGGACGCGAGTTCTTCGAGGTCCAGCCGTTCTTCGCCCCGAACATCGTCGTCGGGCTGGGCCGGCTGGGTGGGCACGTGGTCGGCATCGTCGGCAACCAGCCGAAGGTGCTGGCGGGCGCGATCGACATCAACGCGTCGGTCAAGGCCGCGCGTTTCATCCGCTTCTGTGACGCCTTCGGCATCCCGATCATCTCCTTCGTCGACGTCCCGGGCTATCTGCCGGGCCGCGACCAGGAGCATGGCGGGATCATCCGCCACGGCGCCAAGCTGCTCTACGCGTACGCGGAGGCGACGGTGCCGAAGCTGACAGTGATCACGCGCAAGGACTACGGCGGCGCGTACTGCGTCATGTCACCCAAGCAGATGGGGGCGGACCTCAACCTCGCCTGGCCGACGGCGGAGATCGCGGTCATGGGGCCCGAGGCGGCGGTGAACATCGTCTACAAACGCGACCTGGCCGCCGCGCGGGACCCCGCCGGGCGGCGCAAGGAGCTGGTCGCCGAGTACACGGCGCGATTCGCGAATCCTTACGTCGCCGCCGAGCGCGGCTACATCGACGACGTGATCGAGCCGCGAGAAACGCGGCGCGAGCTGATACGAGGGCTGCAGCTGTGCCTGCGCAAAACGGTCGAGCGACCGCCGCGCAAGCACGGCAACATTCCCCTGTAGCCCGCGAGCGCCGGCAGTCGCGGCTTATTCCCCTGGCTCAAATCCGCGAGCGCCGGCAGTCGCGTACCTGACCTTTCTAGGTCGGGCCGTCCGGCCTACGCGCCAGCACGTCCGACTTGCGGCAGTAGTCGTCGACGCTGACGACGAACTCGGCGTGCGACCACGTCAGCGGCGAGACCGACAACGGCGCCCCCGTGTGCGGGTCCAGCTGCTCCGACAGCAGCCCCCCTGGAAGCTGATGCTTCACCGCCCAGTCGATCATCTTTTTCGCCGGCTCCAGGTCCGCCACCTTCTTCGCGGTCGCGATGTACCACTGGGCAAGCCACAGCGTGCACATGAACCAGGGATTGCCCGGCACCAGGCTCGTGTCGTTCTCGACCCTGAAGTAGTAGTCGTCGGTGTAGCGCGCGACGCCGCCGCAGTCGGCCTTGTTGCCAAGCTGCTCGGCGATCGCGCGCATCGTATCCACGATTCGCTTGTCGTCCGGCGGATACATGCCGAAGCGCCACAGGCCGTAGATCGCGCTGTCGAGCACGGTGTCGACGGTCACCGACTCGTCGTCCTCGACTGTGATCCGGCGCGGGAACCGCCCGAGCTCGGTGCTGTACAGGTGAGTATCGGACGCCTCGCGAAGTCGCTCCGCCGCGTCGCGATAGCGGACATACGATTTCACGTCGCCGAACAGGTCAGCGAAGTTGCGGGCGGCGTCGAGTCCCGCCCACACCGCCCCGACCGTGAAAGCGTGCACGCCCCAGCGCTCCTCCCACAGGTCCCACGAGGGAATGGGCAGGCCGTTGCGCTCGTCGACGTAGCTCACCATCCAGTCCGCGGCCGGCGTCACCAGCGTCGAGTAGAGGTCGACGACGAAGTCGAGGTTGCGGTGGATCCGGTAGTGCTGCCAGAGCGACCACAGCACGAGGCCGGTCTCGTCCTCCTGCACCGGCAGCGTGCGCACGCCGTGGGAGTCGACCCAGGGAAGCCAGGAGCTGCCCGGTTGGCCGTAGGGCGTGTACTTGTGAAGAAAGAACCCCTCCTCGACCAGCGACTGCTGGCAGAAGAGGAAGAACTGCCGCGTGACGTCTTCGTGCTCCGCGCGGTCGAGCGCGTTGGCGACCAGCGCGCCGTCTCGCGGCCAGTGATAGGCGTACGTGTCGCGCGCGAACTTGGTGATGTCGAAGTCGGTCGAGGCGATGATCGCGCCGTGGTCGTCGACGTGCGTCCGCGCGGTGAGCACGCTGCGCCGGTAAAGCTTCGACGCGTCCTCGCCGAGCGCTTCGTCGATGTGCCGATGGTCCTTCTCCGACCACACCTGCCAGTACGTGAGAGTGCGGTCGCGGTAGGTGTCTGGACCCTTACCGACGATCAGGTCCTGCCCGTACATGGTGACCTCGCTGAGCCGTGTGCCCATGCACAGCCAGTGGGTGAGGCTGCGCGGCTGGTTGGCGTTGACGCGGCCCAGGTCGAAGGCGACGGTGCAGTCCACCGCACCCTGCTCGATCGGGTTCTTGCCCAGCACCCCGTCCTCGGCGTCGACCCACGTCCCGGCCGAGTTGTTGCCTTTCTTGCCGTTGGCCCAGCTGGAGACCCCGTACTCGTCCCCGGACTGGCCCCCGATCAGAAAGTAGCGGTTGGCCTTGTAGGCGATGACGCCTCGATGCCGGGGGTCGTAGAGGACGGTGTTGCCGATGTCCGAGCCCTCGATGTACCAGTCGTAGTGGAAGAAGACGGTGCCCGCGTTGAAGCCGGTCGGCGAGACAACCTCGACGTTGCGGATGAACCAGTTGCGGGCCAGGTCGATGTAGTCCTCGAAGCGGACCGAGATCCCGAGCCCGGGATGGGCGACGGTCACGTCGCTGACGAGCGAGTCCTCCGCATAACCGAGCTTGCGCACCCATGCGCCGTCATCGAGCCACGCGAACTTGCGGTCGATGTAGAAACCGGTGCGGCAGAGGTTGCCCATCGTGTGGTTGGCGTCGCCGACGCGCGGAAAGTAGATGTCGCGGACCGAGTACGTGGCATCGAAGCCGACGAGCGAGCTGCCGTTTCCGAGGACGAGGCTTCTAGGCACGTGTGTTGCGCGGCAATCCTACAATTCGGCTCGAGCTGAGCCGACCACCCATCCGCATCATCACGTCACGCAAACGTCGACGCACAGTGGCAGCCCGAATGAGGTCTGGCGTGCTCGAGCTGCTCGTGCCTGCGACCATGCCGCATTCGGAACGGGAGCACTGGGCAGAGGTCATGAGCAGGCGCCTGGAGCGGCGCGCGGAGCGCATGCGGCCGTCCGATGAGCGGCTCGCCGAGCGCGCGCGCCGGCTCAACGAGCGCCATTTCGAGGGCAGGCTGCGATGGACGTCGATCGCCTTTGCGGAGATGGAACGCCTGTGGGGCAGCTGCACGTTCACCGACGGTGCGATCCGGATCGCCAGGCGTGCCGCCTCCCTGCCGGAGTGGGTGCTCGACTACCTCCTGATGCACGAGCTGGCGCACCTGGTGCACAGCGACCACGGGCCGGACTTTCATGCCGCCGAGAATCGCTACCCGTTGACCGAGCGCGCGAAGGGCTATCTGCTGGCGCTCGACTCGATGGGCTAGGGCGTCAGGACGATCTTGGTCGCCTCGCGCGCGTCGAAGATCCTGTAGGCCTCTTCCGCCTGGTCCAGCTTCATCCGGTGGCTGATGATCTTTTCCGGGTGCAGCCGGCCGGCGGCGATCAGGTCGAGCAGCGGCCGCATGTACAGCTGGACGTTGCACCAGCCGGCCCGGAACGAGAGCGACTTCAGCCACATCCTCAGGTAGGGGAACTCCCCCTGCACTGCGCTCGGCACGCCGACCATCGATATCGTTCCGCCGCCGCGCACGCAGTGGATCGCGGTGTCGACCGCCGAGAGGAGACCGACGCATTCGATGCTCGAGTCCGCTCCCAGCCCCCCGGTCGCGTTCTCGATCGCCTGCACGGGGTGCGTGTGCTTCGCGTTGACGGGGATGCCCCCCAGCTCCTGCGCAATCTCGAGGCGTGAGTCGACCATGTCGATGACGAACGTCCGCGACGGTCCGAAGAGCTGGGCGCACATCGTCGCCATCAGGCCCACCGGGCCGGCGCCTACGACCGCGACCACGTCGCCCGCCTTGATCTCGGCCCGCTCGGCGCCGAAAAAGCCGGTGGCGAGAATGTCGCCGACGAAGATCGCCTGCTCGTCGCTCATGCCGTCGGGGATCGGCTCCATGGTGTGGTCGGCGTTGGGCACGACCACGTACTCGGCCTGGCCGCCGCCAAGACCCCCGAAGTAATCGCCGTGTCCGAAGGTGCCCTTGTCCACGCACTGGTTGAACCAGCCTTTGCGGCAAAGCGCGCAGTGGCCGCACGAGGTGAAGAAGCTGGAGACGACGCGGTCGCCAGGCTTGAACCGGTCGACCTCCTTGCCGACCTCCTCGACCACCCCGACGAACTCGTGGCCGAGGACCGTGCCCGGGTTCATCGGCGTATGGCCGTGCAGGATGTGCAGGTCAGAGCCGCAGACCGCGCCGAGGGTGACCCGCACGAGCACGTCGCGCGAATCCTTGACGGCGGGCTTCGGCACGTCCGCGACCTTGACGTCGCCCTCGCCCTGGAAGGTCAGCGCCTTCATCGCGCCACAAGCTTAAGAGCTATTTGTTCCATGCCTCGATCAGCCGCTCGAGCTGCTGCGCGTTCTTGACCGAGTAGTTGGAGTAGTTGTTGTTCATCAGCGCATGCACCTGGCCGGCCGAACGCTCCATCTCCTTGATCCTCGGCACCCACTCCGACAGCTCCTCGTCCTTGTAGTCGTAGCGAAAGCGGACGTTGGGCGGCACCCCGCGCAGGTCCCAGGTTTCGTGGTTGCGGCCGTGGAAACGGATGACCGCGAGCTTCGACGAGGTCACCTCGTGCACAGACGGCATGCTCGTGGCATGGCCCGGCGGGACGTCGACAGCCACGTACGGGATGTCGCGCGTGCGCAGGAAGGCGAGGGTCCCATCGCTGTGGCGGGGATCCAGCCACTCCGGCTTGCGAAACTCGACCGCGACCTGGAAGCCGTACATCCGCTCCTGCACCTGCTCCACGTACGCGAGCGAGCGTGAGGAAGGCAGAAACCAGGGCGGGAACTGAAAGAACACGGCCGACAGCTTCCTCGCGGCGCGTAGCGGCTCGAGGGCGGCGCGGAAGCGCTCCCAGAGCCCGTCCACGACCTCGTCCGGCAGGTGCTCGAGGTAGAGGTTTTTCTTCTCGCGCAGGTTGGCGGGCAGCTCGGCCCGAATGTCGGGCGGCAAGGACAGCGGCCGCGTCGGGTGGTTGGTGAACAACGAAAACGACTTGACGTCGAAGGCAAAGCCTGCCGGCGTCTGCGCCGCCCAGGCCTCCACGCTCTCCGGCTTCGGGATCCCGTAGTAGGTCGAATCGACCTCGACAAGCGGGAACTGGGAGGCGTAGAAGCGCAGCCGGTCGATCGAGGTCTTGGTCGACATCGGGTAGAAGAGCTTCGAGTCGATCAGGGATTTGTCGGCCCATCCGGCGATGCCGCAAAGCACGCTCACGCGCTCTATGATCGCGGCGCCCTTGAGCCGCTACATCCGCTACTGGTACACGTACCGCACGGGGGTCGCAGTCCTCATCGCCCTGTTCCTCACCGGCGCCATGTTCTGGCTCTACACCCAGCAGCTGGCCTGCGACTCCCACGGCCAGGGCTGCGTTGCGAACATCTCGGTGCACCCCGAGGACCGGTTCGCCAACCAGTACGACCCAGGCACGCCGCAGAACAACGTCGTCATCGTGGGCATCGACGACGCGAGCGTGCAGTCTCTGGGACGTTACCCGCTGCCGCGTTCCCTGTACGCCGACGCCCTGACCAACCTCGAAAAGGCAGGAGCCTCGGTGGTCGGATTCGACGTCGGTTTCACTGACTCGAGCGGCCACGACGAAGAGCTGACCAGGGCGCTCCAGACCGCATCGATCCCCGTCGTCCTCGCCTACGGCGGCGGCGACACCGTGGTCGAAGGCGGACGGGTGGTTCAGAAGGGTGTCGACCAGATGCCCATCGCGGCCTTGCGATGCGCGGACGCCGCCTGCCAGCACCCGTTTCCGAACGTGATCCTGGGCTCGACAGACCTCGTCCTCGACCGCGACGGGGTCGTCCGGCGTATGCCGCTGGCCGTCGAGCCTCGCTGCTTTGGGCAGGGGACGTGCTCCACGAAGACCATCGACACGTTCGGATTTGCCGCCTACCGGCCCTGGGAGCAGAGCGGCGTCGGCGGCGCCGAGCTCGAGGTGTCCAACGGCACTGCCCGCTTCGGCAGCGCGTGGAGCACCCCCGTCGACGCGTCAGGTTCGATTCTCGTCAACTACTCCGGTCCGCCCGGAAACTTCGAGAGCTATCACCACTACCTGAGCTTCGACACGGTGGCAGCGGGAAGATTTGACCCGGAGCAGGTCAAGGACAAGATCGTCCTGATCGGCGCCTACGACCTCACCGGCGTCAACGACGAGCAGCTGGTGCCCACGAGCTTCGGTGGGAATGCCACGCGGGCCATGGCCGGCGTCGAGATCCACGCGAACGTCATCCAGATGCTCCTGAACGCAGTCCCGCTGCCGCCGAACCCCTCGCGCTTCCTGACCGCGGAGCCGCCCGGGCTCCTGCTGCTGCTCATTCTGGTCCTGGGATTGGCAACCGCCGTCGGCGTCGCGCGCGTGAAGGTTTTGTGGGGCCTGCTGGGGACCGTGGTCGCGCTCGTGCTGTTCACGTTGGGGATGTCGGCCCTCTCGTCATTCGAGAACTGGGTGCCGGACCTCTTCCATCCCTGGCTCGCCATCGCCCTCACCTACTCGGGCGTGACCGCCTACCGGTTCCTGTACGAAGACCGCGAGAAGCGGAAGGTGACGGCCCTCTTCGGCCATTACCTCAAGCCCGAGATCGTGAGCGAGCTGGCCAAGACCCGCGGCGGCGTGGATGACATTCTCCGCGGCGGAGAGCGCCGAGACATCACGTTGATGTTCGTCGACATCCGCGGCTTCACATCGATGTCCGAGTCGATGGCCGCAGGCGACGTGACCGAGGTGGTGCAGATGTACCTGGACCACCTCAGCGGGATCATCTTCACCTGGGACGGCACGGTCGACAAGTACGTCGGAGACGAGATCATGGCCTTCTGGAACGCGCCGCGCGCGCAGGCTGACCACGCGCTCCTGGCGGTCCGCTGCGCCTACGACTGCGTCAATCGCGCGGCCGAGCTGCAGGAGCGCTTGCTGGCGAAGGGGCTGCCGCCGATCCGATGGGGCATCGGCATCAACACCGGCCCGGCGGTCGTCGGCAACATGGGCTCGCGCAGCCGGCTGCAGTACACGGCACTGGGGGACACGGTGAACACCGCGGCTCGCTTCTGCTCCCACGCGCCTGCATTCCAGGTCTTGATCGGAGAGATGACCTACCAGATGTGCAAGGACTACATGGCGACCCAGGCGCATCACGCCTTCACCGCCCAGTACACGCAGCAGACCGTGCTGGCGGTCGCGGAGACAGGCTCGACCGACCTGCTCGTCGGCGAGGAGGCGGAGCAGCTCCTAGCAAGGCAGCCGCAGTCGCCGAACTAACGGAGCAGGGCCACTCCGAGCGTCGCGGCCAGAGCCGCAAGGCCGACCAACACCCCGAGAAGGCTCAGGCAGCCCATCGTCTTCTTGGGCACCGGCTTGACGGGCGGCGTGGGGTTGTACACGACCTGCGGCGGCTGGACCATCGCCGAGGGGTGGGCGATGGCGATCCCGATCGGCGTCGACGGTATGGCCGTGGCCGGCGTCGCCTGGGGGACCATGCGTGACAGGTCGGCGCCGGGCTCGAGGCTCCGCTGCCATCCGGGGCACATCTGGTCCGCCACCCGCGACATGGCCTCGTCGAACTCGCGGCCGGTCTGGTAGCGATCCTCCGGGCGCTTGGCCAGCGACTTGAGGATGATCTGCTCGAGCTCAGGGTTCAGGCCCGGCCGGAAGACCGAAGGCGGCTTGGGCGGAGCCTGGACGTGCTTGGCCATGAGGGTGAACGGACCGTCGGCATCGGAGGCCGTGAAAGGAGGCTGGCCGACGACCAGCTCGTAGAACATGATCCCCGCCGAGTACAGGTCGCTCCTGCCGTCGACCTTGCTCGACGCGACCTGCTCCGGCGACATGTACTGCGGCGTGCCGACGGTGGTCCCGGTCTTGGTCGCGGTTCCGCCGACGCCGGTGTCGTCCATCAGGCGCGCGATGCCGAAGTCGGCGACCTTCACCAACCCGTCCTCGGAGATGAGGACGTTCTCCGGCTTCATGTCGCGGTGGACGATGGCGTGGCGGTGGGCGTATTCGAGCGCCTGCAGGACGCCGTGCATGACGGCGAAGACCTGAGGCGGCGGGATCGGCTTCTCGCTGATCCAGTCCCGCAGGGAGCGGCCGCGGATGAACTCCATGACCAGGTAGTTGACGTTGCCCTGGAGCTCCATGTCGTGGACCTGGACCAGGTTTGGATGGCTCGTCCGGGCCATGACCTGGGCCTCCTGGAGAAAGCGCCTCAGCGCCGTCGGGTCGGCCGACTGGATCAGCTCCTTGATGGCGACCTCGCGACCAAGCCCCGGCTGCTCCGCCAGGTAGACGGTGCCCATGCCGCCGCGTCCGAGCTCGCCCCGCACGCGGTACTTGCCGATGTATCGCTCGCCGGGCACCTGGGGCGGCGTCGTGATCGAGGCGATGGGCGGCGGCGGGGTGTTCGGCGGGGGCACCGGGATGAGCCGCATCGTGGCCGAGTAGTCGCCCGGATACGGCTGGTCTGGCGACCCGGGCTTCGCGCCGGGCGGCTCGGGCTGCAGGCTCTCCTCCGGCGGCGGCGGCCAGTCGGGTTGACCGGATTCGGTCATCGTCTGGCGAGCCTAGCAGAGTTACGTTCGGCCCCAATACGCGCTTGCGAACTCGCGTGGCCTATGGCGTTTTGGGGCCATTACCTCGATAATCTGGCCCGCAACAGCCAGCCAACAGGAGGAGATTGTCCATGTCGCAGATGCCCCCGCCGCCCCCCAGCCCCCAGCCGGCTCCGGTGGGCGGAACAGGTGCCGTCGGCACCAACAAAAAGACCTACACGATCCTCGCCTACGTCCTCACGTGGATCGGCGGCCTGATCTTTCTCTTCGTTGGCAAAGACGACCCTGACGTCAAGTGGAACTCGGCCAACTCTCTGATCATCTTCGGCGGCCTGACCATCCTGAACATCATCTTCAGCTTCATTCCCGGCCTGAACCTGATCACGTTGTGGCTGATCCCACTGATCGGCCTGGGCTTCTGGATCTTCTTCCTCGTCAAGTCGATCCAGGGCAACGGCGAGCGAATCCCGGCTCCTGGAATCGGAAGCTTCCTGAACCAGTACGTCGACCAGCTCGCGAACGCCGTCAAGTAGTCCGACGCTCTCGAGGCCCTGCCCACGGGCAGGGCCTTTTTTATTCGTCTCCGGCGTTCAGCTGCTCGAGGGCCTTCTCGATCCCCGCGCGAAGCTGGTCGCGCTCCTCGCGCAGCTGCGTCGCCTCGGCCCGCGACGACGCGAGCTGGTAGCGCAGGCGCTCGATCTCGTCCTGCATCTCCTTCACCCGCGGGTCGGGGCCGCCCCCGCCCGCGGCCTGAGCATCCGCGAGCTGGAGCTTGAGGCGCTCGACGGCGACCTTGAGCTCCCTCCGCTCGGTGAGGAGGTCCTGGACGAGCGAGTCAGACGGCCTGGTCTGCTCTTTCGACATAGCGGCACAGCCCAGGCTGGAATTCGCGCAGGCGGAGGTGCTCCATCTCGCCGCGCAGGAAGCGGGCCTTCAGCTCGAGGCCGCGGATCCCTTTGGCGGTCTCGTAGGGGAACCGGTAGAGCTTGCCCGAGTCGACCAGCAAGCACACCGCGAGCTTCTCACCGTCCTTCTCGAGCACGTGCTTGTAGCACGGCACGGTGCGTCGCGCGATCTCCATCTTGGTGAAGCCGCCGACCCTGCCGGCGAGGACGTCGAGCGGGCTGCGCATGCTGGAACGAATGCTAATTGAGCAGTGAGAGCTGTTCGGGCTCCGGGGGCGGTTTCAGAATGACGCGCCGGCGATCCGACACGCCATGGAGGGTGCGCAGCCGCGCCACCTCCCGCATCGTCTGCTCACCGAAGGACTGCGGCAGGTAGGCCCTGCCGCGATACGCACCCTCGTAGCGCGGCAGGAGCTCGGGCCAGTGCCGGGCGAGCACCGACATGAAGTGCTCTCGGGTCCCGTCCTTGAGGTGAAGCATGTTCGCCCACAGCCCGGTCGCCCCCGCCGCCCGCGCAGCCTTGACCACGTCCTCGAGAAGCTCCGGCCGGTCGGACAGGCCGGGGAGGATGGGCGCCATCCCCACGCCGACGTCGATGCCGGCGGCGACCAGCTTCTCGATCGCTTTCAGCCGCTGCCGCGGGTGGGCCGTGCCGGGCTCGGTCTTGCGCCAGATGTCGTCGTCGATCGTCGGGACGCTGAAGGTGATGTGGAGGTCGGCGCGGCGGGCAAGGTCGCTGAGGACGTCGATGTCGCGGACGATCATCGGTCCGCGGGTGATCATCGCGGCGGGGTTGGCGAAATCGCGCAGGACCTCGAGGCACTGGCGGGTCAGCCGGAACCTGCCCTCGGCCGGCTGGTAGGGGTCGGTGGCGGCGCCGATGACCACCGTCTCGCGCTTCCACGACCGGCGCCCGAGCTCTGAACGAAGCACTCCGGCGACGTTGATCTTGACGCGAATGCTTCTTCCGTAGCGGTCGTCCGACGGCCGGTCGGCGCGCAGCTCGAAGGCGCGCACGTAGCAGAAGGCGCAGCGATGCTCGCAACCCGTGTAGGGGTTCAGCGACCAGGAGAACATCATGTTCTTGACCGGGTTCAGCGCCGACTTGCAATCGACCTGCTCGTAAGCGACCTGGGTCAGACGCGGTTCGAGCGCGGCCATCTCCCGATGTTAGAACAAACGTTCGTCAGCGCGCCAGCTTGATGTCCGAGTTCGGCGCCTCTCCAATGGGCCGCCCCTTGCGCAGCCGCCGCGCCGGCCGCACCAGGGAAGAAGGACAGAAGTCGTTGAGCACGCACTCCTCACAGCGTGGCCGGCGAGCGTCGCACACCCTGCGTCCGTGGAGGATCAGCCGGAGCGAAAGCCCGGTCCACTCCTCCTTCGGGACCATCGCGCACACCTGGTACTCGATCTTCACCGGGTCCCTGGTCGCCACGAGCCCAAGTCGGTTGGCCAGCCGGGTCACGTGCGTGTCGACCGCGAATCCGGGCTGATCGAACCCCGCGCCCAGGATCACGTTCGCCGTCTTCCGGCCGATCCCGGGGATCTTGACCATGTCCTCGATCGTATTCGGCACCTCGCCTCCGAACAGCTCGACGATCGCCCGGCTGGCGGCGATGATCCGCCTGGTCTTGAGGCGGAAAAAGCCGGTCGGCTTGATCAGCTTTTCGACCTCGGCGGGATCAGCCGCGGCCAGGTCGTCCGCGGTCGGGTACCGGCGGAAGAGCTCGGGCGTGACCAGGTTCACTGAGCGGTCCGTGGTCTGCGCGGAAAGGATCGTCGCGATCAAGAGCTGGAAGGGATTCGCGTGCGTCAATTCGGTGGCCGCCTGGTAGAGGTCGCGCAGGCGCTCGACCGTCAGCTGCGCTCGCTTCTTGGCGCCGCGCGGTGGCGGCGGCGTCGTCCAGGAGGGCTTGCGTTTGCCTCTAGGAGCCAAGCAGCCGGCGCGCCACCGCCGCGATCTGGTTTCCGTCGGCCCGGCCCGCGAGCCGCGCGGTCGCGGCCTTCATGACCGCGCCGAAGCCTTTCGGGCCTTCGGGCTTGACCTCGGCAATGACCGCGCGCACCTCGGCCTCGATGTCCTGCTCGCTCATCGCCGCGGGCAGGAACCCGCGGAGCACCTGCATCTCCGCCTCCTCGCGCCGGGCCGCGTCCGCGCGGCCGGCCTTGCGGTAGACCTCGATCGCCTCCTCCCGTCGCTTGACCTCTTTACGCGCGACCCTGAGCACGAGGTCATCATCGATGGCGCCACCGGCCGCACCGTCCTTGCTGGCGCGCACAAGCTCGCTCTTCAGCAGGGACAGCGTGTTCAGACCGACCTCGTCGCGCCGCACGCGCGCGCTGACCATTTCCGACTGAATGCGGTCATAAAGTGCCACCTGGGCGATTGTCACACATGCGCCTGGGCCGAAATATGCCTCGGTCTCGGGGGGGCCAGACACCGGACCGATCCCGGATAATCGGCGCCTATGGCGTACCTCCTGGCCGGGCCCTTCGTCGCGCTCATCGGCATCGGCGCGGTCTTTTTCGTGCTGCGACGGAAGTCGGTCGAGAAGCGATCGATGTACTCCGCGCGGCGCTCGCAGATCGAACACAAGGTCAGAGCCGCGCGGCAGCGAACGATGACCCCGCACGGGCGAGGCCCGAAGCCGGCCGAAGAGACGATCCCGAGCGCGGGCGCGACGACTTTCGCGCAGACCCAGGCCCCCCAGCCGACTGTCGTCTGGGAGAAGCCGGCCTATGAGGCTCCGCCCGTGGCGCCGCCTTCCGCCCCACCCCGCGAGCAGCCGGCCGAGGCGCCGAGCCCCGCGCCGTGGGACCTGCCCGCCGCCGCCCCGGCTCCGGCGCCCGCGTTCGACTATCCCCCCGCTCCCCCGCAGCCGGCGTACACGCCACCCGCTCCCGAGCCCTTCAGGCCGGCCCCGGCGCCCACCCCGATGCCCGCGCCGAGCGAGCCGGCCTGGACTCCCGCGCCCGCACCCGCCGTCGAGCCCGCCAAGCAGATGGAGCCCGGCGCGTCCACGGCGTCAGCGACGTCGGCCGGCGCCTGGTCGGTGGTCAGCACCGCCAAGGAATCCGCGGAACCCGAGCGCGACGGCAAGAAGAAGAAGGACCGGGCCGCCGACGGCACGTCGGAGTGGCAGCTGGCGTCTGGGGACGCTCCGGGGATGGAGGCCGACCAGCCGGAGATGAAGCGCTCCAGCGGGACCGTGATGGCGGTCGCTCAGTACGCGGTGCTCGTGGTCGGGCTGGTGATGGTGCTGATCGGCGTCCTCGTGATGGTCGCCAACTCACACTTCACGTAATACCCAGCACCGCCTGGGCCAGGGCTCGGCCGCCGTCGCGCATCACCGTGTCGGCGACAAGCACTCGATAACCAAGCTGCCGGACCGCTGCCGCCAGGCCGGCGTCGCGCGCGTCGACGACGAACGTGGCAGCGATGTCGCCATACATCCTCGCGACCTCGATCGGATTCGGCTCCGGACCGAGGGCGCGCATCATCTCCACCGTCGGGCCCTTCAAGGCAACGCCCGCGACGATGGGCGTGACCGCGACTGTCTTCTCCCGCGGCAGCCGCTCGCGCACGAGCGCGAGGATCGGCGCGATCGAGATCAGGGGATTGGACGGCCCGACGACGACCACGTCCGCACCGAGCAGAGCCTCGAGCACCTCAGGCGTCGGACGCGCGGAGCCGATGCCCGCGAAATCGATGGCGCGAAGCCGGGGTGCGAGCCGCTCGCGGACGAAGTACTCCTGAAACGAGAGGTCGCCCGCGTCGGTCGCAAAGCGCGTTCTCACCGGCTCATCGGTCATCGGCAGCACACGGGCGTGCACGCCCATGCGCCGGCACAGCTCGCCGGTCGCTTCCGTCAGGGTGCAACCGCGGCGCAGCATCCCAGTTCGCACCAGGTGCGCGGCCAGGTCTTTGTCGCCGATCCGAAACCATGCGTCCTCGCCGATTCGTCCCATGCGGTCGAGGACCTGGAAGGTGTCGTCCTTCAAGCCATACCCGGCCTGGTCGTTGAAGACCCCGGCCAGCCGGTAGATCACCGCGTCGATGTCGGGGCACACGAGCAGGCCCCAGAACTCGTCGTCGTCGGCGGTGTTGGCGACCACGGTGAGCTCGTGCTCGGGCCCGACCGCCTGTATGCCGGCGGCGAGCGCGGCGCCTCCGGTTCCGCCCGCGAGCACGACGACCCTCAGCGGAAGAGGTCCTCCGCCGCGGGACGGATCAGGTCCTGGCCCGAGCCTACGCCTTCGAAGCTGAGCCCGCGGACGATCACCGCCGGGGTGCGTGCCGTCTTGCCCATCACGAGGCCCGCGCTCGACGCGATATCGTCCGCCACCGCCAGCACCGTCGCGTGCAGCGGCCGGCCGTTGTCGTCAGCGGTGCCGCGCAGGTCCACGACCGCGGCAAGGCCCGCCACGCCGAGGGCGACGTTGACGATGCCGAGCCGCCACGGCCTGCCGAATGTATCGGAGATCACCACGCCAACTTCTGTCCCGGTGAGCTCGCGAAGGCGGTCACGCAATCGATTCGCGCTCGCGTCTGGATCGACCGGCAGCAGCGTGAGCACGTCTCGGCCTCCGGTGTTGGAATGGTCCACGCCTGCATTGGCGCATACAAAGCCATGTCGAGTCTCGGTGATCAGCACGCGCTCGGAGCGCAGGATGCGGACGCTTTCATTCAGCACCACCTGGACCATGCGCGGATCGGGCGTGGCGATCAAACGCGCCGCGATCCGCACGGCGTCGTCGCTCGCCTGGATCGTGGTGGGGTCCACGAGGCGCCCCTCGGACTTCGAGACGATCTTCTGCGCGACGACGAGCACGTCGCCTGCTAGCAGGGTGGCGTGGGCCGCGACCAGCTGCCCGATGTCGTCTCCGGGCCCCACCTCGGGCATCCCTTCGACGCCGAGGAGCTCGACCTGCCTCACACCGCGGGGCTGACGCGCGCGAGGTCGGACGGCTCGTCGAGGTCGAGCGCCATCGCGTCGGAGCGAAACACGACGAATCTCACTCCGAGCCTCTCGGCGTCGGCGCGAAACCCCGCCAGCGATTCGTCGCCGAAGTGGAGGCCGATCGCATCCGGAGGGCGCAGATAGAGCGCATTGGTTCCACCTCGCCCGGTCGCCGGGGCGGCGACGGCCACCGGTGACGGGTGGCGAGCCGCCGACTGGAGCAGCGCGCGGACAGCGGCCTCCGTCACCAGGGGCAGGTCGCTGGACAGCAGCAGCACGGCCCCCGCCCCCGCTTCGAGAGCGCGGTCGATGCCGCGCCTTGCGGCGACGTTCTGCCCCTCCTCGCGCGGCTCGAGCAGGATGTCGGCGCCCCAGGACGCCGCGACCTCGGCCACCTCCTCTCCCCCAGCCACGACGAGCACATGGTCGCCCGCCGCGGCGGCCTTGACCGCGAGCCGCGCGTTATTCCGCGCCAGCACCCGCCTGGACTTCGCGCCCAGCGCCGGGCGCAAGCGCTGCTTGGCCGAGTCGAAGTCCTTGATCAGGACCACGACCCAGGTCTTCACCGCGTCCCCCAACGCTCGCGAATCCTCGGCAGGATCTGAGCGCCATAGAGCTCCAGAAAGCGCGCCTGCTCATCGCCAGGAGAGTGGAAGACGAGGTGAGTGAAGCCGAGGTCCAGGTATGGGCGCAGCTGCTCGAGGTGCTCGTCCGGGTCGCCCGACACCAGCCAGCGCTGGTGCGCGACGTCCTCGACCGTCCTGGCGAGGCGCTCCATCTCGCGCGGATCGTCGACGCCCGCTTTGCTCTCGGCGGGCAACGCGAGGGCGGCCCAGATCTTGGTGTCCTCCATGGCGCGCTTGCGGTCGGTGTCGAACGACACTTTCACCTCGATCATCCTGTCGAGGTCGTCTGGGTTGCGGCCGGACTCTTTGGCGCCATCGCGGAACGAGGGGAGCAACTGCTCCGAGTAGAGCTCCATTCCTTTGCCTGAGGTGCAGATGAGGCCATCGCCAGCGCGACCCGCGTACTTCGCGACCTGCGGCCCGCCCGCGCCGACGTAGATCGGAACGGCCTTCTCGGGGCGGTCGTAGATGGTCGCGTTGCGCGTGTGGTAATAGTCACCGTCGAACGTCACGGACTGCTCGCTCCAGAGCTGGCGGATGAGCTTTACGGCCTCGCGCAGCCGGGCGAAACGCTCGCGATTGTCCGGCCACTCGATGCCGAGAGCGCCCTCGTTGAGGTGCTCGCCGGTGCCGACGCCGAGGACCATGCGCTCTGGGAACAGCTCGCCGAGCGTGCCGAAGGCCTGGGCCACGATCGCCGGGTGATAGCGGAACGTCGGCGTGTTCACGGAAGTTCCAAGCAGGACGCGTTTGGTCCGCTCGCCGACCGCGGCGAGCCATGCGAAAGCAAACGGCGCGTGACCGTCTGAGTGGCGCCAGGGCTGGAAGTGATCGCTCACGAAAACCGAATCGAAGCCGCTGTCTTCCGCGGCGACGGCGAAGTCGAGAAGCTCGCGGGCGCTGAACTGCTCGGCCGAAGCCTTGTAACCGAGCCGCAGCGGCGGCTTCAAGAGCGCCTGCTGTAGCGCTTCCAGCTGAACGCGACGCCGCTGATCGCCGCGGCGACGAGGACGACCACGAGTGCGACCAGGCTCCGGCCGTCGAAGCTGGCGATGCCTGCCGCCGTCAGCAGCACGAACGCGCCCAGCGCGATCAGCATCATCACCACGAGCACGATCGCGCGGTGGAGCTTCACCCGCAGTAGCTTACCGACCGTGGGTGATGGGCAAGTCGTGCACCTCGAGGTCGTCACATCGACGCAGGACGTCGCGCGCGACATGCCCATCGGTTCGGTGGTCATCGCCGATCACCAGACCAGAGGCCGAGGACGGATGAACAGGCGTTGGGAAGCGCCTCCGGGCGCGGCCCTGCTTGTGTCGTTCGTCCTGCAGCCGAACCCGGTCCTGAGCCTGGCCGCCGGTGTGGCCGCGGCCGAGGCCTGCGGTCCGCGTGTGCGGCTCAAGTGGCCGAACGACCTGCTCCTGAACGAACGCAAGCTCGGGGGGATCCTTGTCGAAGCGACGGCGCACAGGGCGATCTGCGGCATCGGCATCAACCTTGCCTGGGCCCCCGTCGGGGCCGCGAAGCTAGGCGAGCCGCGGGAAGCGGTCCTGGGGAGGCTCCGCCAGGAGATGGACCTGTGGACGGGCGCGCCGCAGGACCGCGTGCTCGAACGGTGGCGCGAGCTGTCGACCACGCTCGGCCGGCGGGTGCGGGTCGAGGTCGCGGGCGAGACCACCGAGGGCGTCGCCCAGGACATCGGCCCACACGGCGAGCTGATCGTCGACGGCCGGCCCTTCGTCGCCGGCAGCGTCACCCACCTATGAGAGAAACGATCTCCGGGAGGACCTCTCCCGAGCGGCCGTGGACCACGACCTCGGCGAAGCGGTCGAAGGGCGTGGGCTCGGCGTTGACGACGATCATCCGCGCCCCGCTCCTCAGGGCGAGCAAGGGTACGTCCGCGGCGGGGTAGACGACGAGAGATGTGCCGACCACCAGCATCACGTCCGCCTCGGAGGCGAGCTGGAAGGCCTCCTGGGTCGCATCCGGCGGCATCGGCTCGCCGAACAGCACGACCGTCGGCTTGAGAACGGCGCCTCCACAGCCCGTGCATCGCGGCGGCATCTCGGTCTCCAGGCGGGCCTGGACCTCCGAGCGCGGCTCGCGGCGGCCGCACGTCAGGCACTCGACGAAGCGCCCCGAACCGTGCAGTTCCAGGACCCGCCTGCTGCCCGCGTCCTGGTGCAGGCCGTCGGTGTTCTGCGTCACCAGCGCCACGAGACAGCCGCGGGCCTCCAGGGCCGCGAGGGCCTCGTGACCCGGGTTCGGTCTCGCGGCCAGGGCTATTCGCCCGCGGTCCTTCGAGACCCGCCAGTAGGCCGCCGGGTCGGCGAGGAAGGTCTCGATCGACGAAACCTTGACGGGGTCGTACTGCGTCCACAGCCCGCCCTCGCCGCGAAAAGTCGGGATGCCGCTCTCGGCGGAGACGCCGGCACCCGTCAGCGCAAGCCCGCGGCGAGCGCCGGCAAGCAGGTCCGCCGCCCGCTGGACGGTCAAACCGTGACCGGCGCCAGTTCTCCCGCCGGGAACGGCACCCAGGGCGACTCCCTGTCCTGGCGGATCGCGGTCACTTTCAGGACGCGGAAGGTTTCCGCGGATTTGCCTTTGAGCTGCATCCCAGGCAGCTCGTCGACGGCGATGTAGTCCGAGCACGCCTCGTAGGTTGTCCAGCCGATCAGGAGAGTGAACGGCGTCGCCGCGCCGCAGAAGCGCGCCGCCGTGTTGATGGTGTCGCCCAGCGCCGTGTACTGCAGGCGTTCCCTGCTCCCCATGTTGCCAACGACCGCGGGGCCGGTGTTGATCCCGACGCCCCAGCTGATCGAGGGTAGGCCGCGCGCCGCGAGCCGCGCCTGGAGCGCCGGCGCGTTGTGGATCAGGTCGTACGCGCAGCGGATGGCAAGGAGAGCGTGGTCAGGCTGCGCCAGCGGCGCATTCCATAGAGCCATGATCTCGTCGCCGACGTACTTGTCGATCAGCCCGTCCCACTTCAGGATCAGACTGCTCATCTCGTCGAGGTAGTCCTGGACCACGGCCATCACATCGTCGGCCCGCATCGCCTCGGACATCGCGGTGAATCCCCGGATGTCCACGAACAGGACGGTGAGGTCCCGCCTCTCGCCTTTCGAGATCAACTCCTCGACCGAACGTGTCGCCGCCAGCTGGCGGGCGACGCGCGGATCGATGTAATGGCCGAAGATGCGCTCGACCTTACGACGCTCGCGCTCCTCGAGCACGTAGCGGGCGCCCAGCGAGAAGGTCGCGCCGAGGACGATCGCGATCGGCGCGTACAGCGGGTCGGCCAGGAAGTCGAGGCGTCCCAGCCCATAGACCCCGACGTAATAGGCGCCCAGGAGGCCGGCCGCCACCAGGACCGCAAAGCGGAATGAGAGCACGTACACGAGCAGGCCGACGACGAGGGCCAGGAGCAGCGCGTTGAAGAAGATCGACGTGCTTGGCTGCGTGCGGAGGTAGCGGTCCTGGAGGATCGTGCTCACCGCGTCGGCCTGGATGCGGTAGCCGTAGTTCTGGTTGTCGAGCATGCAGCGCGGCCGGCCTTTCGGACAGAAGCTGCCGCCGGCGTGCGAAAACGCGACCGGCTGCGAGTAGACATCACCCGCGTCGATGACCTTCGCCCCGACCACGACGATGTGGTTCGTGATCAGCTCGGGGTGCGGGCAGGCCCCCTGGAAGATCTGGCCGTAAGTGCACGTCGGGCCGGTGCCGCGGGTGAAGTTGATGAGCATCTGCCCGTTGACGAGTGGGATCGAGTGCGGGCCGAACTGGACCTGCGACCCTTTCGCCACCAGGGCGTCGTCGATGCCCTCGGAGATGCGGAGCGCCTGGAGGAACGCAGGCTCGCGGCTCTCGTTCGCGCCGCACGTCTGCGGGGTCGTGAGGGACACACCGCGCACCGCGTTGGCGGCGTCGGGGGTGCTGAAGGTCCGCTCGCCGACGAGCTCTCCGACCTGGAATGGCTGCTGGGGCGGCTGGTCGGCCGTACAGACCAGGACGATCTTGGCGGCAGCCGACTTCAAGGCGTCGATCAGCGGCTGGTTCGTGTCCGCATGCGTCTCGGGGTCGGGAGGCGTCTGGACTGTGAGAGGAACGTCGAAGAGGATGGCGCTGGGATGCAGGCTCATCAGGTAGTTGATGACCTGGGCGTGGTAGGCGTTGGAGATGAGCGGATACCCGCCCAGGTTGTTGGCTGAGGTCTGGTCGATCGCGACCAGCGTGATCCGCGGATCCGGGGCTGGCGCCGGGAACAGCTGATCCTGCCCCGCGTCGAATGTCCCGGCCGTGACGGCGGTTTGAGCTAGGGCGATGACCATCAGCCCCGCGAGCAAACCTGCCAGCGCGAAACGCCAGGCGAGGCGCCAGTCGCCTACCCGGTCCCTGACCATGTCGCGGGTATCGTAGAGACGATGTCCCAGCCGGTCGCTGAATCGCGCCGCATGATCTCCCTCTACCTGGCCGCCGCGGCCGTTTTCGCGACCATCGCGGCGCGAGGGTTGACGGTCCCGCTGTACGCGCACGACCTCGGCGCGAGCCGGTTCACCGTGGGCGCGCTGTTCTCGGTGGCAACGATCGCGGCGGCGCTGCTGTCGCTTCCGTCCGGCGTGCTCGTCGACCGCTTCGGCGCCCGCACCCTGCTTGCGATCTCCCTGGTCCTGACCGCGGTGTCGCAGGTGGCCACAGCCCTGACGCCGACCGTCGCGCCCCTGTTCATCTGGCAGATCGTCGGAGGGCTTGCCGCCGGAATCCAGCAGTCGGCGATCTTCAGCGCCGTCACCGAGTCGGTGCCGAGAGCGAGGCTCGGCCGCGCGATGGGCTGGCTGACCTTCTCCATGCAGGCCGGCTTCTTTGTCGGTCCCTCGATCGCCGGCGTTGCGCTCAGGTGGATCGACCTGCGGACCGACATCGCGGTCACGACGCTCTTCCTTTTGCTCACGATCCCCGGCGCGATCGCGGCCAGCAACACGACGCAGCGCTCAGGCGCCGGGCTGACCCTGCGCGAGCCGCTTCGCGCGCTGGCCGCGCAGCGGGCGTTCATCCCGGTGACAGTCGGCCTGATCGCGATGACGCTCACATGGGGGACGATCGGCGCCTTCCTGCCCGTGTTCGGGCGAGAGGTGCTGCAGCTCCCCAACTCCCAGGTCGGTTACCTGCTGGCGCTGCAGGCGATCGTGAACGGCGTCTCGCGCGTGCCGGCCGGACGCCTGGTCGATCGCCTGCACCAGCGGTGGCCCGTCGTGTTCGCCGGCGCGGTCGGCTGGTCGGCCGTGATGGTCGTCTTGGGGCACCTGAGCGGGTTTGTCGGGCCGGCGATCGTGCTGGCGCTCGGCACGCCGTTCATGGCCGCCGCGTTCGTGGCGATGGGCGTGGTGTTCGCCGACCTCTCGACCGCCTCCACGCGGGGCGTGACGATGGGGATGTACGGCAGCATCCTTTTCCTGGGCCTGTCCGCCGGCCCGCTGATCTTCGGTCCGGTCGTCCAGGGCTACGGCTACGCCGCCGGTTTCACGGCCTCCGGGCTGGTGACCGTTCTCCTGGTGGTGGTGATGGCGGTGCTGCAGCGCGACCAGGTGCGCCGGCGTAGCGCTCGAGAACCTCTCGGTGACTCGGAAACGCGATCGGCGGCAACGCGGCAGGCGTAAAGACCCCCAGCTCGAGCATCTCCGGACCCGGCGCGATCTTCGCCCCGCCGGCAAGCCGGCCCCGGTAGGCCACACCGATGATCGAAGTCGCGGTCGTCTTGGGCACGTGGTACAGGCCGAGCAGCTCGGTCAGCTCGACCGCCGCACCGATCTCTTCCATGCATTCCCGGACCGCCGCGCCCGCCGGCTCTTCGTCATGGTTGACAAAGCCCCCGGGGAGGCACCACAGGCCGCGGCCCGGCTCGATCGCGCGCCGCCCCAGGACGAT
>VBHA01000072.1:51678-72439 GCA_005889495.1 Chloroflexota bacterium
CCGGTCATGTCCGCCACGCGGACCTGGTTGCGGCCGCCCTGCTTCGCCGCGTAGAGCGCCTGGTCGGCGCGGTCGATCAGCTGGGTGAAGAGAGCGGGCTCCTCGGTCGCGGCCACGCCGACGCTGATCGTCATCTTCAATCCTCCGGGAAAGGTTGCCGCGGCGACTTTCGCGCGAATGCGCTCGGCCAGGACACGCGCGCCCGACTCCGTCGTCTCATGAAGGATGAGCGCGAACTCCTCGCCCCCGTAGCGCGCGCAGACGTCCGACTCGCGCGCACCGGTGACGAGGATCTGGGCGAGCTCGGCCAGCACGGCGTCGCCGTTCAGGTGTCCGTAGGTGTCGTTCACCTGCTTGAAGTGGTCGATGTCGACCATCATGAAAGCGATCGAGTTGTGGTGCCGCCGGGCTCGCTGCATCTCCTGGAGGAACCGCTGCGCGAGCGCGCGCCTGTTGGGCAGCCTGGTGAGCTCGTCGGTGAGCGCATTCTCCTCCTGCGCCTCGAAGAGCTGGGCATGGCGGATTGCGATCGCGGCCTGCGACGCGACTCCGTTCAGCAGGTCGGCCTGGTCCTCGGTCAGCTCTCGCCATGCGTTCAGGTAGAGCTCCATCGCACCCATCAGCTGCCCTGAGCGCTGGATCGGCACCACCAGCGCGTGCTGTGGATGCCCACCCTGGTCCAACCCTGGCGCCGACCGCTCGTCGAGCTTGACGACCAGCGGACGCATTGCGGCGACGGCCGAACGAAGCGGCTCTTCGTCCAGCTCGCGCAGGCCACCTCGGGCACGGTTCGTCAGGTTGTAGGACGCCTCCCGGTAGAGCTCGGTCTTGCCCGGCCGGACCAGGTACATGGCGCCCGCGACGGCGCCCATGATCCGGCCCACGTGGGTCAGGGCCACGTTGAGCACCTCCTCCAGGGCAAGCGAGGAGTTGACCGCCGAGGCCAGCGCGAGCAGCAGGTTGGCGCGGTCCCGGGCGCCGGTCTCGTCCGCCAGCGCCGCCTCGACCGCGCGGGTCGTGCCGCGGAGGCGCATCAGCGACAGGGTCAGGAGCATGAGGGCGGCGACCAGCAGTACCGAAACGATCAGCAGTACGCCGGCCGGTTCCATCTGAAGTCCGGATAGGTTAACGCGGCATCCTTGAACTTAGATCTATACTCGGCCCGATCTGGAGCCGCTTTCCTTTGACGACCTCCCACTCGGCGGCGAGTGGACCACACGCCGCCGGACGGTCACCGAAGCCGAGATAGCGCTGTTTGCCGGCGTCGCCGGCGACTTCTCACCGCTGACCATCGAGGCGGGCGTCAACGGTCCCCGCGCCGCGCCTCCCGCCCTCGTGGCGGCGATGGCGCTCGGCCTCGGCTCGATGGACATGCCAGTGCCGTCTGTCGCGGAGTGGGAGTGGCTGAACTGGAGGTTTCCTCGCGTCATCCACGCCGGGGAAACGATCTACGCGCGCTGGACCCTCACCCAGAAGCGGCCGCCGGTCGGCGGGGCGCCGTTGGCGATCGTGGTCTGGCGGGTGGACGTGCACACGGCCGACGGTGCGCTGTGCGCCGAAGGCGAGGTCGGGGCGAAGGTCAAGCGCACCACCCCGGCGGTCCACCAGCGGGTGCCCGAACCGGCCGCACCGGTGACGGTCTCGCCGCCTCGGCGCAGGCGCGGACGGCGCTCGCGGACTGACAGCACCCCGGGACTGCCGGAGCCGCCTGCTGTGGCGGCACCCCCTGCCGCCTCGGCCAAGCCGGAGCGAGCGGCGGGTTCCTCACGCCGCCGCCGGCGGCGAAGGCCGTCAGGCGCCCGGGAAGAGGAGCACGAACCGCGGGCCGCGCACGTGCCCGAGACGGCCGCCCCGCCGGTCGCCGCCTCGCCGGCGCCGGAAAACCCCTCCCGGCGGGCCGGGCGGAGCGGGATCGGCGGCGTGCTGCGCCGCCTCCGGGGGACCTAGGCCGGGACTTCGAGCGCTTCCAGGTACTCGATGACCCGTCGCGTCAGCTGAGTTGGGGTCGAGGCGCCGCTGGTCACGCCGACCCTTTGCGCGCCCCTGAACCACTCGACGTCGAGGTCTTCGAGCCTATCGACCAGGTAGGCCGGTTTGTGCCCGAGCTTCTTGACGACCTCGACCAGTCGCAGCGAGTTGGACGAGCGCGGGCTGCCGACCACGACGACCAGGTCGACCTCCTTCGCCGCTTCGACCGCTGCCTCCTGGCGCTCCTGTGTGGCGCGGCAGATCTCGTTGTACACCTCGGCCTGCGGGTAGCGTGCCCTCACCTTTCCGATCAGGTCCTCGGTGTCCCAGACCGAAAGGGTGGTCTGGCACGTGACCGCGATCCGGTCTCCCTGGAGGTCGAGCGCCTCGATGTCCTGCGGGTCCTGGACGAGGTGCACCTTGCCGGGCGCCTCGCCCACCACGCCCTCGGGCTCTGGGTGACCCTTCCGGCCGATGTACACGACCTCGTAACCCTTGCGGGCGAGGTCGGCGACGAGCTCATGCGTGCGCACGACGTCGGAGCAGGTGGCGTCGATCGGCTTGAGGCCCAGCTCGACCGCGCGCTCCTTCACCTGGGGCGAGACGCCGTGGGCCGTGAAGATGACCGTGCCCTCATGGATCAGCTCGAGTCCCGCCAGGCGGTTGGGCTGGTCCACCAGGGCGATGCCCTGGGCCTGCAGGTCGTCGGTGGCGTGCGTGTTGTGCACGAGCATGCCGAGCATGTGCACCGGGCCATTCGTCTCCTCACGCACGCGCCTGGCGATCCGGAACGCGTCGACCACCCCGTGGCAGTAACCGCGAGGAGTGATCTTGAGTACTTCCATAGGCCGCTTCGAGTCTACGAGTCGACCCCGGCGAACAGGTCCTGTTCCGGCGGCTCCGAACCCAGCTCCCCCCGTACCAGCTGGTAGAACTCGGTGCCGAAAGCAAGCTCGTAGACCTGGTCCTGCATCGTGGCGAACCACGAGTTCGGGTCGTTCTGGCTGACGTGGCTCCGAAACGCGTCCCGCTTCTGGGTGAGGTAGTCGTGGACGTCGATCTCGGTCGTGATGAGCTCGTCCGGCGTGCCGGCGATCCGCATGTTGTTGTCCGCGGCTCGGCGCGCCTCCTCCGGCATCTGCTCGACGAACGCCTCCATACGCGAGCGCGGGATCGCCGTGTAATAGACCTTCTTCACGGGCGAACCCTCGTGCTCGATGACGTCCAGGGCCGCATTCGTGACCTGGTGCGCCTTTATGTGGTCCGGGTGTCCGTAAACACCGTCCTCCGCATACGTCACGACCACCGCGGGCCGCTCCTCGCGAATCAAGACCGCGAGCTTGCCGGCCGCCTCCTCGAGCTTGGCCTGGTGGAACGAGCGCGGGTCCTTGTTGTCCTGCGTGTCGACCATCCCCGAGTCGCGGTAGCCGAGGATCTCGAGCCTGTCGACGCCCAGGATCTCGGCCGCGTTCATGAGCTCCTGCGTCCGGATCTCGCCCAGCCGCGGCCGCGACGCCTCCTCGTCCATGTTGTAGATCTCGCCCGCCTCGCCTCGGGTCGCGGTGACCAGCACCACGCGGTGTCCGTGCGCCTTGGCCTTCAGCATCACCCCGCCCGTCGATATCGCCTCGTCGTCGGGGTGGGCGTGGACGAGGAGGAGGGTGGCCATCTATGTGCTCACTTGAGGAACAGGTCGGTCAGGATCGGGATTCCGCCGTGGCCAGGGCCGGGGATCGTGCGGTCGGCCGCGGCCAGGACCTCGGACGGCGATCCCTCCACCGCCACACCCAGGCCTGCCCACGCGATCATGGACGCGTCGTTGCGGCCGTCACCGACGGCGACGACCTCGGTCTGCGACAAGCCAAAGCGCTCGCACAGGAACCGCAACGCAGAGGCCTTGTCGCTCTCGACGCTTGTGAACTCGAGGTAGTCGGGCGTCGAAGTGGCGACGTTCAGCCTGCCCAACCAGCGCCGCCGGGCCTCGGGCAGGAGCGCCTCGAGGGTCGCCGGCGCGGCAACCATGACGAGCTTCGGTGTCGTGGCTCCCATGCCCCGGTCCAGGTCGCCGACGATGTGCACCTCCATGCTCGCGTGCTCGGCGTAGACATGCGCTTCGGGACGGTCCCGATCCACGATCAGCTCGTCGTCGCGGTAGGCCTGGACGTGGAGCCCGCGTTCGCGCGCATAGCGTATGACCTCCATCGCGAGGTCATGCGGAACTCCATGGTCGAGCAGCGTCTGCCCGTCGAGCGTGCGCACCTGGGCGCCCTGGTAGCAGACGATGGGGCCGGTCAGGCCGAGCCGCGTCACCCAGGGCAGCGCGCCCGGATAGGGCCGGCCGGTGCAGGCGATCACCGCGACACCGGCGCCGACCAGCCTGTGCACGGCGTCGACGTCGCCTGGATCCAATGTCAGGTCCATGGCGAGGATCGTGCCGTCCAGGTCCAGGGCAAGGAGTTTGTATCGGAGGGTTACCGCTATCGCTTGACCTCGGGGTTGACCAGGTTGGGGGGCCTGCCGCCGCGCACCGCCGTCGCCATGTTGCGCGCCGCCATCGCCGACATCTCGGAACGCGTGCGCACGGTGGCGCTGGCGATGTGCGGGGCCAGCACGACGTTGGGCATCGGGATCAGGTGCGGATGGACCGCGGGCTCTCGCTCGTACACATCGAGGCCGGCGCCCGCCGGCTTCCCGGCCCTGAGCGCCTCGACCAACGCGGCCTCGTCCACCACCGGTCCTCGCGACGTGTTGACAAGGATCGCGGTGCGCTTCATGGCGTTGAACTGCGGGGTGCTGAAGAGGTGGTGTGTTTCCTGCGTCAGAGGTACGTGGATGGAGATGAAGTCCGATTCGGCGATCAGGCGGTTCAAGTCGACACGGGTGGCGCCGAGCTGCTCCTCCGCCTCGCGCGGCAGCGGCTGGGGGTCGTAGTAGAGGACGCGCATGTTGAAGCCCTTGGCTCGATGCGCAACCCCGCGCCCGATGCGGCCGATGCCCACGATGCCGAGGGTCGCGCCGAACACGTCCTGGCCGAGCATCATGTCGATCGCCCATCCGTGGAAGTGGCCGCCGCGAGTGAACTGGTCAGCCTCCGGGATCCGGCGGGCGGCGGCCATCAGCAGCGTGAAGGCGAAATCCGCCGTCGCGTCGTCGAGCACGCCCGGCGTGTTCGTGACCATGACTTTGTGCGCGGTCGCGGCGGGGATGTCGATGTTGTCGAAGCCCACCGCGACGTTGCTCACGCAACGGAGGCCGGGCGTCGACAGCACGGCGTCGCGGATCGGGTCCATCAGCTGGCTCACTATGCCCAGGCATCCTTCGGCGGCCTGGCGGATGGAAGCCTCGTCGAGGGGCCGGTCGGCGGGGTAGGTGACGACTTCCGCGGCCTCGGCCAGGATGGCAGGGCCGGGATCGAGGATCGGGTGCATCAAAAGGACTCGGGGGCGGCCTCCGGTGCTCACGGCAGGGATACCAAGCTCACGGATTCAGACCCAGCTCCTGTGCGATGGGCTTCAGCGCGTCGCGGACGAACTCAACGTGCTCGTCGAAGGGTACGCCAAGGACTTCGGCCCCGGCCGCGAGCTCTTCCCGGTGAACGCCCCGCGCGAAAGCCTTGTCCTTCATCTTCTTGCGGACCGTGCTCGGCTCGACCGCGCTCAGTGACTTGTCTGGCTTGACCAGGGCGCAGGCGATGATGAATCCGCACATCTCATCGACCGCGTACAGGGCCTTGCGCGCATTGGTGTCGCGCGGCACGTTGAGGTAGTCGGCGTGAGAGGCGATGTCGTCGAGGATGTCCTCCGGCCAGCCCTTCTCCCGCAGCATCTGGATCCCCCGCATCGGGTGCAGCTCGGCGGTCGGTCCGGACTCGTAGTCCCAGTCATGGATGAGGCCCAGCACGGCCCACCGCTCAGGGTCTTCGCCGAACCTGCGCGCGTATGCCTCCATGGCCGCGGACACGCTGCGCATGTGCCGGCGCAGCTGGTCGGACCTGGTCATCGAGGTGACCAGCTCCCAGGTCTCTTCGCGAGTCGGCGTCGTGCTCAAAGAATCTCCTTCAATGCGCCCAGCAGCTTCTCGTGCTGCTCGCGCGTGCCGACCGTGACCCGGATCCAGCCCGCGATCGGCTCACGATCGTAATGGCGGACCAGGACCTTGCGCTCGCGCAGGGCGGCGACGACCTCGGCGGCGGGCTTCGGCGGCCGGACGAAGACGAAGTTCGCCGCCGACGGCACGACCTCGAATCCGCGCCTCTCCAGGGCGTCCGCGAGCTCGGTCCGATTTTTCACCACCTCGTCCACGACCTTGCGGTGGTGTTGGTCGTCGCCGATCGCGACGGCCGCCGCGACGATCGCCAGACGGTCCACGTTGTAAGAGTCCTTGACGGCGTCGAGGGCCTCGATCAGATCAGGGCTGCCCAGGGCGAATCCGATGCGCATGCCGGCCAGCCCGTACGACTTCGAGAACGTGCGCAGCAACAGCACGTTGTCGTGGGTGTTCAGGAGGTCGACGGCGGAACGCGGCGCGAAGTCGACGTACGCCTCGTCGATCGCGACTACCCCCGACGACGCCGCCACGGCAGCCTCGACGTCGCGCGCCTCGAAGAGCGCGCCTGTCGGCGAGTTCGGGTTGACGATGAACTTCAGCGGCGACGGGTCCGGCCCGAGGCTGGGAGGAAGCTCAGCGAAAGCTTCGGTCGGATGCCGCGAAGGCGCCGCCTCGTGCAGCCGGCACAGCGGCTCGAACAGCGGGTAGGTCGGGGTGGGGAAGGCGACGGTGTCGCCCGCGCCGGCGAACGCGCGGAAGCAGAGCTCGATCAGCTCGTCGCCTCCGTTGCCGACAGTGACGCGCGTGGGGTCGAGCTGGAACTTCCTGGCGATGGCCTCCCGCGCGGGCGCGGCAGTCGGGCTCGGATAGAGCCGGAGGGCGTCGGTCGCCGCCTCCTTGATCGCGGCAATCACCTTCGGTGAAGGCGGCAGAGGCGACTCGTTGGTGTTGAGCTTGATCCAGCCCTCACCGTCGGGCGGCTGCTCGCCCGGGACATAAGGCTGGAAGCCCTCGAGGGCCTTCCTCACGACGCCTTTCGGCATTCCAGCAAGAAGGTCTCCAGCGCAAGCCGGGGACTGACGTTCTGCTCGAGGTAGCCGAGCGTGTCGTACGAGAGCTCGAGCAGGCGGGCCCACCGGCCCTGCTCGCGGCCGCTGCTCGCCAGCATGCGGCGCCGCAGCTCGATCTGCCAGCTCGCGATCGCGAACAGCGCGGGATCTTCCTCCTCACCCTCGCTGCGCCGCCAGCCCATCTGCTCCGAGTCGAGCTGCGCCGCCACGTGCAGGGGCACGTCGGGCGGGGCGCCGAAGATCTCCTCGAGGCGCCTGGTCCACGTGCGGTGCAGCTCGATCACGCGCTCATCGCCGGCCCGCCGCATCGCCCATCCTGGCCGTCCACCCGAAAGCTCTGCCAGCAGCCGGGCCCTGTTCGGCTCGATGCCAGTGGCTGTCAGCAAGCCTTCGATCTCGGCCGGAGGTACCGGGTGGAAGAACACCCGCTGGCAGCGCGACACGACCGTCGGCAGGACGACGAACGGGTTCAGGCTCGGCGTGGTCAGGACGATGACGCGGTGCGGGTGCGGTTCCTCGAGCGTCTTCAGCAGCACGCCCTGCGACTCGTCCCGCAGGCGGCCGACGTTGGTCACGAGGACAAAGCGGCAAGAGCCGATCGCGGGCTTCAGGTTCACGAACTGCTGAAGGGTCAGCTCGTGGAACTCGGCCGGCTTGTCGGGGATCAACCGGATCTCGTTGACGTGAATGAGCTTGTTCCGGTCGTCCTCCCAGTAATCGGGGTGGCGGGTCAGGGGCGCCTCGGGCAGGAGCGCGGACGCGAGGGTGCGGGCGACCGTGGCCTTGCCAAGCCCGGCCTCGCCGACGAACAGGTACGCGTGCGCGAGCCGGTCGGTGGCGAGCTGCGCGCCGAGCTGCCGCACGGCCTGGGCGTGGCCGACGACACCGGCGAACGGACCACTCACGGAATCTGGGTGGGCGCCGCGCGCCCCGCTTTGGCCTTCACCTCGCGCTCCCGCGCCAGGCGCTGAGCGCGACCCTGCAGCCAGACCTCGCGGATCCGCTGGAGGGCGGTGATGTTGGTGACGATCGCCAGCAGGAAGACGATGCCGTAGAGCCACCAGCCGCCGAGCAGCAGACCGACCACCGTCGCGACCACCCGCTCGGGCCTCTGGAACAGGCCCGACTTGCACGCGAAGCCCAGGCTCTGGGCCCGGGCGCGGACGTAGCTGACCAGGAAGGACCCCGCCAGTGCCGCCAGGGTGGCGAGGATCAGCCACTCCTGGAGCGGCGGGTCGATGGTGACGAAGTAGGCGGCGAGGCCGAGGTAGACAGCGCCTTCCGAGTAGCGATCCAGCGTCGAGTCGAGAAACGCCCCATATGGATAGGCCGCGTTGGTCGAGCGTGCGAGCGCGCCGTCGAGGATGTCACAGGTGCCGGCGAAGATCAGCACCACCCCCGCCCAACGCAGGTGACCGAAGGCGACCAGCCCCGCCGCGAGAAACGTCAGAGCCACGCCGACGACCGTGACCTGGTTGGGGGTGAGCGGCGTCCGCCCGAGTGCGGTCATCAGGGCCTCGGCGTGGCGCCGGACCCAGGCCTCAAACCGCGTGGTGAACACCTGTCACCTCCATCTCAGTCGCGGGTTGGGCGGCAAGCGCGCGGCGCGCCTCGTGATAGACCTCGACGACCTGTCCCGCGACTGTCTCCCACGAGTACCGGCGCGCCTTCTGCACGCCATAGTCGCCGAGCCGGCGGCGCAGCTCGCCGTCGCGCGCCAGGATGACCAGCGAAGCCGCGAGCTCGCGCCAGTTCTTCGGCGGCACGGTGATGCTGTCCCGTCCGGGCTCGAGGACGGACATGTAGCCGGGCACCTCGGTCGCGACCACCGGCAGCGCCGAGGCGAGCGCCTCGAGCAGCACGATGCCGAAGCTCTCGGCTCCGGTCGCCGGGGCGCAGAAGATGTCGGCGCTGTTGTAGTAGCGAGGCTTGACGCTGTCGGGTACATAGCCGGCGAGGATCACATTGGTCAGCCGGTGCCGGGCGACGAACGACTCGACCCGGCCGCGCTGGGGACCGTCGCCGACGATGATCAACCTGGTTTCCGGCACCCTCGTGCTGAGCGTGCGGTAGGCACGGAGCAGGTCCCCGAGCCCTTTGCGCTTTTCGAGCCTGCCGACGAACAGGATGTTCAGGTTCTCGTCGCGCAGGTGGCGGATGGGCGCGAGCCCAGGCTTGTAGACGTTGAGGTCGATCCCGTTGGGGATCACGCGCATCGGGAAGTCGGGGAAGTATCGAGTGACGAAGTCCCGCGCCGGCTCGCTGACCGCGATCGCCCGATGCAGGTGGGCCAGGTACGGCTGCAGCAGCGGCCGCCCGTAGTAGTAGCCGATGTTCGAGTGCGCGAACGCGTGGAACGTGCCGACGTTGGCGGTGGTCGACATCCGGAGCATGGTCATCGGCAGCGCCGGCATCAACGGCTCGTGGAAGTGCAGGACGTCGAAACGCTCGTCGGCGACGATCGCGGCGACCTGGTTCGCGAGATGGAAGCTCAGCGTGATGCGAGCGACCGAGTCGTTGGCCGGGATGGCGATCGGAGTGCCGATGCGGTAGAACCGCGCCGCATCGAAGCCGACGTCGGATCGGCTGGAGGGCGCGAAGATGCGGGTCTCGTGGCCTGCCTTCTGGAGCTGGACAGCGAGGTGGCGGACATGGTCGTTCACCCCACCGGCGGTGGCGAAGTCGTAGGGAGAAACCAGGCCGACCCTCATCTGGAAACCCCGCCAGGTGTCAAGGCCGGATTTACTCCGGCCGTCGCCCAGGCGTCCACATACCAAGCGCCTCCCAATCGTTGTCTCGAGAGGGGGGTCCGTGGGGGGATCCTGATCCCCCCGCGCCTCTTCAAGGTGAGCCGGCCCAGATTCGGTGGGGCACATGCCACTGCTCGGGATGCCTCTGGATGAACTGCTCGATCCGACGCAGCAGCTGCTCGGTCGCGCGCACCTGGTCCGCCCGGGCGTTTCCGGTCGAGGTGGCGAAGACCAGCGGTGTGCCTTCGGCCATGTACGTGTCGTCCGGAAGCCTGTACACGCACACGGGAAAGAGCGGCGTGCCCAGGCGCAGGGCGATCGCCGCGGGGCCGAGCGGGATGGGAGCGAGCTTGCCGAAAAAGGGCATCAGGTACCCGCTGCCGATGATGTCGCGGTCGATCGCGGTGATCACCATCTCCTGCTCGCGCAGTGCGTCCAGCACCTTGCGGATGCCGCCGTGGTCGAGAGTCAGCACGCTGATGCCCAGCCGCGCCCGCGTGTCGCGATACCACTCGAAGAGCGGGCGCGGCTCGACCTCCTCGGCGAAGAAGCTGACCGGCGCAAGTGTCGCCGACCAGATCGCGGCCACGACCTCGTACGAGCCCATGTGGCACGAGACCACGAGCGCGCCCTTGCCCATGGCGCGCGCCTGCTCGAGGTGCTCCCAGCCTTCGACCTTGAGCAGCTTCCTCATCGTTTCCACACGCGCGTTTGGCAGCTGCATCAGGTCGGCGTACGCCTTCGCGTGGTCGCGGAAGTTCAGCCAGGACATTCGACGCAGCGCCGCCGGGTCTTGTTGCAGCTCGGGGCAGGCGATCTTCAGGTTGTATTCGAGGCGAGGTCTCGCCAGGGGCGAAAACCACCAGGCGAAGCGGGCGGCCATCACCGCCAGCGCGTAAGCCCACGGCCGCGGCAGGCGCTCGACCAGCGACTGCACGATCTTGAAGGCTCGCCATGTCCACTCGCCCATCCCTCAGCGGCCGAACATCGGCCGGAATGCGTACCACTGGTCAGGTCGCTCCTGGATGAAATCCTCGAAACGGTCGATCACGCGCTGCATGAGCGGCTCCCTCAGCTCGCCGGCGGAGACGGCCAGCGGGGGATCGAGATGGATCCGATACCGGCCGGGCGCCACGCCGTACTGGCAGGCGGGGATGAGAGCCGCGCCCGTCTTGAGAGCGAAGGCAGCAGGGCCTCCGGGCACTGTCGCCGTGCGGCCGAAGAAGCGCACGCTCACTCCTGGACCCTGCTCCAGGTCGCACAGCAAGGCGACGACCCGGTTCGCCTGCAGCGCTTCGGTGATGGCCCGCACCGCGGACCGGCCAAGGGTGATGACGTCAAGGCCGAAGCTCTGGCGTGTCTTGATCACGGCGTCGTTCAGGCTGCCCGGGAAGCGCTCTGCCACAGCGGAGATGCGGTAACCGAGGGCGCCGGCGTAGGAGCCGGCCATGTCCCAAGAGCCCATGTGAGGCACGGCCATGATCGCGCCGCGTCCGCGCGCGAGGGCGGCGTCGAGGTGCTCCAGCCCCTCGACCGAGACGCGCGCCATGAGCTCCGCTGGAGCAAGGCTGCCCATGAGAACAAAGTCCATCAGCATCCGGCCGTAGTTCTGAAAGGCGCGCCTGGCGACCCGCGCAACTTCGGGGTCCGAGCGGTCGCGGCCAAGCGCCGCCGCGTAGTTGTCGAGCGCCGCCTGCCGCTGGGCACGGCTCAGCCAGAACCACGCCGCACCACCCGGCGCGGCGGCCGCGTGCCGCCACCCGGTAGGCGTTGCACGCAGGATCCGCGCGCCGGCCTCGTAGCTAGCGGCGAGCAGCTGCAGGCGGTTTCGTGCGGGTCGTGACGCGGCGGTCACGCGCCTCGCGTCCATTGACTCCCGCTTTATCACCCTCGATGAACTCCTCCACCAGCCGCCTGGCGTCGTTGTCGCTGTACTGGACGGGCGGCGATTTCATGAAGTAAGAGCTCGGACCTTCCAGCGCACCGCCGAGACCACGGTCCAGCGCCAGTTTGGCGCAGCGCACGGCGTCGATCACGATGCCCGCCGAGTTGGGCGAGTCGACCACCTCGAGCTTCAGCTCGACGTTCAACGGAACGTCACCGAAAGAGCGGCCCTCGAGCCGGATGTACGCCCACTTGCGGTCGTTCAGCCAGGGCACGTAGTCGGATGGTCCGATGTGGACGTTGTCCTTGCCGATGTCGTAGTCGAGCTGCGACGTGACGGAGCGCGTTTTCGAGATCTTCTTGGACATCAGCCGCTCGCGCTCGAGCATGTTGAGGAAGTCTGTGTTGCCGCCGAAGTTGAGCTGGTAGGTGCGCTCCAGCTTCACGCCGCGGTCCCGCATCAGGCGGGTGAGCACGCGGTGGACGATCGTCGCGCCGACCTGGGACTTGATGTCGTCGCCGATGATCGGCAGGCCCTTTTCCGCGAACCTCTTTTGCCAGTACGGTTCGCGGGCGATGAAAACCGGGATGCAGTTGACGAACCCGACCCCCGCGGTGAGCGCCTGCTCGACGTACCACTTGGTGGCTTCCTCGGAGCCGACCGGCAGGTAGCTGACGACGACGTCGGCCCTGGTCTTCCGGAGGATGCCGACCACGTCGGACGTCTCGCCCGGGGCCTTCTGCACGATGTCGGACAGGTACTTGCCGATGCCGTCGTGCGTCATGCCACGCTGGACCTTCAGGCCCATCTTCGGCACCTCGGAGAACTTCACGGTGTTGTTGGGCTTGGCGAAGATCGCCTCCGAGAGGTCGAGCCCGACCTTGTTCTTGTCGATGTCGAACGCCGCGACGAACTCGATGTCGCGAATGTGATAGCCGCCGAGGTTCACGTGCATGAGACCGGGCACCGAGTCTTTGGCCGAGGCGTTGCGGTAGTAGTGCACGCCCTGGACCAGCGAGGATGCGCAGTTGCCGACCCCGACGATGGCTACCCGGACCTTATGGTCCTTGCCGTTTCGATGGTGACCGTTCCCTCTGTGATTGGCGCTCATGCGCCCACCTCCTCGCGAACTTTTGGTTTTCCAACTGGGGATGCGGTGATGCCGAGCATCTCGTCCAGGCGCCGGCGATAGCGGCGGATGTTGTCCACGTCGAGGGAGCAGTAGACCAACCGGCCCTCGCGCCGGGTCCTGATGACCCCGCCCACGCGGAGCATCCGCAGGTGCCACGAGATGCGCGGCTGGCTCATGTGGAGGTGCTGCGCGAGCTCGTTGACGTTGACCTCGCCGGCCTTGGCGAGCCGCTCGAGGATGCGCAGGCGGGTGGGGTTGGCGAAGGCCAGGAAGTGGTCCGGAAGCTCGTTGCGCTGACTGGGGAGAAACATAAAGGTTGCTTTATAGAATATAACGCATAAAGGCTGCGTTATGTATCGAGCCGCCGAGTCAGCAGGTGAGGGTGATCTTCACGGTCGCGGGTGCCGAGGAGCAGTAGGCTCCGGCGCCTGCCGCGCAGGTGCTGCCGTCGACGAGCACGAGGATGAGCGTCGAGGTCACCTGTCCCGGAACTGTGCAGACAGGCGGCGGCACGGTGAGCGTAACCGTGCCCTTGCTCGCCACAGCCGACCAGCCTTTGGGTAGCGGATTTGGCGTTGACTTGAGCTGGGGGGTCAACAGTCCAGGAGTGCCAAGCGTGTACGTCAATGACGTGCTGCAGCCCGCGCGAGCCTGGGCTCCGGTGCACGCTGCGTTCGACTGCGTGAACGCGATGTGCGGGAAAACGTGGAACCTGGCGGTCGTCTGCGCGGTCGCCCCGATTCCATCGACGACGACGACGCTGAACAGCCAATCGGCGGTTGCCCCCGTCGCAGGCGCCGGGAACGCCCTGGTCAAGGAGAAGCCGTTCAGCCCCATCCCACTCGGGATCGCACCCGAGATCACTTTGTAGGTGTAAGGGCCGGCGCCTCCGGACTGATTGCCGAAGACGCCGCAGGCCGTCAGGCAACCGGCTTCCACCATGCATGGGAAATTCGTCGGGCAGGTCGGCGTGACCGCGACGTGCTTGTAGACCGCGATCGTGGTGTCGATGGAGGCGCTGTTGCCGGCCGAATCGCTCACGCTGGCCGTGAACAGTGACGTCCCAAGCGTGGCCGGCTTGCCCGCGACCACCCCGGAAGCGCTCATGGACAGGCCGGCCGGCAGCGCGCCTGAGCTGACAGACCATGCATACGGCGCCACGCCGCCGGCGGCGGTGGCGCGCGCGGGCGCGTAGGCAAAACCAATCTCTCCCGCGTGGAACGACGCGGCCGTGATGGCGAGCGGGGCCGCGATGGACGACGGCGAGGGCGAAGGCTCGTGGCTGGGCGAGCTGGTCGCCTGGGCCACAGGGGTGAGCGGAGGAGTGCGGGACTCAGGTGCGCATGCGAATGCGATGAGCAGGACCGCGAAAAGCGCAAGCGAGGGACGGGTCAACACGGTTGCTTTGCCGCGCGGAAGTCTATAGCCCGTTTCCGGGCTGCGAACGGAGAATCAGCTGCGGCGGCGCACCAGGTCGAGAAATTCCGCACGCGTCCGCGGGTCCCGGCGGAACGTGCCCAGCATGCAGGAAGTCATCATGTGCCCTCCCGGGGCCTCGACCCCGCGCATCTCCATGCAGAGGTGGCGGGCCTCGACGACCACTCCGACGCCCTTGGGCGCGAGCGTCACGTTGAGCGCCTCGGCGATCTCTCGCGTCAGCTGCTCCTGGATCTGGAGCCTGTGCGAGAAGACCTCGACCAGCCGCGGGATCTTGCTCAGACCGACCACCTTGCCCTTCGGCAGGTAGCCGACGTGGACCTGGCCGAAGAACGGCAGCATGTGGTGCTCGCAGAGGCTGTAGAAAGCGATGTCCTTGACCACGACCATCTCGTCGTAGTCCTGGTCGAAGACCGCGTCGGCGATGACCTCCTCCGGCTTGACCCCATAACCGTCGGTCAGCTCGCGCAGCGCGCGTGACACCCGGTCTGGGGTGGCCTTGAGGCCCTGGCGGGCGGGGTCCTCGCCAAGCTCCAGGAGCAGCGACTCGACGAGCTCGGCGATCGGGTCGCCCCGCTTCGGCTCAGGTGTGGCCACGGCTGACAATTTACGTGGTGGATGCGATCGCTGCCGCTCAGGCGCTGTCCGAGATCGGATATCTGCTCCGGCAGCAGGAGAAGGAGAGATTTCGCGCCAAGGCCTTCTCCATGGCCGCGTGGTCGATCGCGCTGGGGCGTCCCGACCTCGACGCGCTAGAGCGGTCCGGGACGCTGACGTCCATCGAGGGCGTCGGCGAGGGCATCGCGCGGGTGCTCTCCGACGTGATCAAGAACGGCGAGAGCCGCTACCTGAACCGACTGCGCGAGCAGATGAACCAGCCTGCTCGCGACGACGAATCGGAGCTAGACTTCGGCGACTACCGCGGCGACATCCACTGCCACACGGCCTGGAGCGACGGCCGCGCGACCATGCTCGAGATGGCGGAGGGGGCGCAGGCGCTGGGCTACGGCTACCTGGGCATCACCGACCACTCGCCGCGGATCACCGTGGTGCACGGCCTGAACGCGGAGCGGCTCGTCGCTCAGGCGCACGAGATGGCGGAGGTGCAGAAGCAGGTGGACGGCCTGACGCTGCTGCAGGGCATCGAGGTCGACATCCTGGAGGACGGGGCGCTGGACCTGCCCGATGCCGTGCTCGAGATCCTCGACGTCGTCATCGCCTCCCCCCACGTCAAGCTCCGCCAGGAGCCGGCCGCGATGACGGAGCGCATGCTCCGCGCCGTCTCGCACCCCCACGTCGACGTCATCGGCCACCCGACGGGCAGGCGCCCCGGTTCCCGCGAAGGAGCGACCTACGACTTCGAGGCGGTCTTCAAGGAGGCGGCCCGGAACGGGGTCGCGCTGGAGATCGACTGCGACCCCGCGCGCATGGACCTCTCGCCCGAGATGGCCCGGACGGCTCGGGACCTGGGCTGCGACTTCGTCCTCGACGCCGACGCCCACGCGCCGGCCGAGTTCGCGTACGTCCCGATGGCGCTGTGGATGGCTCGGCGGGCCGGGATCCCGAAAGAGCGAATCCGCAACTTCAACCCCGACTGGGATTGACAGAGATTGCAAAATGACGTCAAATTGACATGATGTCCAGGGCGACTACGATTCGCCTCACCGACGAGGTTTTCGCCAGGCTCGACCTGGCCTCCTCCCGGACCGGGATGCCGGTCAACTCCATCGTCATCGCCGCCTGCCTGGAGTGGATGCAGCGGCACACGCCTGAACCATTCAATCCGCACGAGGTCTTCAGCCCACCGGTAACCGGCCCTCCACGCTGGGCGACCATCCGCCGAGCCGTCGTGGAGGCGGCCGCCGGACGGACCTCGGGCCCGATGTATCCATTCGAGCGTTTTACCGTCACGGCCCAGGGCATGCTGACCGCGGCTCAGACCGAGGCCCTGAAGATTGGCTTCACCTATATCGGCACCGAGCACCTGCTGCTCGCCGCGTTCGCGGACGCGACGTCGCACTCGGCGATGACGCTCGCGTCGCTGGGCGTCCACGAGCAGACGGTCCGCGCAACGCTGGACAAGGTCATGCATGGCAAGAAGCCGCCCGCCAACCCGAGGATCGTCCCCACCTCGCGGGTGAAAAGAGTGATCGAGCTTGCCTTCAAGCTCTGTGGCGCGGCGGGAGACCCCCTCGTCAGCACCGGCCACATCCTGCTGGCGCTCGCGTCGGAGGGCCAGGGGATCGCCGCCCACGTGCTCAAGGATGCCGGCGTGACCGCCGACCGCATCGCGGCCGCGATGGAGGAGTTCAGCGGACCCGAAGCCTGAGGCGGTTAGCATCTCGATCGATGACGAAGGTCGGAATCATGATCGAGGGCCAGGAAGGCCTCAACTGGGACCGCTGGAGGCGAATCTGCATCGACACGGATCGCCTCGGCTTCGCGTCACTGCGTCGAAGCGACCACCTGATCTCGCTCATGGGCGGGCCCGATCGCGACTGCATCGAGTGCTGGGAATCGCTCGCCCTCGCGGCGGAATGGACGAAGACGATCGAGCTCGGCCCGATGGTGTCACCGGTGACGTTCCGGCTGCCGGGGGTCCTGGCCAAGATCGCCGCGTCCGTCGACGTCCTGTCGGGTGGGCGTCTGATCCTCGGCTTTGGGGCAGGCTGGAACCAGAATGAGCATTCCGTATTTGGAATTCCGTTCTTCACCGAGAAGGAGCGCTTCAACATGCTGGAGGAGGGCATCCGCACGATGCGCGACCTCTGGTCCCGGACCTATCCGAAGCCGGCGCGCAACCCGATCCCTTTCTTGATTGGTGGGAAGGGCCTCAAACGCACGATTCCGCTGGTGGCGCGAGAGGCCGCCGAGTGGAACTTCTCGCGATTCGACCTCGAAATGTTCCGGGAATGCCGCGACGCGCTGGATGAGCGCTGCCGCGAAATCGGCCGTGACCCTTCGACCATCCGGCGCTCTCTGATGACCAGCTACCTCATTGGCCGGGATCGTGCCGACCTGCTCGAGCGCGCTTCGCAGGTGCGCGACGTCATCCCCTCGCTCAAGAACATGAGCCCCGAAGAGGTCCTGGACAATCGCAAGGACGCGTGGCTGGTGGGCACGCCTGAGGAGATCGCGGCGCGGATCCGCGAGCTGAGCAAGCTCGGCATCGACCTGTTCATGCTCCAGCACTTCCTGCTCGACGACTCCGACGCCCTCGAGCTGCTCGGCAGCGAAGTGCTGCCCGCGGTCGCCTAAGATCCTGGCGTGGAGTTCGAGCTGAGCGCGACCGAGAAGGCTTTTCGGGACGAGGTCCGCGCCTGGCTGAAGGCCAACGCTCCTCACGACGCGGAGGCGGACGGCGACGGAGACATGAAAGCGTTCGTCGAACGCCGCCGAAAGTGGCAGAGGAAGCTCCACGGCGCAGGCTACGTAGGCATCACCTGGCCGAAGGAGTACGGCGGCCGCGGCGGCTCATTCATGGACCAGCTGATCTTCAACGACGAGATGATCCTGGCTCACGCGCCCGAGCCGATCAACGTCATCGGCCTCGGCATGGGGGGACCGGTGATCATCTCGCATGGCACCGAGGAACAGAAGAAGCGCTACCTGCCGCCGTTGCTCTCCGCCGAGGAGATCTGGTGCCAGGGATTCAGCGAGCCCAACGCGGGCAGCGACCTCTCGGGGCTGCAGACCAGGGCCGAGGACAGGGGCGACCACTACCTCGTCAACGGCCAGAAGGTCTGGACGACGCTGGCGCAGGTGGCGAGGTGGTGCATGCTCGTCGCCCGCGAGCGCAAGGAGGCGAATCCGCGCGACGGCCTCACCTACCTGCTGGTCGACATGGAGAGTCCCGGGATCGAGGTCCGGCCGCTCGTCCAGATCACCGGCGACGCTGAGTTCAACGAGATCTTCTTCAAGGACGTGAAGGTCCCGAAGTCGCAGATCCTCGGCGAAGCCGGCAACGGCTGGGCTGTGGCGATGACGACGCTGCTCCACGAGCGGGGCACGCTCGGCCTTGCGCTTGCCACCCGCGCCCAGATCACCGCGTCGGAGCTCGCGGAGCACGCACGCAAGCTGGGGCGCGGCTCGGATCCGCTCGTCCGGCAGAAGATCGCCCAGCACACGATCGAGGCGCGCGCCCTGCAGCTCAACGGCTACCGGGCCGTGACCGCGGTCAAGAAGAGCGGGATACCCGGGCCGGAGGGGTCGATCCTGAAGCTGATGTGGTCGGAGCTGAACCAGCGCATGACCGAGACCGCCATGGACGTCGCGGGGCCGGCCTCGCAGGTCGGTGACGGCGAAGGCTGGAAATATCAGTTCCTGCGCTCGCGCGCGAACACGATCGAGGCCGGGACCTCGGAGGTCCTGCGCAACATCCTCGCTGAGCGGGTGCTGGGCCTGCCGCGATCTCGGTAACCTTGGTCTGGTGACCGCCGTCGCCTCCCAGGCGGCCGGCACGACCGAGTCGAGCGGACTCGACCGGGGTGTGATGGCCGTCTTCGCCGGTCTGATGCTCGGCTCGCTCGTCGCCTCGCTGAACATGACGCTGGTCGCGCCGGCGCTGCCGACCATCGTGGCGGAGCTCGGCGGGCTGGCCGACTACAGCTGGATCCCGATCTCGGCGATGCTCGCGTCGACGATCGTCACGCCGGTGGCCGGGAAACTTTCCGACGTCTACGGCCGCAAGCCGCTCTACATGACAGGGATCGTCGTCTTCGCGGTCGGCTCTGCTCTCTCGGGGCTCGCGCCGAACTTCTGGTTTCTCGTCTTCGCCCGCTTCGTCCAGGGCGCCGGCATGGGCTTCATCATGCCGCTGTCCCAGGCGATCATCGGCGACATCATCTCGCCGCGCGAGCGGGGCAAGTACCAGGGCATGATGGGCGCCTCGTTCGGACTCGCGTCGATCATCGGACCCGCTGCCGGCGGATATATCACGGAGCACTTCACGTGGCGGTGGCTGTTCTTCGTCAACCTGCCCATCGCCGTCCTGACCCTGGTCGTGATCTGGTTCTTCATGCACGTGCCCAACGAACGGCGCCCGCACAAGATCGACGTGTGGGGCAGCGTGACGCTCTCTCTCGGTATCGCCGGCACGCTGCTGGCGACTGTCTGGGGCGGGGTGCAGTACCCGTGGAGCTCGTGGCAGATCATCGGTCTGTATGCCGCGTCGGCGGTGCTGCTGGCCGCGTTCGTGTGGATCGAACGTCGAGCGGCTGAGCCTGTCCTTCCGCTCCAGCTCTGGAAGAGCAGCATCTTCACCTTCTCCAACATCGCCAGCGTCGGCGTGGCGATGTCGATGTTCGGCGCCATCTTCTTCCTGCCCGTATTCGTGCAAGGGGTGGTCGGCAACAGCGTCACCAACTCCGGCGCCATCCTGGTCCCCATGCTGGTAGCGATGATCGTCACCAGCGTGCTGGGCGGGCAGCTGATCTCGCGCACCGGGCGTTACAAGGTCCTGCTCCTGGTGGGACTCGCATCGATGGGCGTCGGTTACTACATGCTGTCGACGTTCAGCGTCAGCACCACCAACCAGCAGGTCATCGTGGCCATGGTCCTGCTCGGCCTCGGCCTGGGCGCTTGCATGCAGACGTACGTCCTCGTGGTCCAGAACTCGGTCAGCCGCCAGGACATGGCGGTGGCCACCTCGGCGACGCAGCTGTCCCGGTCGATCGGCGCCGCCGTGGGCCTGGCCGTCCTGGGCACGATCCTGTCGCAGGGCATGGCCAGCTCCATGGCCAGGTACCTACCCGCGTCGGCCCTGGCCAAGCTCCAGGCCTCGGGCGGAGGGGCCACCGCGACCGCCGTCTTCGACCCATCACAGCTCGCCCGGCTGCCGCCCGCCATCGAGCTCGGCATCCGGCACGGCCTGGCCGACGCCCTTCATCCTGTCTTCCTGGTCGGCGTCCCGATCATCGCCATCGCCTTTGTCGCCACCGCGCTGATCAAGGAGCTGCCGCTGCGGCAGACCGCCCACGTCACGGCGGGCCGGCAGGTCGCCAGATCCACTGGAGCCGAAGAAAGCCCTCTCAGCTGATATCTGCCGATATCTGTTGTCTTAACCGGGCCCGCAAGACAGAATTCACGCTCGTGAATCAACTGGTCCGTCAGGATCGCCTGGTCTGGTCGTTCTGGGCGGCGGGCGCGATCGCGGTGGTCGGAGGCCTTCTGCCCCTGCTGATCGGCGGGACCTCGAGCCGGATGGCCACGGTGATCATCCCGTTCGCAGTCGCGGCCGGCGCTCTCATCGCGTGCGGCTTCTTCTACAAGCAAGGGCGTGCGCTTTCGGCCCTGCTCTACTTCGCGGCCGGGCTGGCGCTCGTCTACGGCATGCTGGCGATGTTCGCGGTGCCGCTCGAGCTTGCTGTCCTCGGCTCTTGCGCGGCGCCGCCGGCGCCGTGCACCGGAGGACTCGGCCGCCCGCTGAGCGTGGCCGAGAACACGGGCATGGGTGCCGCCACAGGCTTCGGCG
>VBHA01000031.1 GCA_005889495.1 Chloroflexota bacterium
GCTGCTCTTTCTGTCGTATGTGCCGCTTCCGTTTCTCGGCATCCCCAAGCCGGTGTTCCCGTGGATCATCGACATCGCCGAAGCGCGGCAGCGCGAAATCACAACCAAGCTCCATGAGGCTGAACAGGCGCGGCAGCAGGCTGAGGCCAGGCTGAAGGACGCGGACGCGAAGCTGGTCGACGCGCGCAAGACCGCGGACGCGGTCATCGAAGGCGCGAACCGGTCCGGCGAGCAGCTTCGCGCGGAGCTGCGGCAAAAAGCCGAGGCTGAGCACGAGCGCATCGTCGAGAGCGCCAAGCGCGACATCGAGGCGGAGCGCGAGCGCGCGCTTCAGTCGGCACGGAGCGAGGTCGCCGGCATGGTCGTCGCCGCGACCGAGAAGGTGATCGGCGAAACGCTGGACGAGCGCAAGCATCACGAGCTGATCGAGAGGGCTATCCAGGAGGTCGCGAGTGGCGACGGGCGCAGCTAAGAGATACGCGCGCGCGGTGTTCGAGATCGCCCAGCAGGACGGCGATCTCGAGCAGTGGTCGCGGCGACTGACGAGGGTAAGAGAGCTGTTTGCGGACGAGTCGGTGGCCGCCGTCCTTTCGAATCCGACGATCGCAACCGAGCGGCGCGAGGCGCTGGTCAGGAGCGACGGGACGTCGCGCGTTCTCGACGCCGAGGCGACAAACCTCGCGAGGCTGCTTATCGAGTCGGGCCGCGTCGACGAGGCGGGCGCGATCGACGACGAGTTCCAGCGCCTGGCGGACGAGGCCGCAGGACGCGTTCGTGCGACCCTGACCACCGCGATCGAGCTCGAGCCGCGCGACCGTGACCGGGTCGCGAAAGAGCTGTCGGGACGCCTCGAGAAGGAAGTGCGCATGACTGTTGTCGTCGATCCCCGGATCCTCGGTGGGATGAAGCTGCAGTACGGCGACCGGGTCGTCGACGCCACCATCGCCACGAGGCTGGAACAGCTTCGCCGCCGGCTGGCGGAATCCTAGGAGAAGGCAAGAACGTGGGCATCAGCACCAAAGAGATATCCGAGGTCATCAAAGAACGGCTCAAGGATTTCGACGCCAGCCTCGTGTCGGCCGACGTCGGACGGATCGTCGCCGTCGGCGACGGCATAGCCCAGATCTACGGCTTGCAGAACGCGATGGCGGGCGAGCTGCTCGAGTTTCCGCACGAGACGTATGGCCTCGCGCTGAACCTCGAGGAGGACCAGGTCCGATCGGTGATCCTGGGCGACTTCGGGCACCTCCACGAGGGCGACGAGGTCCGAACCACAGGACGTCTTCTCGAGGTGCCGGTTGGTGAAGCGCTGCTCGGCCGGATCGTCAACCCTCTGGGCGTCCCACTTGACGACAAGGGAGCGATCAAGACGGAAAAGACGCTTCCGGTCGAGAAGATCGCGCCTGGCGTGATCACGCGCAAGCGCGTCGACAGCCCTGTGCAGACCGGCATCAAGGCGATCGACGCCATGATCCCGATCGGTCGCGGCCAGCGCGAGCTGATCATCGGCGACCGATTCACGGGCAAGACCACGGTGCTGGTCGACACGATCATCAACCAGAAGGGCAAGGACCTCATCTGCATTTACGTCGCGATCGGGCAGAACGCGGCGTCCGTCGCGCGCGTGGCCGCCACCCTCGAAGAGAACGGCGCGATGGATTACACGATCATCGTCGCCGCCACGGCGGCCGACCCGGCGTCGTTGCAGTACATCGCCCCTTACGCCGGGTGCGCGATGGGCGAATTCTTCATGGAGCAGGGCAAGGAAGTGCTCTGCTGCTACGACGACCTGACCAAGCAAGCTTGGGCTTACCGTCAGCTCTCCGCGACGCTCCGCCGGCCGCCTGGACGCGAGGCCTACCCCGGCGATGTTTTCTATCTGCACTCGCGACTTCTCGAGCGAGCGGCGAGGCTGAACGAGGCGCATGGCGGCGGCTCGCTGACGGCGCTCCCGGTGATCGAGACTCAGGCCAACGACGTTTCCGCCTTCATCCCGACCAACGTGATCTCCATCACCGACGGCCAGATCTACTTGCAGTCCGACCTGTTCAATGCCGGTCAGAGACCCGCCCTCAACGTCGGTATCAGCGTGTCTCGGGTCGGCGGCGACGCGCAGACGAAAGCCATGCGCCAGGTCGCGGGCAAGCTGCGGCTCGATCTCGCCCAGTACCGCGAGCTCGCGGCCTTCGCGCAGTTCGCGAGCGACCTCGACACCCAGACACGCAACCAGCTCGAGCGTGGAGCGCGCCTGACGGAGCTGCTGAAACAGGACAAGTACCAGCCGGTTCCATTGTCGGAGCAGGTCGCGGTTTTGTACGCGGGCGGGCAGGGATACCTCGACAAGGTCCCTGTGGCGCGGGTGCGAGAGTGGGAGACGGGTTTCATCCGCTTCTTGAAGAGCGAGCGCCAGGGCCTGCTGGCGGAGATCGACAAGCAGAAGGCTCTGGATGACCACCTGTTCGCCCGGCTGAACGCCGCGACTTCCACCTTCAATCACCAGTTCGGCGTCGAGGGCTACCAGGAGCAGCCCGACCCCGCGGCTCAGCCGGCGGAAGCGAAGAAGAAGTAGGAAGAAGTTGCCTGCATTCCGAGACATCGTCCGCAGGATCGACTCGATCACGAATACGCAGAAGATCACCAAGGCGATGCAGGTCGTTGCCGCAACCCGCTTGCGGCGGGCGCAGGCGGCGGTGCAGGCGACGCGACCTTACGCCGACAAGATGATCGAGGTCCTGCAGACGGTCGGCGAGCGGGCGACGGAATATAAGCACCCCTTCCTGGTCCGCCGCGAGGGCGGGCGCGCGGTGATGATTCTCGTGACCACGGACAAGGGGCTGTGCGGCGCGATCAACGTCAACAACATCCGCGCCGCGACCCGCTACCTGAACCAGAACTACTCCGGCCGGCAGCAGTATGTGACGGTCGGGCGAAAGGGCCGGGACTTCCTGCTTCGCTATCGCCGCGACGTGATCGCCGAGGTGAGCAATCTTCCCGACCGCCCGAGCCCGGGCCAGGTGCTGCCGGCGGTCACAGTCGCCCTGGAGGAGTACACGAAGGGAAACACCGACGCGGTGCTGCTCTGTTACGCAAAGTGGATCTCGACCCTCAGGCAGGAGCCCACCATCCGCGTCCTCATACCCGCTGAGATCCCGACGCGCGAGGTCCAGCGCGAGGGCCCCCAGGCGGACTACATCTATGAGCCCGAGGCCGAGGCCGTCCTCGCCGGGCTGCTTCCGCGCTACGTCGAGACACAGGTCTTCCAGGCGGTGCTCGAGAACAAGGCGAGCGAGTACTCGGCGAGGATGATGGCGATGCAGAACGCGACCAAGGCCGCCGGCGACCTGATCGACGCGCTGACGCTTTACGCGAACAAAGTCCGGCAAACCGGGATCACGACCGAGCTGATGGAGATCGTCAGCGGCTCCCAGGCCGTGAGCGGCTCTACCTGAGAGAGGAGTTCTGAGTGGCGAAGACGAAGCACAAAACGGAGAAGAAGAAGGAAGCGACCAATGCGCGAGAAGGTCGAATCCACCAGGTCATCGGAGCCGTGGTGGACGTGGCCTTCGACCCGGGCGCGCAGCCAGAGCTTTTCGAGGCGCTGGACGTCAAGACGGCGGACGGACGCACGGTAGTGCTCGAGGTCGCATCCGACATCGGCGACAACGTGGTGCGGTGCATCGCCATGGACTCCACCGACGGAATCCATCGTGGCGACGTGGTGCACGCTTCCGGAGCGCCGATCTCGGTGCCGGTAGGCGTCGAGACCCTGGGCCGCATGTTCAACGTGATTGGAAACGCGATCGACGACGAGCCCTCGCCCGAAGGTGGCACCAGATGGCCGATACATCGGCCGGCGCCGGCGCTGGCGGAGCAGCAGGCCAAGGTCGAGATCCTCGAGACCGGCATCAAGGTGATCGACCTCATATGCACATTTGCGAAAGGCTCGAAGATCGGGCTGTTCGGCGGCGCCGGCACCGGTAAGACGGTCATCGTCCAGGAGCTCATCCGCAACATTGCGTATCAGCACAAGGGTCGTTCCGTATTCGCCGGGGTCGGGGAGAGGACCCGCGAAGGCAACGACATGTACGTCGAGATGCAAGACGCGGGAGTCCTGCCGCAGACGGCGCTGGTGTTCGGCCAGATGAACGAGCCGCCAGGCGCGCGCGCCCGCGTCGGCCTTACCGGGCTGACGATGGCGGAGTACTTCCGAGACGAGGAGGGGGCGGACACCCTGCTCTTCGTCGACAACATCTTTCGCTACCTGCTTGCGGGGTCGGAGGCACCTCGGCGCCACCCTTCGACTGGAGCGGTCACTGGTCGAGATCGGCATCTACCCGGCCGTCGACCCGCTGGGCTCTTCCAGCCGCTTCGTCGAACCGGCGATCGTCGGCCAGGACCACTACGACGCCGCGCAGGGCGTGAAGAAGATCATGCAGCGCTACAAGGACCTGCAGGACATCATCGCCATCCTCGGCATGGAGGAGCTGTCGGAGGACGACAAGCAGGCGGTGTCGCGCGCGCGCAAGGTCCAGCGGTTCCTGTCCCAGCCGTTCAACGTCGCCCAGCGCTTCACGGGTCGAGAGGGCAAGTACGTCTCCCGCACCGAGACCGTGCGCGGCTTCAAGGAGATCCTCGAGGGCAAGCACGACGACCTGCCGGAGCAGGCTTTCTACATGGTGGGCACGATCGATGAGGCTAGGGAGCAGGCCGAGCAGATGAAGAAGCGCGAGGGCTGATTGCCAATACCACTGAGGGTAGTCAGCGTGGAGCGCAGCCTTTTCGAGGGCGACGTGGACTTCATCGTCGCCACGGGCGCCGACGGCGAGCTGGGCATCCTGCCCCGGCACGCGCCCCTGATGACGATCCTGAAGCCCGGCGCGTTGAAGATCACCCAGGGCGGCAGCGAGCAGCTGCTCTTTGTGGGCGGCGGGTTCCTCGAGGTGCTGCCCGAACGCGTGACCGTGCTGGCCGACGTCGCCGAGCACGCCGACGAGATCTCGATCGCGAGCGCTGAGGAGGCGCGTCGGCGGGCCCAGGAGAAGCTGGCCGGCACCCTGACCGCGGCGGAGGAGACCGAGTTCCAGAACGCCCTGGCGATGGCGGAGGCACGCCTGAGGTTGGCAAGGACGCGCCGAGGCTAGCCCTCAGGTTTACTTTTAGGCCCTGATGACAGGGCGGGATCGGGCTCTTCGGATCACCGGCGGCGCGCAGCTGACGGGTGACGTGTGCGTGAGCGGCTCGAAGAACGCCGCCCTGCCCGAGATGGCCGCCGCCCTGCTCACGAGGCAACCGCTGATCCTACGCAACGTCCCTCGGGTCACGGACACCGCCGTCATGGGCGACATCATTCGCCTCCTCGGCGGCGAGGCGAAAGGCCACGGCACCGTCGTCATCGACACCGCGGGGGTCACCGGCAATGACGTGCCCGACGAGCTCGGCCGGCGGATGCGCGCCACGATCGTCCTCCTCGGCGCCCTGCTTGCCCGATTCGGCCATGCCCGCGTGCCGCGCCCTGGCGGCGACGACATCGGAGCCCGCCGCGTGGAGCAGCACCTGCGCGGCCTGCGCCAGATGGGCGCGCGCGTCAGCGAGACCCAGACCGAGATCATCGCCGTCGCCGAGCACCTCCGCGGCGACCGCATCGTGTTCGACCTGCCGACGGTGACCGGGACCGAGAACATCCTCCTCGCAGCTGTGAAGGCCGAAGGCCGCACCGAGATCTTCAACGCCGCCCGTGAGCCCCATGTCGAGGACCTGTGCAGGTTGCTCGTCAAGATGGGCGCGCGGATCGAGGGCGTGGGCACAGAGCGCCTCATCGTGGACGGCACCGCCGAGCTGGGTGGCGCCGAGCACACGGTGATCGCCGACTATCTCGAGGCGGGTACCTACGCGATCGCCGTGGCCGCGGCGGGCGGAGAGCTGCGGATCGAGTGCACGCGGCCCGAGGACCTTCAGCTCCTGCTGCTCAAGCTCGAGCAGGCGGGCGCGCACGTGCAGGTGGGCGACGACTGGTTTCGCGTTGGGAGGCAGCCGGGCACGCCGCTTCGCCCGATCGACATGTCGACCTGGACGTTCCCCGGGTTTCCCACCGACCTCCAGGCTCAGTACATGGCGTTGATGACGCAGGCCGACGGGGAAAGCGTCATCTCCGAGTATGTGCACGAGAACCGCTTCCAGCACGTGAGAGAGCTGGCGAAGATGGGCGCGGGTGTCACAGTCGAAGGCAGGCTTCACGCCATCGTGCACGGGCCGGCGCGGCTGCGCGGCACGGAGCTCGCGATCCCCGACATCCGCTCTGGGGCGGCGCTCGTGATCGCCGCGCTTTGCGCGGAGGGCGACAGCGTCTTGCGCAACGCGTGGCATGTCGAGCGCGGCTACGAGGACATGGTGGGCAAGCTCGCGTCGGTCGGGGCGCAGATCAAGAGCGTCAGCATGGAAACGGAATCGCCGGCGGCCCACACGACCTACGAGTGATGCTCTCCCGCAAGATCGGCATCGACCTCGGCACGGCGACCGTGCGGATCTTCGTCAAGGGTGAGGGCGTGGTCGTCAACGAAAGGTCGGACCACAAGCGCACCCTTCACGAGCTCATCGGGAAGGCGAACGGAAGGCCTCGCCTGTTCAGGCCGGACGTGGTCGTCTCGGTCCCCTCGGCGGTCACCTCGGGCGAGCGTCGCGCGGTCACCGAGGCCGCGATCTCCGCGGGCGCGCGCCAGGTCTGGCTGATCGACGAGCCGCTTGCCGCCGCGATGGGGGCGGGACTGCCGATCGCCGAGGTCCGGGCGACCGCGATCTGCGAGCTCGGCGCGGCCACGACCGAGATCGCCATCATCTCGCGCTCGGGGACCGTCGTCGAGCATTCGCTCGCGGTCGGCGGAAACGACCTGGACCGGGCGATCGCGAGGAGACTTTCGATCGACGAGCGTGCTGCGGAAGCCGTGAAGATCGCTGTCGGCTCCGCGGTCCCGTTGCAGGAACCGCTCGTCACGACGGTGAACGGTCAAGAGGTCTCGTCCAACGCGGTGCTGGAAGCCATCGAGGCGCCGCTGCGCATGATCGCGGGCGCGGTGCGAGACGTCCTGAGGCAAACGCCCGCCGGCCTGGCGGCCGACGTCCGGGAGCGTGGCATCGTGCTGTCGGGCGGCGGCGCGCAGCTCCGAGGGCTCGACCGCTACATCTCGGTGCATGCGGGCATCCCCGCGACGGTGGCTGCGGAGCCGCAGACGTCCGTGGTCCGCGGCACCGGCATGGCGCTTGAAAACTTCGAAGTCCTCAAACGCAACCAGAGCTATATCCGATAATCCCCACGAATTCCGAGGCTGCGCCGTGAATTCGCGGCGGCCCCTCTTGTGACAGGCCTCCAGATCGTCGTCGACGGCTCAGGCCTGGAGCGACCGTGGGCCGGAGTCGGTGTCTACACCAGCCAGATCCTCCATGCGATGGCCGTCGACCGGCCGGATTGCAAGCTCACGGTGTTCGGGCCGCGCCGGGCATGGATGTATGTGCCGAACACGACCTACCGGCTTCTGCCGCAGACCAGGCTGGTCGGCCGCCACCTGCAGTGGCCGGCGATCATCCGCCGGCTCAAACCCAGCGCTTATTTCGGCCCTGCCGGCGCGCTCCCGTTGGGACGCATCGGCTGCCCTTCGGTCATCACCGTGCATGACCTCGCGATCTACCGCAACTCGCGTTGGTTTCCCGGCCGGCAGCCGCTGAGCACGCGCGTGGTCGTCCCGCGCTCGGTCCTGCGTGCCGACGTGGTGATCGCCGTCTCCGAGAACACCGCGCGGGACGTGGTCGAGTTCTTCGGCATCGACCGCAAGCGGATCGAGGTCGTGCACCACGGCGTTTCCGCGAAGTTCCGGCCCATGGGGCGTGAGGAGCTCGAGGCTGCGCGTGCCCGTCTGGGGCTGCCGGAGCGCTTCGTCCTCTTCGTCGGCACGGTCGAGCCGCGGAAAAACCTGGAGACGCTGCTCGACGCGTGGGTCCTGATGCGCGACCGTCCCGACCTGGTCGTGGTCGGTTCGTGGGGCTGGCGGTACGGGTCGATCCGGGAGAAGATGGAAAGGCTCGGACCGAGGCTGCACCATCTGGAGTCGGTCGATCCCGAGGAGCTGCCCGCGATCTACAACCTGGCGCGGGTGCTGGCGCACCCGGCGTGGTACGAGGGATTCGGCCTCCCGCCGCTCGAAGCCATGGCATCAGGTACACCTGTCGTCGTCGCCGACACGTCGAGCCTGCCCGAGGTCGTGGCCGGGGCGGGTCTGGTCGTACCCGCCGGAGACGTCGAAGCGTGGCGCAAGGCGCTGGAGACCGTCGTCTCCGACATCGACCTTGCCGCCGAGCTGCGGCACCGCGGCATCCTGCGCTCCGCTCAGTTCAGTTGGGAACGGGCTGGGCACCTCACCTGGCGGGCGATCGACCGCGCGATCCGCGCTACAGCAACTCCCTGATCACCGCCGCGACGCCCCTGGCGGTCCGGTCCCAGGTGAATTTCCCCGCGCGTGCGCGGGCGGCGCGCGCCAGCTTCGTCCGCAGGGCCTGGTCGCCGAGCGCGACCTCGAGCACGCCGGCCACCTCTGCCGGCCCGGCCGAGTCGTGAAAGTAAAGGGCGGCGTCGCCGCCGACTTCCGGCAGCGAGGACGACTTGGCGGCGACCACGACCTTGCCCCGGACCATGGCTTCGAGCACCGGCAGACCGAAGCCTTCGTACAGGCTGGGCACGACGACGGCCGCCGCTCGCCGGTAGAGGAGCTCGAGCGTCGGCTGGTCGACCATGCCGAGCACGCGGCAGCGGTCGGAGTGGCGCAGCCGCGCGGTGAGGAGCGCATCTCTCTCCGGGCCGGCGACCGCGAGGGTCACGCCGTCGAGCTTCTCGACGGCCTCGAGCGCGGCCGTCTGGTTCTTGCGCGCCTCGATGCGCCCGACCTGGAGCACGAAGCTCCCATTCAGGCCGAGCTCGGCCAGCCGTGATGCCGGCGCCGGCGTGGCCGACGGACGGCTGATCCCCAGCGGCACGACGCGGACCTTCTCCGGCGCCACGCCCAGCAGCTCGACCAGGTCCTGCCGCGTCGACTCTGAGACCGCGATGAGCAGGCGCGAGCGCGCGACGGCCCAGCGCGTGCTGGCGCGCAGGTAAGCGCGATCGCCGGGCCTGTAGGCACGCGGATGCCTCTCGAAGGCGAGGTCGTGGACCACCGTAAGTACCCTTCCAGGCCACGCGAAGGGGATCACGTGCCCGGGCACGAAGAGCAGGTCGGGCCGCTCCGACGCAAGCGCGAGCGGCAGCCGGACCTGTGACCAGAGCCGGGGAAAAGGCAGCACCATGGCGTCGACCCCCAGCCCCGCGCGCGGTCGCGAAGCGTAGAAGCGCCACCGCAGCTCCGGCGCCGCCGCGGGCAGTCGCCGCGCTACCTCACGCGTGAACAGCTCGGTGCCGGTGATCACCGCGCGTGTCGCCGGATTCACGTCGACGGCGACGGTCTTGCGCGCCTGAGCAGGGGGCACGATCAACGACCTTAAGCTATGGCTCGTGCGGCTTGCGATGGGACGGCTGTTCGCCGCGCTGGTGGTGATCGCCTGCGCCGGCTACCTCCTCCAGGTCGATGATTCCGCGCTCACGACCAGTGGTGTGGCCTCGCCCGCCGACTACTTTCCGGCGGTCAATCCCGGATCCGGCGATCGCGACTTCTACGCCGCCCACCGCGCGGTGGTCCCGTTCGGGCGCGCGACGCTCGAGCTGCCGATTCTGATGTATCACTACATCCGCGTACCGCCATCGATGCGTTCCGACCTGGTCGGCTACAACCTCTCGGTCGCGCCGGAAGTTTTCGCAGCGCAGATGGACTGGCTCGCGTCGCACGGCTACCACACGATCACCTTCGACGACGTCCGTCTCTACTGGGAGCGCGAGGCGCCCTTGCCTTCCAGGCCGGTGATCATCACCCTTGATGATGGCTACCAGGACCTCTACTCGACGGCTTTCCCGATCCTTCTCGCGCACGACTTCACGGCCGTGGCCTACATAGTCACGGCATTTGTCGGACGGCCCGGGTACGTCACGGCGGATGAGATCGTGCGGATGGACCGCTACGGCCTGGAGGTCGGCGCCCACACCGTCAACCACGCCGACCTCGCGCGGGCGTCGCAACCCTGGCTCACGTACCAGCTGGTCGAGTCGAAGCGATGGCTGGAGCGTCTGGTCGGCCACCCGGTGCTCGACATGGCATACCCGTCGGGCAAGTTCAACGCGCAGACCGTCGCCGCCGTCGAGCGCGCGGGCTACTACTCGGCGGTGACGGAGCAGTACTCGATCCTGCACACGCAGGCGGATCGCTACCAGTGGGCTCGGGTGCGGGTCCCGGGCGGCGAACCGATGAGCGTCTTCGTCACGAGCCTGGGGGTGAGCATGCCGACGGTGAAGATCACGAGGATCAGCACCGAGCCCGACCGGCTCGCCCTGCTCCAGCAAGCCTGACCGCGGAACTCCGGCATGCGAGCGTCCTGGGCGTCAGGGTGGACTGCGTCGACATGGCGTCCGCGCTCGATCGAATCGAGCGGCTGATCGACGGGGGCGGTCCTCACCTGGTCGCGACCGTGAATCCGGAGTTCGTGATGCGGGCACAGAAGGACCGCGAGTTCGCGCGCGTGCTGCAGGCGGCGGACCTGTGCCTCGCCGACGGCAACGGCGTGGTGTGGGCGGCGCGCCGCCTGGGATGTGAGATGCCTGGACCGGTGGCCGGCGTCGACCTCGTGCAGCCGCTCGCGGCGATGTGCGCGCGTCGTGGGCTGCGGCTTTTCCTGCTCGGCGCCGCGCCGGGCGTCGCGGCCGAGCTCGCGTCCCGGCTTCGCGAAGCGAACGAAGGCCTGGAGGTCAACGCCCATTCGGGCGGCCCTGAGGCCGAGCAAGACGTGGAGACGCTGCACCGCATCCACGACCACCACGCCGACGTCCTGCTGGTCGCGTTCGGCGCGCCGGCGCAGGAGATGTGGATCGACCGGCTGAAGAACCGACTCGGGGTGTCGGTGGCGATCGGCGTCGGCGGCGCCTTCGACTACTTGACCGGCCGCGTGCCGCGGGCCCCCCGGTGGATGCGCCAGGCCCGACTCGAGTGGCTCGCCCGCCTCTTCCGGCAGCCCTGGCGAGTCCGGCGCATGGCCGTGCTGCCGGTGTACGCGATCAAGGTCATGCGCTCACCCAAGTAAGATCGCGGCCGTGCTCAGCGTCGTCATCCCCTGCTACAACGAGGAGCAGCGGCTGCCTCGCACCATCGAGCAGATCGAGCGCTACCTCGATGGCAAGGAGACGGCGTACGAGCTGATCCTGGTCGACGACGGCAGCGCTGACGGCACGCGGCAGGTGATGGACGCCGCATCCGAGCGGCACGCTTCGGTCCGGGTCGAGGCGCTGCCGCAAAACCGCGGCAAGGGCCGCGCCCTCGCGGTGGGGGTGGCGGCGGCGCGAGGCGACGAGATCCTGGTCACCGACGCCGACCTCTCGACCCCGATCGAGGAGCTCGACAAGCTGCAGGCCGCACTCGCCGGCGGCGCCGGGGTGGCGATCGCGTCCCGCGCGCTGCGGGGCTCGCGGGTCGAGGTCTCCCAGCCTGCCTACCGCGTCCTGATGGGAAAGGGCTTCAACCTGATCGTGCAGGCCGTGCTGCTGCCTGGCATCTGGGACACACAGTGCGGCTTCAAGCTGTTTCAGGCCGACGTCGCCCGCCGCGTGTTCGCGCATCTCACCACCGACGGCTTCGGTTACGACCCCGAGGTGCTGTACCGGGCGCGCAAGCAGGGCGTCGGAATCGCCGAGGTCCCGGTTGTCTGGCGCAACTCGGCGCCAACCAAGGTCAGCCCTGTCAAGAGCTCGCTCGACATGCTGAAGCACGTCCTCAGGGTGAGATTTCGAGGGTGAGCGGCAAGCTGACCGAGCGGCGCGCGGCGCCCACCGAGGTACTTGTCGTCCTGCCCACCTTCAACGAGAAGGAGAACCTCGAGCGAGTGGTCGGAGGCGTTCGGCATCTGGGCCATGACGTGCTGGTCGTCGACGACGCGTCGCCGGACGGCACCGGCGAGGTCGCGGACCGCCTCGCCGCGGCAGACGATGGCGTCCGCGTCCTGCACCGCGAACGCAAGCTTGGCATCGGCAGCGCGTATGAAGATGCGTTCCGGGTCGGGCTGGCCGACGGTGCCGCCCTGTTCGTGGAGATGGATGCAGACGGGTCTCACCGGGCGCAGGACCTCGACTCGATCGTCGAGGCGGCTCGAGGCTGCGGCGGCCTTGCCATCGGCTCGCGGTACATGCGCGGGGGACGGATCGTGGGCTGGCCGGCCCACCGCCTCCTCCTCTCGAGGGGTGCCAACGTGTACTGCCGGACCCTGCTCGGCCTGCGCGTGCGCGACTGCACATCCGGGTTTCGCTGCTACACGCGAGACCTGCTCCTGGGCATCAAGCTCGACGACGTCGTGTCCCAGGGGTACTCGTTTCAGATCGAGATGGTCCACCGCACCGTGCGGCTCGGTTACCCGGTGGTCGAGGTGCCGATCGAGTTCGAGGACCGAATCGCCGGCGCGTCGAAGGTGTCGCAGGGGGAGATCCGCCGAGCCCTGTGGACGGTGGCCCGCCTGAGGATGACCCGATGAAAACGATGGAGAACGTGTCCTCCCCCTCCTCCCCACGAAGTGGGGAGGTGGCGGCAAAGCCGCCGGAGGGGCAGTTCTCCAGACGCCTGTCCCCTGCCCTAGCCGAGTGGCGCCTGCCGCTCCTCATGGGCCTGGTGCTCGCGATCGTCACCGCCATCCCCTACGTCTACGCGTACGCCGTCCAGCCCCCCGGCCACGTCTTCATCGGCTTCTTCTACCTGGGCGACGACGCCAACACGTACCTCGCCAAGATGCGACAGGGCTGGGAAGGCTCGTGGGCGTGGCAGAACCGCTACACCACCGAGTCGAGCCCCGCGGCCTACCTCTTCATGTTCTGGATCGTCCTCGGCCACATCGCGGCCCTCACCGACCTGCCCCTGGTCCTCGTCTTTCACCTGGCTCGGATCGCCGCCGCGTTCGCGCTCATGGCCGCGGCTTGGCTCTTCATCTCCCACTTCATCAAGGGCCGCTCGGCGCGGCGATTCGCCTTCTTGTTCTGCGCGCTCGGCCTGGGCATGGGCTACGTCATCCAGGCGTTCGGCCATCCGGTGGTCTTCGGCAACCAGACGGACACGCTCGACTGGCGGATGCCCGAGCTCACGGCCTTCTACTCCGTGCTTGCGCTGCCGCATTTCGCCTGGTCAGGCGTCTTTGCCGCGCTCGGGGTGGCCCTGACGTTGAAGGCGATCGAGCGCGGGAGCCTGGGGCTTGGGCTGCTGGCCGGCCTGACCTGGCTCGGCCAGGCCTCGATCCACCCCCAGATGCCGATCCTCATGGGCGGCGCCGTGGGGCTGGCGCTCCTGCTCCGGCCGGCCGCCCCGCGCGGCTGGATCGCGGCCGCGCTCGCCTTCGCGGTCCCCGCGCCCTACATCCTTTATTCGTACCTGGCGTTCATCGGCAACCCGGAGGTTCAGCGCTGGACCTTCCACTCCAAGAACGCCCTGCCTCCCGAGACGGTGAGCCTGTTCTTCGCCCTCGCGCCCCAGCTTCTACTGGCCCTGACCGGCCTGCCGGGCGCGCTGCGCCGGCGGACGCGAGAGGACCTGTTTCTCGTCGCCTGGATCGTGCTCCTGGCGGCCATCCTGTACCTGCCGAACCCGGCCGGCGACCTGCGCCGGCGCTTTCTCGACGGCCTCTATCTCCCGCTCGCGGTCCTGGGCGCGCGAGGACTCTACGAATCGGTGCTGCCACGGCTCCGCAGCCTCCGTGCCCGCCGGCTGATTCCTTTCTCCTATGTCGCGTTCGCGGCCGTCGGCAGCGCGTTCCTCGTCCTGGCCCCGCTTGCCGTCGCCGGCCAGCCGCAGTACACCTTCACGACCGCCGAGTACGAGGGCCTCCGCTGGCTGGGGTCGGAGCCGGCGGGTCGCGTGCTGGCCATGCCAGGCGTCGGCCTTTACGTCCCGGCCTATAGCGCGGACACCGTGTACGTCGGCCACTACGACGAGACCTTCGACTACGTCGACAAGACCCAGACAGCTCTCGAGGTGCTGACCGGCAAGCAGGACATCGAGCAGTTCGCACTTGCCAACGACATCAGGTACGTGGTCTGGACCGTCGACCTGGGCACCCCGCCGCCCGCGGGGCTCGGGCCGCCGAGCTATGACACGCCGAACTTCAAGATCTGGCGGTTGTTCTAGCCCGGCGTCTTGCGCACGTAGATCACCGCCACCTTGTCCTGGTACACGAGCGTCCAGTCCGGCTGCGTCGCCAGCAGGTTGGGCAGCGGGTCGCCTCGGTTCTCGACCACGTAGTCGACGCCGTACTTGTCGAGCACCTTTTTCCAGTCGGAGCGGACGTAGTACACGTCCGCGTACTCGTTCAACAGGCTGTCGCCCATCAGGGCCGCTTCGCCGAAGATGAAGACCCTGCGGTTGGGCTGCGGGTAGAAGCGGTAGGCCAGGTACCCCCCGAAGCCGTACTGGTTGAACATCCTGGTGCCGACCTCCGGGTGGGCTTCGAGCCAGTCGGCGGCCCCAACTGGATAGTTCGAGGCGTCGAGCTGCGCCTGGCGCGCGGGGCTGATCGCGCTCGAGACGCGCAGCGAGGTGGTCCCGACGATGACCAGAAGCACGACCGCCGTGATCACGGCAAAGACGGGGCGTGGTGGAAGCTCGAACTTCCAGTTGTGCGCGGCCGTGTATTCCGTCCACCACCCGCCATATGTGTTGATCAGGACCGGGGTCACCGCCACGACGAACAGGGCGATGTTGCGCACGTTCTGCAGGGCCAGGCCGATGCCGAGCAGGGCGAGCAGCAGGTCGAACATCGATGGCCGCTTGAGGGCGAAACCGACGACGACCAGGAAGATCATGCCCTCGAAGGGCCTCAGCTCCAGGTTGTGGAAGTTGGGCGACGCCCACTCGACGATGAGCCGCTGCTGCGCCTCGCTCCCCTGAGTCTCGAAGGGGTAGGGGTAGAGGCTCAGGAAGTGCGGCGTCGCCGCCACCGCGATCGCCGAGGCGAGGCCCACGATGATCAGGCGCCGGACGTGCATACGGTGGACCGGGTTGTCCTGGTCCCAGGCCCAGCCCCACAGCTCCGCGGCCAGTGCCACCGCCAGCCACACGAACCCG
>VBHA01000073.1 GCA_005889495.1 Chloroflexota bacterium
CCATTTATGGGGAGGTGGCCCGAAGGGCCGGAGGGGCAGCGCCAGAGGGGCAGGGGCAGCGCCCGAGGGGCAGCGCCGGAGGGGCAGGGGCAGCGCCGGAGGGGCAGGGGCAGCGCCGGAGCGACTCACCGCATGACGATCGAGGTGGCCACCACGATCGTCAGCACCAGGACCGCGAACGGGGTGACGCCTCGCGTGTAAAGGCCCTTGGCCAGGGCGACCCCCCGCCAACGCATGAAGACCGCCAATCCGACCACGAGCCCGGCCACCCCAAATGTGATGGCGAAGAAGCGGAGGAGACCGCCGGCGTCGTCCGACGACGGCGTGATGAAGAGCGTGGTGAAGAGTCCGCAGTAGGGAAACCAGCTGAGGATCCTGCCCGCGTCCAGCCTCTGACGGACGCGCTTGTCGGCCACCGGCGCAAACGGCCACAGGCGAAGCAGGGCGGGCAGACAGAGGAGGTAGAGGAAGGCGCAGGCGATCTTGACGGGCAGCAGCCCGGGCACGAGCACGTTGCCCAGCACCTGCGGCCGCAGGCTCTCAGGCTGCACGGCCGGCCCGAGCACCGAGAGGAGCCAGCAGACCTGGACGACGAGGAGCAGGCCCGGCTCGGCGACGAACTCGACCGTGAGCGCAAGCTCCGCCCAGGCCGTGAAGGCCAGGACCACCGCGGCGAGCACGACGCTTCTCTCCTCGCCCAGCACGGGGTTCAGCGGCGCCGCGGTCTGAACCGCCGCGACCACGCCGCAGAGCGCGACCGTGGCGACCACGGGGCCGGGACGCCGTCGTGGCAGCTCGGGCGGCTCCCAGTCGCGCTTGCGCAGTCGCACCCACACGAGCTCGACCAGCGCTCCGAACGCAACCATGGTGAGCAGGCCCGGATAGACAAGCAGGGCCGCGGCATGCGTGAGGGTCGAGAGGAGGAGCTGGATCACATGCGGGCGACCGTCAGCAGAGGAAGCGGGTAAAGGCCGACGGCGACGCTGATCGCGAGCACGATCGCGACCGCGACCGCCTGCCTGCCACGGGGCACGCCCAGGCTGCGCCCCAAGCGCAGGGAGCCCGGGAGCCACAGCAGCATTCCTGCCGCAAGCACCAGGGCGAGGGGCCAGTAGAGCTGCGTCGCCCCGCGAAGCAGCAGCACTCGCGCCGAGAATCCGGCGAACGGTGCGGACCCGGCCAGCGCAGCGGCCACCAGGAGGTTGATCGGGCGCTCGGTCTTGACCTTGTCGCGGACCGCGTTGCGCGAGGTGATATACAGCGGCAGCCGCCCGAGCACGATCGCGAAGAGCACGATCAACGACGCCCGTTGCCCGTCGGCCAGCGTGATCCCGAAACCGCTGAGCACCAGGCCCCAGTCGGCGATGAACGAATAGCGCCAGGCGGCGGCATCGTTTTCGGTCAACCACGTGGCGATGCTGCCCCACGCCATGTTCAGAAGCCCAAGCCCGAGGAGGACCGCACTGAAGACGGCGCCCGCGTCGGCGGTGAGGAGACCTTGCGCGTCGGCCACCACGACCGTCGCCACGGCCGGGCCCACGAAGCCGAGCCATGCGACAGGCGATGAGGTGACCTGCTCCTCGGGCTCGAACGTATGGATGTAGGGCAGCAGCCCCAGCGCCGCCGCGAGTCCCGCCGCAAATCCCACGGCCGCGAATCGATGCAGGACATCGGGACCTTCGACCCGCGCGAAGACCGCCGCGAGGGCCAGCAGCGCCACGGCGAGCACGGGAAGTCGCAGCCGTGCCGCGAAGCTGCGCCTGCCCTCGATCGCGGCGTGGAGCAGGGCCAGCGCGAGCATGACGAGAAGCGCGATGTCGAACGCCGGCGCGGCGACCACGGCCGCGGTGCCGGCCACTCCCGCGCCGCCTTTGGCAAGCAGGGCACGGCGGGAGGCCCCGACCGGGGCGAAGGCAAGCACGAGGACCAGCGCCGCGAGCGCGAGCGCGACGAGCTCGACCGCCTCAGGCTGCACTGGGGGCCTTGATGGGGATCCATGCCGATCCCGCGGCGATCACGGCCGCGGCGACGTACGGCACCACGCCGGAGCCGGGAGCCGCAAGGCCCACGGCGGCCCCCACGGCCAGTGAGATCAGCGCCAGGGCAGACAGCACCACGGACTGGTCGTGGCTCGAGAGGACGCGCGCCGCCCCGAAACCGATCGTCGAGATCACCCCGAAGCGAAGGCTCGCGCCATCGCCCGACGTCACTCCGAGCCCGACCCAGAGCGCCACCAGGCCGCCCGCGATGCAGAGCACCAGTCGCGGCGTGGACCCGGCGGGGAGGATCGCCCAACCCGGCGGTCCGGCGACCAGCCGGCCCGTAGCCGCGACGAGCCCGCCCACGGCGAGCGCTGGAAGTCGCAGCCGTGCCGCGAAGCTGCGCCTGCCCTCGATCGCGGCGTGGAGCAGGGCCAGCGCGAGCATGACGAGAAGCGCGATGTCGAACGCCGGCGCGGCGACCACGGCCGCGGTGCCGGCCACTCCCGCGCCGCCTTTGGCAAGCAGGGCACGGCGGGAGGCCCCGACCGGGGCGAAGGCAAGCACGAGGACCAGCGCCGCGAGCGCGAGAGCGACGAGCTCGACCGCCTCAGGCTGCACTGGGGGCCTTGATGGGGATCCATGCCGATCCCGCGGCGATCACGGCCGCGGCGACGTACGGCACCACGCCGGAGCCGGGAGCCGCAAGGCCCACGGCGGCCCCCACGGCCAGTGAGATCAGCGCCAGGGCAGACAGCACCACGGACTGGTCGTGGCTCGAGAGGACGCGCGCCGCCCCGAAACCGATCGTCGAGATCACCCCGAAGCGAAGGCTCGCGCCATCGCCCGACGTCACTCCGAGCCCGACCCAGAGCGCCACCAGGCCGCCCGCGATGCAGAGCACCAGTCGCGGCGTGGACCCGGCGGGGAGGATCGCCCAACCCGGCGGTCCGGCGACCAGCCGGCCCGTAGCCGCGACGAGCCCGCCCACGGCGAGCGCTGCCGACCCGCCCAGGCCGGCGGTCGGAAAGGCGACCACGGCCACGCCCGCCCCCGCCAGTAGCACGCCCAACGCCAGCCCTCGCCGGCCGTCCGAGAGCACGACCAAAGACGCGCCCAGCCAGGCCACAAAAGCTCCCGCTCCCTCCCCCACCTAGCGCGTCACTGCGAAGGCGAGCGCCACGAGCGCGCCCAGCCACAGGACTGGATACCCGCCCGCCGCGGCCCTCTCCAGCTCTCTCACGTTGAGGATCGACCGGTACTGATCGGGCACGGTGGCCGCGCGGACCACGGCGCGAAGGCGTTCCAGCGATGCCGCCGCCGGCACCCTGAACAGCGCCGGCCGCGCCTGCGTCCGGATCGTCGAAGTCCCCGCCGCGGCATAGACGATGGCGCCGAAGATCAAAAGCGGGACCAGCAGCGTGACCGCGGGGAGCACGCTCGAGACGGTCACGACGTTGGTCAGGCCCCCGGACACGCCGCCCGGCGAAGCCTGCATGACCTCGGCCGCGACCGGGTTGGCGAAGCCCGTCTCCACCAGAGCGAGCGCCGGGCCCGCCACGAGGATGAGGAGGGCGATCGCCAGCGAAACATTCGGGAATGTCTCCGCCAACGGATGGCCGCGGCCCGCTGGCAGCCCGATCGCGCGCGCGCCGCCCACCATCCAGGTCGCCCAGGTCGCCGCGCTCGCGAGCCCGATCAGACCGAGGAAGTCGCCCGCCTCGAAGGTGGCTTCGATGCCGAGCACCCGCGCGCCGAAGGCGAGGCCCGGTGGCAGCCCGACCGCGGCGGCGATCGTGACCAGCGATGCGACCCCGGCCTGGTCTGGCAGCAGGGCAAGGCACGCCACCATCGCGGAGGCGGTCCCGAGCAGGATCAGGCCGGCGGTGAGCCCAAGCGGCGTGCCGATCGCGATCGCGGTCAGCGCCAGGCCGCCGATTCCCGGGATCAGCTCGCCGAGAAACCGGCGTCGAGTGGGCGCCGCCTGCGCCCGCGCAGCGGCCGCGAACGCCGCGGCGAGGCCGACGGCGGCGAGCCCGACGTTGAACAGCGGGTGCGGATAGCGCCCGTCGCCGATCTCATAAGCCCGGACAAGGAGGTAGAAGCCGAGCGGGTACAGGGTGGCGACGGTGATTCCCGCGGCGCGCAGCGAGGGCCGCGCCCAGAGCTCGGCGGGCCAGGTCCTCCAGGGAAACAGGCACGACGCCAGCAAGGCCGACGCCGCAAGCAGCGTGAAGAGCGGCCCGGTGACGGTCGCCACCGGCACCGCGGAGTAGACCGCGGTCCCGCCACCGACCTGGAGGATCACGCCGCACCAGCTGAGGGCAAGCCACCCGGCAAGCAGCATCGCCCAGCTCGGGCGCGGGGCTCGCGGATCCTCGGTGTCGAGCAAGACCACGGCGAGCGTGGCCGCCGTGCCGCCCGCGATCGCCGTCAGGACCACCCCGCCGCCCTCGACCGCGGCGATCGATGCGGCGAGCGCCAGGAGCGAGACCACCGCCTGGGGCCACGCACGCGGCTGAAGCGCAAGAAGGACCGCCGCCGGTGCGGCGATCATCACCCCAAAGGCAAAAGTCACGCCGTCGATTCGCAGGTCGAACGAGGAGCCAATCCCGAGCGGCCCCAAAGTCAGCTCGACCGAGGAGCGCACAGGCACCCACACAGCGAGCAGCGCGGCAAGCGAGCTGAAGGCGCCAATGCCCGCCGCGATGCGTCCCAGGTTCATGCCGGCGAAACCGAAGATTGCGATCACGCCGGCGGCGGCCAGGGGCAGGACGATCGGCCCGAGGACGACGACTGACGGCACCGGCTAACTCTAGGGTTTAGGCGTCTTCACCTTTCAGCCGCGCGAGCGCCTGACGGATGGCCGCGGCTCGCTCCTCCAGGTTGGCGACGACCTCCGCCGGCGCCTTCTCCCTGAATTCCGGGTTGTCCAGCCTGGCCTCGACCTTGGCGAGATCCTCCTCGAGCTTCTTGATGTCCTTCTCGCGCTGGGCATCGCCGGCCCCAGCGGGAAAGCTGACCCTTCCGGCGACCACGGCCAGCGGTGTGCCGCGGTCCAGCTCGTCGACCAGCTCGACCTGTGCGAGGCGCGCGGCCATCCTGGCGAGAGAGTCGTGTTGGCCATCGAGCTGCAGCCGGCCGCCGCGCGGCGGAGCGCCCGCCGCCTGGCGATGGCCTCTCACCTCTTCGACGATCCCGATCACGAGCCCGAACTCGACCTCGGCCTCGGGGTCGACGTAGCGGTCATGCAGCTCGGGCCACTCCGCGCGCACGAGGTAGTCGCGTTCGCCCGGCAGCCGCGACCACAGCTCCTCGGTCACGAAAGGCATGAAGGGATGCAAGACACGGAAGAGATTGTCGAGACAGAAGTAGGCGACGTCCTGCGCGGCCGAGTCGCCCTCGCGCAGGCGGTCTTTGACCGCTTCCAGATACCAGTCGCAGAGCTCGTTCCACGCAAACGCGTAGGCCGCGTTGATCGAATCCTGAAACTTGAAGTTTTCGATCCCGGTGGTGATGTCGCGAGTCGCGGCCGACAGACGAGACAGGATCCAGCGGTCCTCGAGGTGCTCTCGCGCCTCGAGCGTGCCCGGCGACTCCGAAGGCGGAGTGCCCGGCGTCCGCAGGACCAGGCGCGTGGCGTTCCAGAGCTTGTTGCAGAAGCGCCGGTAGCCCTCGACGCGGCTTTCGTCAAACCTCACGTCCTGGCTCGACATCGCCACCGAGGTCGCCCACGCGCGCAGAGCGTCCGCTCCGTACTTCGCGAGCAGGTCTCGCGGATCGACCCCGGTGCCGAGCGACTTCGACATCCGCCGCCCGTCGGCCGCCTGGACCACGCAGTGGATGACCACGTCCTCGAACGGAACGTCGTCCATGAACTCGAGGCCGGTCATGATCATCCGGCTGACCCAGAGTTTGATGATCTCGCGCGCCGTGCAATTGATGTCAGTGGGATAGAAGGCCTCCAGGTCCGCGGTTTCGTCGGGCCAGCCCAGCGTCGCGAAAGGCCATAGCGCGGACGAGAACCAGGTGTCGAGGACGTCGGTGTCCTGCGTGAGCTCGGTGCTTTCGCACTCTGTGCACTGCGACGGCGGCTCGACCGACACGACCTGGTGCCCATTCGCGCAGTGGTAGACGGGCACGCGATGGCCCAGCCACAGCTGCCGGCCGATGTTCCAGTCGCGTAGTCCGCGCAGCCAGTCGAGGTATGTGCGCTCGTAACGCTCGGGGTGCCACCGCACCTTGCCTGCCTCCGAGGCCGCGACCGCATTGTCGCGAAGCTCCGACATGCTCAACCACCACTGCTCGCTTATCAGCGGCTCGATGATCGTGTGGCAGCGGTCGCAGTGGCCGACCTCGTGGACGTAGGGCTCTTCTTTGACGAGAAGGCCCTGCGCCTTGAGGTCGGCGACCACCCGGGCCCGGGCCTCGAGCCCCGGCAGGCCGTCATAGGGCAGGTCGGGAACGTCCATGCTCCCGTCCGGGTGCATGCCGTTGACGATCTCGAGCCCATGGCGCTGACCGATCTCGTAGTCGAGCGGGTCGTGGCCCGGGGTGACCTTGAGCGCGCCGGTGCCGAAGTCCTTCTCGACCGCGTCGTCACCGACGATCGGAAGCTTGCGGCCCACCAGCGGCAGCACCGCGGTCTTGCCGACCAGGTTCTTGTAGCGGGCGTCCTCTGGATTCACCGCGACGCCGGTGTCGGCGAGCATCGTCTCCGGGCGGACCGTGGCGATCGTCACCTCGCCGCCTCCCTCCACGGGGTACTTGATGAAGTACAGCGTGTCCTGGTGCTCCTGCCACTCGATCTCGAGGTCGGAGATGGCCGAGCGGTCGTGCGGGCACCAGTTCACGATGCGTGGCGCGCGATATATCCAACCCCGCTCGTAGAAGGCGACGAAGGCGGTCATCACCGAGCGGTAGTAGCGCGAGTCCATCGTGAAGCGAAGGCGCGACCAGTCCATCGAGGCTCCCAGCAGTCGCAGCTGGTTGATGATCGTGGCGCCGACCTGGGCATACCACTCGTTCACCCGAGCGTCGAATCTCTCGCGGCCCAGCTCTTCTTTGGTCGTGCCCTCGCGCGCAAGCTGCCTCTCGATCACGTTCTGGGTCGGCAGCGCGGCGTGGTCATAGCCAGGCAGGAACAGGACCTCGTAGCCCGCCATGCGCTTGTAGCGCGCGATCAGGTCGTAGATCGCGGTCTGCAGCGCGTGGCCGAGGTGCAGCTCACCGGTGATGTTGGGCGGAGGAAAGCACATCGCGAACTTCGGCCTGTCGCTCTGCGGGTCGGCGACGAACAGGCCGTCCGCCTCCCAGCGCGCGTACCAGCCGGCCTCGATGGCCTGCGGGTCGAACGCCTTCGGCATCTCGGTCTGGTCCACCTGGGTCATCGGGCGTGCTTCATCCATTGCCCCAATTCTCGTGAGTGCCGGCAGTCGGCTGATATTCCGGCTCCGCAAACATCCGAATGCCGGCAGTCGGAGAAGCGGAGCGGCGGCTGCGGCCTAAGCCGACTCGCCGACGGCCCGCACGGGGCCTTCGGTCTCGTCCGCGACCTCGAACTCAGGCTCGAGGGCGTCGCGGATCGAGCGCTCCGAGATGATGCAGCGCTTGATCTCCGGACGCGAGGGGATCTCGAACATCGAGTTCAGCAGCGCCTCTTCGATGATCGACTTCAACGCCCGCGCGCCGGTGCCGCGCAGCAGCGCGAGCTCGGCGATCGCATCGAGCGAGCCCTTCTGGAAGACGAGCTCCACGTTGTCGAGGGAGAAGAACTTCTGGTACTGCTTCACGAGCGCGTTCTTCGGCTCGGTGAGGATGCGCACGATGTCCTGCTGGTCGAGGTGGTGCAGGGTCACGATGATCGGCAGGCGGCCGATGAACTCGGGGATGAAGCCGTACTTCAAGAGGTCCTGGGGCTGGAGGTGCTTCAGGGTCTCGGACACCGCCTTGCGCTCGACCCTCGTGTGCGGCGCGCCGAAACCGATCGCACGGCGGCCGATGCGCTGCTCGACGACCTTCTCGAGGCCGTCGAAGGCGCCGCCGCAGACGAACAGGATGTTGGTGGTGTTGATCTGGATGAAATCCTGGTGCGGGTGTTTGCGCCCACCCTGCGGAGGCACGTTGGCGACGGTGCCCTCCAGGATCTTCAGCAGCGCCTGCTGCACACCTTCGCCGCTGACGTCGCGCGTGATCGACGGGTTGTCCGACTTGCGTGCGATCTTGTCGATCTCGTCGATGTAGATGATTCCGCGCTCGGCGCGGCTGATGTCGAAGTCCGCCGCCTGGATCAGCCGCAGCAGGATGTTCTCCACGTCCTCGCCGACGTAGCCCGCCTCGGTCAGGCTGGTCGCGTCGGCGATGGCAAACGGAACGTCCAGGATCTTCGCCAGCGTCTGCGCCAGGTAGGTCTTGCCGCAGCCCGTCGGTCCGACGAGCAGCACGTTCGACTTGGTCAGCTCGACGTCGCCCACAGACTTCGACGCGCTGATCCGCTTGTAGTGGTTGTACACCTGGACCGAGAGAACCTTCTTGGCGCGCTCCTGGCCGATCACGTACTGGTCGAGGGCGGCGCAGATGGTCTTCGGGTTGGGGATGAAGCCGGTCTTCTGCTTCTTGGTCCCGGCGGAACGGTTGTCGTCCTCCAGCACCTCCTGGCAGAGGTCGATGCACTGGTCGCAGATGAACACGCCGGGGCCGGCGACCAGCTTCCGCACCTGGTCCTGGCCCTTGCCGCAGAAGCTGCATCGCGTGTAGCGGCGGCGGTCTTCTCGTTCGTTCATTGGTTCCCTATGTACATGACCTTACGGGGATGCCGGCGCCGGGGGATTATGGCCCCACAGAATCTCGTTGGCAAGGCTTATGCACTCGCTGCAGATGAAGACTCCCGAGCCCGCGATCAGCCTGATGCCTCTCTCCCCTTGCTGCTTGCCGCAGAACGAGCACTTCGGGCGATGCCTGGTGACCTCGTCCCGCTTCGATCGGCGGCGAAATATCATCCGGCGGCGACCTTCTCTTTGACTTTCTCTTCGTCTTGCTTATCGGTCTTCGTCTTGTCCCGCTCGCCGGCCTTGGTAGGCGTGAGGATGATGTCGTCGATCAGCCCGTACTCCTTGGCGGCCTCGGCCGTCAGGAAGTAGTCGCGCTCGGTGTCCTGCGTCACCTTCTCGATCTTCTGGCCGGTGTGGCGGGCGAGGATCTGGTTCAGCTGCTCACGTGTCCGCAGGATCTCTTTGGCGTGGATCTGGATGTCGGTGGCCTGGCCCTGCATGCCGCCCCACGGCTGGTGGATGAGGATGTTGGCGTGCGGGAGGGCGAAGCGCTGGCCGCTCGCGCCGCCCGCGAGCAGCACCGCGGCCATCGAGTAGGCCATGCCGATGCAGATCGTGGACACCGGCGGCCGGATGTACTGCATGGTGTCGTAGATGGCGAGCCCGGCGGTCACCTGGCCGCCAGGGCTGTTGATGTACAGCGCGATCTCCTTCTCGGGATCCTCCGACTGCAGGAAGAGCAGCTGCGCGACGACGAGGTTGGCGACCTGGTCGTCGATCGGCGTGCCGATGAAGACGATGCGCTCCTTCAGCAGCCGGGAGTAGATGTCGAATGCGCGCTCCCCACGACCGGTGTTCTCGACGACCATCGGGACGAGGTAGCTGGATGGATGCTGGATCCGGTTCGTTCTGGTCATCACGTCATTCTAGACACGGGTTGCCCCGGTTCAGTCAAGACCCCGCGCCTACTTGACGACCTCCATAAGGCGGTCCAGGACGCGCCGCCGCCTCAGGCGGGAGGCGAAGTAGCGCCGGGCGGCTGGACTCTTCTTGAGCTCGGCGACCTGGCCCTTGAGCTCCTCGTCCTCGGCGGCCTGCTCCTCGAGGAAGCCGACGACCTCCTCGTCCGTAGGCTCCAACCCCTCGCGCCGCGCAAAGGCGGCGAGGACGAGGTCCACTTTGAGCCGCGACTCGGCCTCCGGTCGCTGCCCCGCCATCCAGGCGTCGATCGACTTGCCCAGGTACTGGAGGTAGCGGTCCAGCTTCAGGCCCTGGCGGTTCACGGTCCGCTCCAGCGACTCGAGCTCGCTGGCCAGCTCGCGGTCGATCAGCGAGTCGGGGACGTCCACCGCGGACGCATCGACCAGCGCTTTGACCACGGCCTGCTCACGCTCCATCTTCAGCAGGCCATGGGCCGATTCCTCGAGCTCTTCGCGCACTGCCTGACGGTAGGCTTCCGCCGTCTCCTGCTTGCCGTTGGTCAGGCTCTTGGCCAGTTCGTCGTCGAGCGGCGGCAGGACTTTCTCTTTGACCCCTCGCACGGTGACGCGAATCGTCGCCTCCTTGCCGGCCAGCTGCGGTTCGCTGTAGTCCTCGGGAAAATCGACCTTCGCCTCACGCGTCTCGTGAACAAACGTCCCGGGCAGGACCGCGACGAGCTCGGGGAGCAGAACTCCTTCCTTGACCTCGGCCTCGGTTGACTTGCGGGTCTCGGACTCGACCACCGCGCCGTCGACCTCGACCTCGATGTCGATGACCGCGATGTCGCCCAACCGCACCTCACGCTCCACCGGGGTGATCTCGGCCATGGGCTCGCGCAGGTCGTCGAGGCGTCGCTCGAGCATCTCGTCGGTGACCTCGTGCGAGTGCGGCGGCTCTACAGCCAGCTTGTCGACATCGGCCAGCGTGACCTCGGGCATGACGCTGACGGTGGCCTTGAGCTTTGCCGGCCGCCCGCGTTCCAGCTCCAGGACCTCGACGTCGGGGTTGTCGATGGGGTCGAGCGATTCCCGCTCGAGCGCCTGCCGAACCACCTCGGGGACCATGGTCTCGACGACCTCTTCGCGAAGCACGGCGGGGCCGAGCCGCGCCTCGACCAGCGCGCGCGGCGCTTTGCCCGGACGGAACCCTTCGATGCGGGCGCGCGAGGCGAGGCGGTTGAGCACCCGGTTGTAGGTCGCATCCACGAGCTCGGCCGGAACCTCGATGTTCATCCCAACCTGACTCTTGGGCAGGCGCTCAGTCACGACCTGCAGGGAATCCGCCACGAGCGGATTCTACGTAGCGACTGAGCTCAGATCAGGGGCAGGGCGGCCCCGGGACCGGTGGAGACGGGCACGGCGAGGGGCTCGGGCTCGCGAGCACCGGGCCGGTGCCGGGGTCTGGCGGCACCACGAACGACGGCTTGGACGGCGTGGGGCTCGGCGGGTTGTCACCCGGCAGCTTCTCGATCTTGGTGGCGTCCGCGAGGTACCAGCTGTTGCCCGGACCGGCCACCACGCCCGGCGGCGTCGTGTACCACCGGTTGCCGGGCACGCCGGACAGCGCCTGGGAGACAAAGGTGTGAACACCGGGCGAGGCGACGAACACGCCGTCCGAGCCCGGGACCATGAAGTGCTGGTAGTTCAGGATGTCGCCGACCCACAGGCCGACCGCGAGGTCGGGGGTGAAGGCGATCGTGGCCGCGTCCTTGAAGTTGTCCGTGGTGCCGGTCTTGGCGGCGACGGTTCGGTCCTTCCAGTGGAGCGGGCTGTTGCACCCGAAGATCAGGCATCGGTTCTGGTCGTCGGCCATGATCTGGGCCATGATGTAGGCGACGGCGGGGTCGATCGCCAGCCGCGCCCGCTGCTCGGGGTGGTCCTTGTAGATCTCCTGGCCCTTCGAGTCCGTGACGCTCAGGACCGCCTGCGGCGAGTGGTACACGCCCTTGTCGGCGTAGGTCGCGATGCCGTCGACGTGCTCGAGCAGGGTGATCGGGTACCCGCCGAGAGTCAGTGAAGGGCCGTATTCGTCTGAGGGCGCGGTCGCGTTGTAGCTCCCGTCCGCGTTGACGTAGCGCGGGTCGACGCCGAGGTTGCGCATCCAGGACAGGACCGCGGGCACGCCGATCGAGAGCTCCACCTTGACCGCGGCGATGTTGAGCGAGTTGCCCATCGCCTTCTTCAACGGCAGCACACCATGCGTGCGGCCGTCGTAGTTGTAGATCTTGGTCGTGCTGTACGCGTCCTTATAGATGAGCGGGCTCGGGCCGTCGTATACAGGCGTGTCGACCGTCGCGGCGCGAGCGTTGATGACGGAGCCGTACGTGTACGGCTTCATCGACGAGCCCATGTTGCGAGGGATGGTCGTGTAGTTGATCTGCCCGCCGGTCGAGTTGTAGCTCGGCGATCCGACCATGACGAGGATGTCGCCCGTCGTGGGCTGGATCGCGATCAGGCCCGACGACAGGACCCCATTGCGGTCGCGCCACAGGTTGCTCTTCAGGTTGCTCGAGACAACCGACTCGCCCTTCTGCTGCATCGACCAGTCGAGCGTCGTCCGGACGTTCAGCTGCTGGAGGCCGGGCTGAAAACCGAGCTGGCGCAGCTCCGCGAGCACGTAGTCGACGAAGTGCGGGGCCTTGAAGCTGTTGACCGGCGCGTAGTAGTTGAGCTTTTCGGCCACGGCCTTGTCCATGTCCTGCTGAGAGATGAAGTTCGAGCGCACCATGGCCTGGAGGACTTCGGTCTGGCGGATCTTGGCCGAGTCCGGGTGCAGGACCGGGTTCCACTCGGTCGGCGCCTGCGGCAGGCCGGCGAGCATCGCCGCCTGTGCCAGGTCGAGCTTCGAAGCCGGGATCTGGAAGTAGCTCTCGGCCGCGGCCTCGATGCCGTACGACTGCGACCCGTAGAAGCTCTTGTTGAGATAGAGCTCCATGATCTGGTCCTTGCTGTAGGTCTGGCTCAGCTCGTACGCGAGGGCGAGCTCTTTGATCTTGCGGCCATACGTCTGGTCCGGGGTCAGGAACTGCTGCTTGGCCAGCTGCTGCGTGATCGTGCTGCCTCCGCCCACGACGTGGCCGGCCCGGAGGTTGTCGAAGGCGGCGCGGACGATGCCCGCCAGGTCGAAGCCCGGGTTGGAGTAGAAGCCTCTGTCCTCGATCGCGACGGTGGCCTGGACCGCCACGGGTGAGACGTCCTTCAGCCTCACGGCGAGGCGGTGGTCACCATGGTTGCCGACGTCGGCCAGCACCGTCTTACCGGTGCTGTCGTAGATCACCGTGTCGCCGGCGAAGGCGGCGGAGTCGAGGCCCTGGATCGAGGGCAGGCTGTCGAAGAACGACTGTGCGTAGGCGTCGGCGGCGAGGCCGATCACGAGCAGGACCGCGAGCACCGCGCCGAGGCCCCGCAGCAGCGCCGTGCGGCGCATCTTCTGGCCGATCGGCGACCACGCGGCGTGGATCCGCGCTCGAGGGCTGTGACCCCCCTTCGTCTTTATCCGCTCAGGAACGTTTCGAGCCATTGGTTGGGGGCGCGCGAGGATTCTACGCTTTCCCGCTCTCTCCAACGGGGGCCGCGGCCATGGGGTTACGCCGCCTGATCGCGGCCGTGGCGAGGCGCCATTCCTCGGGTTCGATCGCCCTGAGCGCGTAGATCGCACCGGCGTAGATCAGGAAGCCGGCAGGCGCGGAAAGGAAGATCGAAAACCGGCTGAGGGGAATGAGCACGGCACCCATGACGAGGCCCGCGACCACGACCTTCCACGCCACCGTGGGCACCGACAGGCGCAGCTCGGGGCGCCGGCTCTGCACGAACCACCAGCCGAGAGCGCAGAGCGACGCCTCGGTGACCACGGTGGTGGCGCTTGCCGCGAGATAGCCGTAGACCGGGATCAAGACGAGGTTGAGGGCGATGTTGATCGCGGCCGCCAGGCCGGTCGCCCAGGCGTTGAGGTGCTGGCGGTTGGTCGCGTTGAGCATCGCGTAGAACGCCGAGTTGGCGAACAGGAAGACGATCGCGAAGGCGAGGATGCGCAGGGCCGCTTCCGACTCGGGGAAGAGGCGGAACAGGCGGCCGATCGGGTGGACGAGCGCGAACGTCCCGACCGTGAGCGGCCACCCGAGGAGGACCAGGACTTTGAAGAACCGCGCGTAGGCGAGCTTCAAGCGCTGGGTGTCGCTCACGAAGTACACCGCAAGCACCGGATAGACCACTGTCTGGATCGCGAGCGGGACGAACTGCAGGGCCTCGAAGGGCTTGTACGCGAACTTGTACCAGCCGACCTCGGCGAACGAGCGGACGTGCTGGAGGATCACGACGTCGGCGTTGAAGTAGACGTTCGTGAGAAAGGACGTCAACGCGAACGCGAGCGCAAGCGGCCACCAGCGGCGTATCAGGTCGAGGTCGAGGGCGGGACGGATTCGGCCGAGCCGGAAGACCTGGATGACGGCGAGCGAGTAGACGATCGTGAACGCGTAGGAGGCGGCGTAGGCCCAGACGAAATAGCTCACGTCTGCGTGCCGGCTGGCGCCCAGGAAGATGAGGCCGCCTTGAATCGCGATCTCTCCGAGGAGCGCGATGGCGTCGAACTCTGCGCGCCCGACCGCATAAAAGGTGTTGCGCAGCTGAGTCGCGTAGGTGGTCGTGACCAGCAACGCCGCGCCCGGCACGATAAGCGACCCCAGGCCTGCGCCGAGTCCGAGCGCGATCGCGAAGACGACGATCGCGGCCGCGGCGAGCACCAGCTTGAAGAGCAGCAGCGTGCCGAGGTAGCCGCCCAGCTCGCCGCGGTTGCGCGCCGCCTCCCGCGTGTATAGCGGCGCGAAGCCGAGGTCCGCCACGACCGAGACCAGCCCCGAGTAGATGACAAGCGTGGTGTACCGGCCGTAGTTGGCGTCCCCGAGGCCGTTGGCCAGCACGATGACCACGACGAGAGAGATGACCCGCGAGACGGTGCGGGCGCCGAGGACGAACAGCGAGTTGCTGACCGCGCGGCCGCCGAGCTGCGCCGCTGCGCTCTGTGCCGTGTCGGTCACGGCCCGGAAGTATGGGCTAGAGCATTCCGGGTTTGATCTTGGGTTGCGCCGCGGGCGCGATCAAGAGCAAGACGTTGCCCTGGTTGAGGGCGGGATGGTGCTGGTCGAGGTCCGCGATCGCGTGGGTGAGCTGCGCGTAGCTGATGTGATAACCCCGGCCCCACGAGATCCCGGGGTCGTTGAGCCAGACCCCGGTCTTGTCGTAGCCGATGACCAGGACGAAGTGCGGCACGGAGTACCCCGTCTGCTCGTAGTGGCTGTAGTAGCCGGGGTAGTGCCCGTTGCCCAGGCCGTGCGTACGCACCTCGGCCAGGAGCGGCCTCCCCGCCGACAGCTGCTGGGCGATGACCTTCGGGTCGTTGGCCAGGATCCGGTAGCTGTAGCCCCAGTGCTGCTGGGCCAGCTCGCCCATCATCGTGTCGTTGAGGTCGGGCTGAGGCTTCCAGCCGTCGATGGTGTGGATGTAGGAGTCGGCGGTGTGCGGGTCGATGACGTTCGCCTTGTAGGCGTTCCAGTAGAGCCACAGCATGGTGAGGTTCGCGGCCTCGCAGCTCTCCTGGTGCTGGGCCCAGTTGTTGAGGGGCGCCTGGGTCGTGAACGGCACCTGGAGCAGGACGTGGTCCGGGAGCACGGCGGCTTGTACTACGGTTCCCGCACCGACGGTGGGGATGGGCTGCGCACGCACCGCCGTAACTCCCGGTAGTGGCGGCGAGGCCACTTTGGAATTCAGGTAATGACGGCCGGCGGCGCCGCCGAGGCCGCCGAGGAGGACCGCGACCATGATGGCCGCAGCGACCCCGCCCCAATGGATGCGGGCGACGTGGAAGCCGCCCCCGCGGCTCAGCTGGACGTCCATCGCCTTCCCTCCAACAGAAGCAACGCGCCCATCGGGAACGCTACCCGGGGCGAGGTATAGAAATGTCAACAGGTATAGAGATGTAAAGCACCGCTCCTATACTCCTGCCGGCCGGTGCGCAACTTTTGCCGGCCTGTTGAAGTTCTACAGAATCGAATGCTGGGCGCACTGAAGTGGATGCTCGGGCTGGGCCTCGTGGCGGTGATCGGCATCGCCGCCGGGGTCTACTTCGCGTTCTTCGGGGGCGGGCCGCAGGTCACTTACGTCACCCCCGACCTCGTGCCGATCAGTTCCGGCTCCGGTCAGCCGACCGACCAGCCCCCCGTGAACCTTCCGACCGCTGTCATCCTGCCCGTGCCGTGGACCACCCAGGCACCCCTGGGCAACTGGGCCCAGAGGCAGCACACCTGCGAGGAGGCCAGCCTGCTCATGGTCGACCGGTACCTGCACGGCGACCACACGTCGACCATGGATCCGCGCACGGCCGATGCCGGGATCAACCAGATCACGGCCTGGAAGCCGGCCCAAGACCTGACGGCCGAGCAGGTGGGCCAGGTGGCTCAGAAATACATGGGCTGGGGATACGAGGTGCTGCCCGCGGACCGGCTGCACATGAAGCAGCAGCTCGCCCTGGGCCGGCCGCTGATCGTCGGTGTCCGCACCCATGGCCTCGGCAATGCGAACTACCCCGGCTACCGGACGCATTACGAGCAGTCCGGCTGGTCGGTCTCCCACTACCTGGTGGTCGCGGGCTACGACCAGAACGACACCTACATCCTCAACGACCCGGGGATCTCAAAGGGCCACGGCTACCACATCAGCTACGACCAGCTGATGCACGCGATCGACGACCTGGACCAGGCCTACCCGTCGCTCAACGCCGGGCGCGTGTTCGTCGTCCTGGCCCCGATCAGCGTCAGCAACTCCTGACCGAACGGAGCGCAGCGCCTGAACCCGAATTTTCCGGAAAACGTCGCCTACCGCCTTCCACGAGAATTTTCCGGAAAACCGCCGTGCGAACTCGCCGTTCGGTCTGGGTTTTCCCTCATAGAAAAACGATCGCCTCACGGAAGTCTGAGTAGCCGGCCTCGAAGGCGGCCTTGCTGATCCAGTACTGACCGCGTATCGGGTCGTTGACCAGCACGCGGTTCGGTCCGATGCCCACCACCACGTAGACGTGGGAGGCGAACACCGGGCCGATCCACGGGATCCACTGCCCGTCATAGCTCAAGTAGTCGCGGCGCGGATGCCACGCCCAGTCCCACGTCGCGAACGCGACCACGGGATGACCGGCGATGACGCGGGCGTAGATCGTCGCCGCCGACATCGACCCGTAGGCCAGGATCCTGGACCCATGGGCCTTGGCGACGCGCACCAACGGCGGGTAGAAGGTGCCCAGGCCGGTGTAGTTGCTCTCGGAGCCGTTGACGTTGCCCACGAACGTCTCGTAGGCGTTGGCCCACCGGACGCGGCCCGCACCGTCGACGTACATCGGCCGGAGGTCGGCACCCACCTCGTGGAGGATCTGGTCCTGGCTCAGGTGGATGCCCTGGTGCGTGAGCGCCATCGAGGTCGCGGCCTCCTCGCAGCTGAGAGGATGGTTCTGGTAGATGAACGCGACGCCCGGGATGACGCGTGTCTGGCTCAGCGCGACGTAGACCGCGTGGTCGGCGCCGGCCGCCACCTGCTTGAGGTCGGCCGTGATGGCCGCGAACTCGCCGGCCGTCAGGACCCTGGCGAAGGCGGCGTGGTTGCCTGCCACGCGGCTCTGGTAGGACGAGACGTCGAGCCCGTATAGCGTGGCCAGCGCGATCTCTTCAGTCGCGTGCTGAAAGGCCTGCTGGGTGACAGCGGCGGCGGCGAGCCTGCCCTGCAGGTTCGATTGAAGGCCGGCCAGGCTGCGCGTCAGCATCTCGGCGCGAGCCAGGCGCTCTTTGGTCTCGAGCCCGGTGTAGGCATCAGCCCGCGCGAGGAGGTCCGCGGCCGGATCGCTGCGGATGCCCAGCTTGTTCGCCTTCTGCAGCAGGCCGCCGACGCCGGCGACCGAGCTGGCGATCCGTTGGTCGAGCGGCACCAGTCGCGCCTGAAGCGTCCACTCGTCGCGAAGGGTCGCGAAGTCGAGGGGCGTCGTCGACTCGGCGAAAGCGTCGAGTCGCGCCTTGCGCTGGGCGTGAGTCTCGGGGACAAGCACCCCGTGGAGCGACTGCTCCGCGACCAACGCGTCAGAGCGATAGCGGCTGAGGTCGCTCGCCCAGATTCGGTCTGATTCCGCCTGCCAGCGGTCGATCGTCCCGGCGCCGCCTGGAAGCCAGAACATCGCGCTCGCGCCGATGATCCTGGAAGCCTGGCTATCCTTCCACTCGCGCTCCAGGGCGGCCAGGTCGGTCTCCGGGATGCCGTTGGCGACCATGGACGTCCAGTGCGCGTGGAGCGACTGCGCTCGCGCCTGCAGCGAATACGCGCTCCCCACGTCGAGCAAGCCGCCGCCACCCAGGGAGACGAGGACCGCACCCAGCAGCAGGAAGGCTGAAAGCCGGCCGGTCCAGACGAACCGGGATCGCCCCGGGACGGGGATCGGGGGCTGCGGCGCCGGCGAGGTGCCGGCTGTGGCGGGGCGGCTCTTGACGGCGATCATGGCGGCTATTGCTCAACGTCCTCACCTCGAGCCCCGGTCGCCGGGGCGAGCATACACTTCGTCGCCGGAAACCAATCTCTCTTGACGCGTGCCCGGAAAATGGACTCGTACACCCGGCCGGCCCGGGCTGCCGGGCTCCCAACCGGCCGCGTACAGCTCCGCCGCGCGGGCGAGGTCGGAGGCCTGCGCGACCTGCACGCCGTCGGTAAAAGCCAGGCTCTGGGTGCGCGCTCCTGGGAACCCCAGCCTGACCTCCCCACCGGTCTTGAGGTTGTACGAAAAGTCTTCGAGTGAGCCTGACTCGCTGCCCGCGATGAGCTCCGCGATCGTCGGGTACTTGCCCTCGCGCATCGACGCCTTCAGGTCGGCGCGACTCATGCGCTCGCCGAGCCTCCGGCGGCGTCGGAGCTCGGTGAGGATGACGTCGCGCCGGCCCCTCAGCGAGGCGAGGCCGTCCTCGAACGGGCGCATCTCGTCGCGGAGCTCGGCCACCCGCCGCTCGAGCTCACCCGAGTCGACGCTGGCCAGGTCTTCGTCCACGTCGTTGAAGTTAAGCGCTCAGCTGCTGGGCCAGAGGTCGCCGGGCCCGAGGAAGGCGTAGGTCGGGGGCTGGAACGGAGCTTCGCCCGGGGCGAAACTGACCGCGCTCTCGCGTCCGCTCGCAAGCTCCATCGCGAGGACCTTCCCGTCGGGCGCCGTGGGGTCAAAGCAGCCACTGGTGCTCGACTGGACGCACGGCTTCTCCTCCAGGTCCCAGACCCAGCCGGCTCTGACGAAGACGATCGCCGACCTTGGTTGGCTGGACAGCTGGCGGTCGGTCCGGGAGCCGAGGTCGTAGACGTTGGCGGTGACGGCACGGGTTGTGGTGACGGCCGTGAAGGCGACCTGCGCACCGTCGGGCGAGAAGTTCGGCCCGAGCAGCCAGGCGGGCGTAGCCGGCAGCGTGTTCGGGGGCGATCCCGGCGTCCAGACCACCACGCTCGACCCTCCGACCATGTAGAGCGTGTGGCCTGACTTTCCCCAGAGGGCAAACCGGAAGTCAGGCGGCGGGGACGGTGTGACGTCGGCCATGTCGGAGAGGCGGAAAACGCGTACTGGCGACAGGGCTATCGTCCAGCCCGCGACGAGATAGGCTCCATCGGCCGAAAGGCCCAGCGTCGGAGGCGGAAACCCTGGGCGCCCGAATGCGTCCTTGCCGCCAACTGCATAGCTGTAGACCTTCGTTCTGCCGGTCGCTGTCGCCATCCAGATGTCGGTGACACCCAGGCCGTCGGCGTTGACGCCGCCGTTGGCCAGGTAAGCCATCGTGTCGAGGCTCGGACTCCATGCGACTGACTCCCAGCCGCCAGACCAGGCGCGGTAGAGGTCTGCCTTCATCCTGGCGGCGACGCTCTCGTTGTTGCTGCCCAGCGCGTGCAGAACGATGTCGGTGGTCCCGTCGGCCCGCGGGACCAGGTACTCGAACGACGTGCCGGTGAGGATGTGCACGTAGGTGTTCGCTATGCGGCAGACGACGTGTGGATGCAGCGGGTCGGTGACGTCGTAAAGCACCGAGGCGCTCGGTGTGTCCACCACCGCCTGGAACGCCGGGATGACGGCCTGCACGCACTGAACGCTGGGGGCGGGCGGTGGCGGCGACGCGGAAGGAATGGCGTCCGTGGGCGAGACTGAAGCGATGGGTGAGCTGGCCGGGGTCGGCGATATCTGGGTGGTCGCGGCCGTGCCGCCGCCCTGGGCGCATCCCATCACAACGAGCATCGCCGCCAGCGCCAGGATCCTCATGCTCGCCTAACCGGAATCAACGCCGAAAAGGTAACGGTCACCGCTCGTGGTCGGCACGGCGGTTGCGAAATCCCGCATAGAGGGCGAGGTCGTAGACGGCCTTCAGACCGCCGGCGGCGAAGAAGGGGAACCCGAATGCCGCGGCGCCGATTGCAACACCCGACAACGCCGGCCCGAACGACATGGCGACGCCCCGAACCGCACCGGTCATGGCCACTGCGCCGGCCCGCTCGCCGGGAGGCACGATCGAAACGATGTAGGCCTGCCGCGCGGGCACGTCCATCTGCGAAAGAGCGAATCGCGCCAGCAACAAGGCCACCGCGGACGCGAGGTTGGGACTGAACGGCACCAGCAGCAACAGCAGGTTGCTGGGTAGGTGCGTGAAGACCATGGTGTTGACCAGGCCGAATCGGTCGGCGAGTCGCCCTGAGACTTCATACGAGAAGGACTGCAAGACCGCCACACCGCCAAAGATCGGGCCGAGCAGACCGGGCTCGGCGCCGAAACGCACGTGCAACCAGTACGCGATGACCGCGTTGGCGACGAAGCCGCCCCCCAGCGAGTCGAGCGCGAATAGGGCGGCCAGGCCGGCCAGGGGCTTGAAGGCTCCGAACGCCGCATGCCCGCGCCGGCCCTCGACGGCATCAGACATGAACAGCGGCAGGATGGCGGTGACCATCCCGATCCCCGCATAGAAAAGGAAGTAGGTCCGTGTGTCGGTCAACAGGGCCGCGGAGAGGCCCCCCGCGGCGTTGAAGAGGCCGCCCGTGAGCGAATAGCGACCGAAGGCGCGGTTACGGCCGGCCGCGGAGACCGTCTCGGCCAGCACGGCCTGCTCGACGGATGCGAACGGCCCGTAGTCGACGCTTGCCGCGCCGAGCATGCCGGTGACCCCGGAAAGCATCAGGAGGACCGGCTCGCGGGCGTATGCGAGGTCGAGGCCGGCGAGGGCCATGAGGACGCCCGCCACCGCCAGCGTCCACCGCCGGCCAACACGCGCGGCGAGCGCCGCAGAGCCGAGCCCTGTCAGCGAGGCCGCGGCAAGCCCGATGCCGAGAGTGACGCCGATCTGACCGGGCGTGAGGCCCGCGCCCTCGAGGTGAAGACCGACGAGCACGGCGGAGAAGCCGAAAGCGAACGCGCGCAGCCCGCGCGCCGCCAGGAGCAGGACGGGGTCGGCTAGCCGGTCACCTGGCACGACGGCGAAGAGCCCGTACTCCGAGCCCGGCGACGAGCGCGAGCAGAACGGCCGCCACCCCGATGGGAACGCCCCAGGTGCCGATGAAGTCGACCACGCCGGGCGCCACGAGAGGGCCGCCGGCGTGCGCCACCGCCGGTCTGGGGGTCGTGCTCGGAGAGGGCGCGTTGACCGAGAACGCGATGTGACCTTCGCCGTGCGCTTTCGTCGGTGTCGTGACCACCGGGATCACGCTGCAGTCGTTGGTGCACCGGACCGCCAGCAGCGCCGCCCCGCCCTCGGTGGCGACCAGCATGTCGCCCTCCTGCACGCCCGCGGCGCCGAGGTCGGCCGAGCTCAGGCGGAGGATGCTGTCGCTGCCAGGATGCGGGTTGTTCGCGGTCGCGCGATCGGCGTAGTACGCGAAGCCGCCGCGGGTCAGAAAGCCGGCGGGCACGAACCCGACGCTCTCGACACCGATGTCACCGCCGGTCGGCAGCGCCGGCTTCGCGATCTGCGTGGCTTTGCCGGCTGGATCGATGGCATAGATCTTGCCGCTCAACTCGTCCGCCGCGATCAGGTCGCCCGCAAACCGTCCGAACGTTGAGGGGGCAACCGCAAGCCCGCCCTCGAGCTGGGGTGCGGACCTGGTCACGACCGTCACCGCGCCCGCGCAGTCCAGGGCGAAGATGACCGTCTTGGTGCCATTGGGCCCCGATACAAGCAGCCGATGGTCGAAGGAACCGGTCGTATCGAAGGCCAGCCCGTTGAGCGTGGTGGCGCCGGTCAGGTTGGCAAACGAACCCGAGTCTTCGCCCGAGGCGGTGACGCGGGTGATCCCCATCGGGACGTGGAGGCGCAGGATGAAAGTCTCGTCGGGCGTGAAGCTGCAGCCGGCCGCACCAACTTTGCCTCCGTGGGAGACCGCCACGTAAGCCTCGGTCCCGGGGTCCTCGCGATAGCCGCCAGGCCCGCGCGCGAACGGCATCTGGTTGCCTCCGGCGTCGACCAGGTAGAGGGCGGCCGAACCGGCGACGAGGAGCGAGCCGTCCGATCTCGGCCCGTCGACGTCGAAGATGCCCTTGACCGTCTGCCACTGCTCCCAGGCGGGTCCTGCGGCGACTATGGATGCCGGCGCCAGGGCCAGCCAGGCGGCGGCCACGGCCGCGCCGAGCCTTCCCAGGTATTTCAACATGGCTGTTGAAAAACTCCTAGAATCAATCTTGTGGACTCCAAGCGGGACGCTGTCCTCGCGTTCCTGAAGACGCGGGGCCACGCAACTCTAGGCGAGATCGCGGCCCATCTCGAGGTTTCCAAGCAAGGCGCCCTCCGGCACCTGGAGACCCTCGAGTCGTCGGGCCTGACCACCGTCGCGCCGGCCGATGCGCATCGGCCCGGGCGGCCGGAGAGCGTCTACCGGCTGACGGCCGCGGCAGGCGAGCGCTTTCCCGACGGCCATCGTGAGCTCACAGGCGAGCTGGTGGACTTCATGACCCAGCAGCAGCTGCGCGAGTTCTTCGAGCGGCGCGCCTCTCGGCTGGAGGCCGAGTATGCCCCGCGACTGGCGGGCCTAGACTTCGATGCGCGCGTACGCGAGCTGGCCCGGCTGGCCACCGAGCACGGCCACATGGCCGAGGTGGTCGAGGTCGCCGACGGTGGGCTGGCCATCCGCCACTGCAACTGTCCCATCCAGGACGTCGCTGCCCGCACCGGGTTGCCGTGCGTCAACGAGCAGCAGATGTACGAACGGCTTTTGGGTACCGCCGTGGCGCGAACGACCTGGATGGCCGAGGCGGCGGACGACTGCACCTACGTGATGAAGGAGAACGAAAAGAAAGTTGGCTGATTTCGAGATCAAAGACCTGCGCGCGAGCGTCGAGGGACGGCAGATCCTGAAGGGCGTGTCGCTCGCCATCGACAAGGGCGAGGTGCACGCGGTGATGGGCCCCAACGGATCGGGCAAGTCGACGCTGTCGCACACGCTGATGGGCCACCCTGGCTACACGGTCGACGGCGGCTCGGTGCTGCTCAAGGGCCAGAACGTCCTCGAGCTGGAGCCCGACGAACGCGCGCGGCTGGGCATGTTCCTCGCGTTCCAGTACCCGGTCGTCGTGCCCGGGATCTCGATGGCCAACTTTCTCCGCACCGCGTTGAACTCCAAGCGGGGCTACGACGGAAAGGACAAGTCGAAGATGGTGACGCCGAAAGAGTTTCGCGGCCTGTTGAAGGGCCAGCTCGAGGTCCTGCACATGGATGACTCGTTCCTCCCGCGGTACATCAACGACGGCTTCTCCGGCGGAGAGAAGAAGCGGGCGGAGATCCTGCAGATGGCGATGCTGAAGCCGGAGATCGCGATTCTCGATGAGACCGACTCGGGCCTGGACATCGACTCGATCAAATTCGTCGCCGAGGCGGTCAACCGCATGCGCGGACCTGAGCTCGGAATCCTGATCATCACCCACTACACGCGCGTCCTCGAGTTCATCAAGCCGGACTTCGTGCACGTCCTCGTCGACGGCAAATTCGTGCTGTCGGGTGGGCCGGAGGTCGCGGACAGGCTCGAGAAAACCGGCTACGCGGAGTGGGGTCACGCCGAAGAAGAGCCGAAGGAGGTCGCCTGATGGCTTCTGTACCGAAGATCGACGTCGGCGGCGACTACAAGGAGAAGTACGGGTTCTTCGTCCCCGAGGACTTTGTCTTCAAGGCCAAGCGCGGCCTGAACCCCGACATCGTCAAGGAGATCTCGTGGATGAAGAAGGAGCCCGAGTGGATGACGAAGATGCGTCTTCGCTCGCTCGAGATCTTCCGCAAGAAGCCCATGCCCAACTGGGGCGCGGACCTCTCCGTGATCGACTTCGAGAACATCTTCTATTACCTCCAGGCCACCGACAAACAGTCCAAGACCTGGGAGGACCTGCCGCCTGACATCAAGGCGACGTACGACCGGCTGGGAGTGCCTGAGGCCGAGCGCAAGTTCCTGGCCGGCGTCTCCGCCCAGTACGAGTCGGAGGTCGTCTACCACTCACTGCAGGAGTCGCTGACCAAGAAGGGCGTCATCTTCACCGACACGGACTCCGCCCTGCGCGATCACCCCGAGCTCTTCAAGGAGTACTTCGGTACGGTGATCCCGCCCGCGGACAACAAGTTCTCGGCGCTGAACACGGCGGTGTGGTCGGGCGGCTCGTTCATCTACGTACCAAAGGGCGTCAAGGTCGACATCCCGCTCCAGGCGTACTTCCGCATCAACGCGGAGAACATGGGGCAGTTCGAACGGACGCTGATCATCTGCGACGAAGGCTCGTTCGTGCACTATATCGAGGGCTGCACCGCGCCCATCTACACGACCGACTCGCTGCACAGCGCGGTGGTCGAGATCATCGTCAAGAAGAACGCACGCTGCCGCTATACGACGATCCAGAACTGGTCGACCAACGTCTTCAACCTCGTGACCAAGCGCGCGATGGCCTACGCCGACGCGACGATGGAGTGGGTCGACGGCAACCTCGGGTCGCAGATCACGATGAAGTACCCGAGCGTCTACCTGATGGAGCCCGGCGCCAAGGGCGACGTGCTCTCGGTCGCGTTTGCGGGCAAGGGCCAGCACCAGGACGCCGGCGGCAAGATGATCCACGTCGCGCCTAACACG
>VBHA01000189.1 GCA_005889495.1 Chloroflexota bacterium
GACGCTGCCGACGCCACGGGGTCGCGTCAAAGTGCTGCGCGGTCACGTCGAAGGCGACCGTTACGTGCCGGACATGGTGCAGCTTCCGGGCAGGAAGCCAGCGCCGGCGAAGCAGGTGCTTGGCGATGCGCCGGGCGCAGGGCGCAATGAGTAGAGACGCAAAGGAGCGCGACGTCGCGGTCAACCGCCGCGCCTACCACGACTACTTCATCGACGAGAAGTACGAAGCCGGCGTGATGCTGACGGGCACCGAGGTGAAGTCGGTGCGCAACGGCCGCGCGAACCTCCGGGACGGATTCGTGCGCATCGACAACAGCGAGGCATGGCTGGAGAACGTGCACATCTCGCCTTACGCGCAGGGCAACCTCATGAACCACGAGCCGATGCGCCCGCGCAAGCTGCTGCTCCACCGCAAGGAGATTTCGAGCCTGATCGGCAAGGTGAAGCAGAAGGGATATACGCTCATCCCGCTGCGGCTCTACTTCTCCCGCAACCACGCCAAGGTCGAGGTCGGGCTGGCGCGCGGGAAGCGGCAGTATGACAAGCGGGAGGCGATCGCCGAGCGCGAAGCCAAACGCGAGATCGCACGGGCTGTGAGGAGGGGCTGATGAAGGTCTTGTTCATCGCGGGCTTTGGCCCGATCTCCGCCGAACCCGAGGAGTCGCGCCGCCTCTACGAGGACGTTCTGGGCATCCAGTTCAAGCTCGAGGACGGCGACTACCGGCACACCGAAGAGCTCAAGGGGTCGAACACCTTCGCCGTGTGGCCGCTGGCGCAAGCTGCGGAATCGTGCTTCGGCACCGCCGAGTGGCCCGCCGGCGTCGCTCGGCCGCAGGCGTGGCTGGAGTTCGACGTCGACGACGTCGAAGACGCGTCGCGTGAGCTCGAGAGCCGCGGGTACAAGCTGCTCGTGAGCAACCGGACCGAGCCGTGGGGCCAGGTGGTGTCACGGCTCATCAGCCCGGAAGGCCTGCTCATCGGAGTGACCATGACGCCCTGGATGCGCGAAAAAACCTAAAGCTCGGACCCGCGACCGAATCTAGTCTCGAAGCTCGTCCGCCAGCATGTCCATGAGCAGCCCGTCGTGCCACGTGCCGTCCGGGCCGCGCTCGTACTGCCGCAACCGCCCCACAGGCCTGAAGCCCACCCGCTCATAGGCCTTGATCGCGCCTGTGTTGTGGGCGGCGGGGTCGATGGTGAGGCGGTGGTGGCCGCGTTCGTCGATCAGGTGCCGGGCGAGGGTGCGGATGGCGTCCGGCCCCAGGCCCTTGCGCTGCCATGGCGACCGGATCGCGATGTCGATCCCCGCGTGGTGGTACATGGGGTCGCTCTCCTCGTAGCTCTGGACAATGCCAATCGTCTCGCCGTCGACCTGGATGAGGAAATGAGACTCGCCCTCCTCGGCCTCCATCGTGTCGGCGACGGCCTTGCGCGGGTCGCCCCACCATTGCGCGACCGTCGGATCGCTGAAGATCTCGAGCAGCGTGGCTTCGTCGCCGGGCTTGACGGGACGAAGGACGACGCGCTTGCCGCGGAGCTCAGGCGGCGAGGTTGATCCCGATCGCCCGCAGGCGCTTGTTGAGCGAGTCGAAGGCGAACTGCAGGATCTCGCTCTCGGTATGCCCGAACTCGGTGACGTAGGCGGGGTCTGGCGGGTCGAGCGTGCCCGTGATCAGGGGAAGGCACTCGACCAGCGTCTTCTGGATCAGGGGCGCATAGCGGTCGGCGTTCTCGCGCACCGCGTCGCGCAGCACCTTGATGCCGAAGCTGACGTGACGCGACTCGTCTCGCGCGACCGCGGTGAAGCCGCGGTAGAAGCCGCGTTCGGTGAGGCCCTGCTCGCGCATCGACTCCAGCTCGAAGCGCTGGCCGGTGAGCGCGATCGTGGCCTCGATGACGATGTGGTAGAGCGTCACACCCTCGACGAACGCGTCGAAGTCCTTGGGGTTGCTCGCCAGCCTCTGGGCGGTGGCGGGCAGGCGGTCATAGAAGAGGCTGTTGTAACCCTCGTTGGCCTCGGGCCGGATCTCCTGGAGCAGCTGCGTCATGTCGCGCGCGTCGGTGCCCGCGACGTCGCGCCACCACTTCTCGAAGAAGACGGTGTGCCTGGCCTCGTCGACCATCTGGGTCGACAGGAAGATCTCGATCTCGGGCGTCGGCGCGGCCCAGACGAAGGGGGCGAGGGTGGAGGTGACGCGCTCCTCGCCATTGAAGAAGAGACGGTGCGACCACAGCGTCGCCTTCTTCTCGAGCTCGGTGGCCTGGAGCCAATCCTGCCGGTCGAGGCTGAAGTCGATGTCGCCGACCGACCACTGCTGCGCCTCCCAGCGCCGGTAGAGGTCCATGTAGCTGGGCATGTTCTCGATCCCGCGGTCGATGAAGGAAAGGACGTCGTCGATCCGGATGTCCCCCAGCTCCTTGAGGCTGGCGCGGCCGATGCGGTCGAGGTCTACAGCCATCTCGGTTGGCGTCAATTAGCTTCGGCGTCGAGCTCCCCGGTCGCCGCGACGCCGTCCAACCTCTCCGTCGGAGGAGTGGTCGAGTACCGGGTGCCGGATGTGGCTTTGAAGCCGGCGGACTGCTACGGGTCCTGCGCGGCCAGCATCGGCAGCCTGACTCTCGGCCCGGACGGGAACGTCTGGTACGTCGACATCGCGCGCGAGCTGGTCGGTCGCATATCGCCGGCGGGCGAGATCAAGCAGTTCCGCCTCGCGGTGGCGCCTGCCGGCGGTCCGCACACGATCACCACTGGCCCCGATGGGAACCTGTGGCTCGTCGCCGTGTCCGGCTCGATCCTGCGGGTGACCCCGATTGGCAAGGTCACGACGTTCGACGTAATCGGCGGCCCGGCCAGCATCGCCGCCGGGCCTGACGGCAACCTGTGGTTCACCGGCGCTACGCTCGGTCAGGTCTACCGGATGACGCCGTCGGGCAGTGTCGTTGAGTTCAACGGCCCTCCCTCGGGCACTCCGGCCGCCATCACGACCGGGCCCGACCGCAACCTGTGGTTCACGGGCTCGACGACGGTCGGAAAGATGACCACCGACGGGCGGCTGACGAATTACCAGGTCGGGAACGACGCCTCTCGTCCGCTCCGTGACATCGCGGTCGGTCCCGACGGGAACCTGTGGTTCACGGGCGGCGGCGGAATCTGGCACATGTCTCCGAGCGGCGGCGCGATCACCAGAGTCCCCCTGCCTTCCGACTCTCAGCCCGCCGGCCTGGTCGCCGGACCGGACGGCAACGTCTGGTTCACCGACGGCGGACGAAACGCGATCACGCGCGTGAGCGT
>VBHA01000187.1 GCA_005889495.1 Chloroflexota bacterium
CCGCGCCGCGTTGAGGCGCGTCCTCGACGAGCTGCGCCTGGACCCCAAGCGTTACCCGATCGGGGCGCTTAGCAATGGGATCTCGCAGGCCAAGAACGAGCTGAAGCGGCCGCAGGACATCCCGAACCGCTCCTATGCGGACGAGGTCCTGCGCCGCGTGTACGAGTCCTACCAGGAGGTGCTCCGCCGCTCCGGCGGCCTCGACTTCGACGACCTGATCATGAAGCTCGTCGAGCTCTACTCCACCGACGCCGAGGCACTCGAGAAGTGGCGCGACCGCTTCCGCCACGTGCTGGTCGACGAGTACCAGGACACCAACCGCGCGCAGTACGTGCTGGTCAACCTGCTGGCTGCGGAGCACCGCAACGTCGCCGTGGTCGGCGACGACGACCAGTCGATCTACCGCTTCCGGGGCGCCGACATCCGCAACATCCTGGATTTCCGCAAGGACTACCCCGACGCGCATGTCGTCCACCTGGAGCAGAACTACCGCTCGAGCCAGGCCATCCTCGACGCCGCGTACAACGTCATCCGCAGCAACCCGGAGCGGGCCGAGAAGAGGCTGTGGACCGACCGCGCCGGCGGCGAGAAGGTCGTGGCGACGCAGGCCTACAACGAGGTCGAGGAGGCGGAGTTCGTCGCCGACGAGCTCGAGCGCCTGCGCAAGACCGAGAAGCGTGGTTACTCCGACTTCGCGGTCCTCTACCGGACCAACGCCCAGTCGCGCGCCTTCGAAGACGTGCTGGCGCGACGGCGAATCCCGTACCGCCTCGTCGGTGGGATCCGATTCTGGGAGCGGCGTGAGGTCAAAGACCTGGTCGCGTACTTGCGCTTCTGCTTCAACCCGCAGGACGCGCTCAGCTTCGGCCGGATCGTGTCGGTGCCATCGCGCAAGATCGGCAATGTCACCGTCGAGGCCATCAACGCGTTTGCGAGGGAGTCCGCCGGGCGCGCGCAGGGCGCACTCGCAGGCAAGACAGATATTCTCGAGATCCTCACCGATCCCGCGCGCGTGCCCGGTGTGCCCAAGACCGCGGTCGCGCCGCTGTTGGGATTTCGCGCCCAGGTCGAATCCGTCCGTTCGACCATGGGCGTCCTGCGCACGAGCGAGCTGATCGACCACGTGGTCGAGGTGATGGGGCTGCGCGCGCACTACCTCGACGGCACGCCCCAGGGCGAGGCCCGGCTCGAGAACCTCAACGAGCTCCGCGGCCTGGCCGAGAGCTTCGACGACCGCGAGCCCGACCAGGGCCTCGAGGACTTCCTGGCCGAGGTCGCTTTGGTCTCGGACGTCGACGCGTACGACGAAAACGGCGAAGGCGTCACCCTGATCACCCTGCACATGGTCAAGGGGCTCGAGTTCCCGGTCGTGTTCATGGTCGGCATGGAGGAGGGCCTGCTGCCCCACCAGCGCGCGCTGGACGAGCGCGAGGAGAACCCGTCGCTCGTGGGAGCTGCGACCGAGATGGCCGAGGAGCGGCGGCTCGCATATGTAGGAATGACGCGCGCGAAGGACCGGCTCTACCTGAGCTGCGCTTTCCGGCGCCACCTCTACGGCCGCTCCCAGCCGGCGTTTCCGAGCCGTTTCCTGACCGACATCCCGCAGTCCCTGCTCGCCGCCCCACGCGGGAGCGCGCCGGTGGCGCCACCGCGCCAGGGCTACAAGGAGCGCTACCTGGAGCGCCAGGTCCAGGCCGCGCCGGCCGCGCCGCCGGTGCAGCGATTCGCGAGCGGCGACCGGGTGTCGCACCCGGCGTTCGGCTCCGGCACTGTCGTCAAGAGCACCCTGACCCGCACCGATGAAGAGCTCGTGGTCAAGTTCGACAAGGTGGGGCTGAAAATCCTCAGCGGGATGCTCGCGCCACTCACCAAATGACGAAGCGAAAACAATCAGGAGGCGAGGCGCGCGCCAGCGCGCCGTCCTTGCCGCGCTCCGCGCGCAAGGCGGTCGACCCCGCCGTTCGCGTCGAAGACCTGCGTGAGCTGATCCGCCGGCACGAGCACGCCTACTACGTCCTCGACGCGCCCGAAGTCTCGGACGCGGAGTACGACGCCCTGTTCCTGGAACTGCGCCGGATCGAGGACGAGCGGCCCGACCTCGTGAGCGCCGACTCGCCCACTCAGCGCGTGAGCGGGGAGGCGTCGGACCAGTTCGCCAAGGTGCGCCACCGCTCGCCGATGCTGAGCCTGCAGAACGCCTTCGACGAGGCCGAGATCCGAGCCTTCGACAAGCGCGTGCGTGCTGCGGTGGGGGACAAGGTCGCGTACTGCGCGGAGCTTAAGATCGACGGCCTCGCGATCAGCCTGACCTACGCCAAAGGCCGCCTGCAACGCGCGGCCACCCGCGGTGACGGGACGACCGGTGAGGACGTCACCGCAAACGTGCGCACCATCCGCAGCGTGCCCTTGTCGGTCACCCCCGCCAAGGGCCTGTCTGACCTCTTCGAGGTCCGCGGCGAGGTCTACTTCCCGATCGCCGGCTTCGAGAAGCTCAACCGCGAGATGGAGGCGGCGAGCAAGCCCCGTTTCGTCAACCCCCGCAACACCGCGGCTGGGAGCGTGCGCCAGATCGACCCCAACGTCACGGCAAGCCGCGACCTGCAGACCTTCA
>VBHA01000032.1 GCA_005889495.1 Chloroflexota bacterium
ATTGCGACACATGATTGGGGCCCTGCGAAAGGGAACCAGCTTTTCAGTGCAATGGGCGGTAGGTTGCGATTCGGCCGCCCTGCTGATGTGGGGACAGGGCGATTCCCGCGACATTGCTTACAACGTAATGGCTGGCGTCCCAAGCCAAGTCATCCAACCGAAACTAGGCAACGGTTGGGTCCTCGATGATCAAATGACCGAAGGTGACGCTTCGCGGATAGCTGACGCGATTAGATTGGACCTAATACAAATCGCCGAATGGCTTGAGAGGTTTCGTACCCGGCGAGAGCTATGGAACTATCTGCTCGAGAATCGGGATCCGGTTGATCATCGAGAGTTCACATTTCCGGCGATCCTGCCGTTCAAGCTAGCAACCGCGGCAGCCCTGGCATTGTCAGCGCGGGATGTCGACGGCTGTGCCTTAATGGTAGAGGTCAGGAAAGCCATGAAAGGCTTTCGGGACAAACTCTCGAAGGCTCGCCTACAGCGCCTTGAGGCCGCAGCCGCAACGGTCTGCGCATAGAACCTGAAGGTCAAACGTCCACGCGTTAAAGATCTTCGTATCTAACGCCGTTCGTCACGTCCGTGGCACCGTGGTTGTCCTAGAGATAGATGAAGCCACGCTCCCACGATCCGCTCGAAGTTTGGTTGTGCGAACAATTGGACAGGTCATTGGGTCACAAAATAAGACGAGCGCCAGCTTGGCGCTCGTCGACGAATCCTGAACCGAACGGTCAGGCCGTGCGCATCGGCTCCCGCTTGACCACGTGCACGATCGCCACGAGGACGATCGCCCCGATCAAGGCGACGATGAACGAGATGATCAGGCCGGTCGGCTGGACCCCGAAGATCAGCGAGAAGACGAAGCCACCGACGAACGAGCCGACGATGCCGAGGACGACGTCCCAAATGATCCCGTAGCCATGTCCGCTCATGAGCTTGCCGGCCAGCCAGCCGACGATGGCCCCCATCACGAGAAACCCGAGCAGGTGCATCTCCGAACCTCCAGATACGTATGGCCGCCCGCCAGGGAGGTGGCCTCAATCAGGTAACCCGGCGCCGGTCGCGACTACCTGAGGCTCGCGTCCTTATCTGTGCGCTCCGTGGGCGCCGGCGCCACCAGGTCGGAGGTCGCCACGTGGCAGGCGGCGTCGTGGGCCGGGCGAAGGAGCCGCAGCCGGGGCGTGACCCGCGAGCACTCGTCGATTGCGTACGGGCACCTGGCCCGGAACCGGCAGCCCTCGCCGGGGTCGATGACCCGCGGCGGCTCCTGGACCTCGCCGGTCGCCGGCAGCGAGACCGGGGCCCGCGGGTCGGGCACGGCCGAAAGCAGCAGCTGCGTGTAGGGGTGCTTGGGGTGGGCCAGCACGTCCTCGACCGGTCCGCTCTCCGCCACCTGGCCCGCGTACATCACCACCAGGCGGTCGGCCACGTAGCGAGCGCTCGCGATGTCGTGGGTGATGTACAGGAACGAGATGCGCTCGCGGCGGCGCAGGGAGGCCATCAGGTTGAGCACGCCGATGCGCACCGAGACGTCCAGCATCGACACGGGCTCGTCCGCCAGGATCAGCTCCGGGCGGCATGCGAGCGCCTGCGCGAAACCGATCCGCTGCCTCTGGCCGCCGCTCAGCTGGTAGGGGTACTTGCCCAGGAAGTCGACCGCGGGCACGAGGCCGACCGCTTCGAGCAGCCGCTGGGCCTCCTCCTCGCGTCCGCGCCGGCTCAGGTCCGCGCGGTGCAGCTTCAGCGCGCGCATGATCCCGTGGGACACGCGGTAGACCGGGCTGAGCGACCCGTATGGGTCCTGGAAAACCATCGGCACATGGCCGCGGTACTCGAGCACCTCGCGGCGCGAGCGGACGGTCGCGAGCGGGCGGCCCCGATGGTAGATCTCGCCCGCCGTCGGCTTGTAGACCATCGCGATCAGGCGCGCGATCGTGCTCTTGCCGCTGCCGCTCTCGCCGACGAGCGCGACGATCTCGTCCTCATGGATGGAGAGGTCGATGTCATCGACCGCGTGCAGGAACCTGCGCGACAGGAACCCGCCCAGGCGGAAGTGCCTGGTCAGCCCGACGGTCCGGATCAGCTCCGCGCCCTGTGGCCGGACCGGCAGCTCAAGCATCAAAGAGAAAGCAGCGCACGAGGTCTGCCTCGCGCGCGTAGAAATCGGGCTCCTCGACCTTGCACCGCGGCATCACGTGCGGACAGCGTGGGTGGAAGCGGCATCCGGCCGGCGGCCGGGCAAGGTCGGGTGGGCTGCCGGGAATGCCGGACAGCGGCTGCAGCGCCCCGGTGATCGACGGAAAGGACCGCATGAGGCCGACGGTGTAGGGATGCTTGGGATCGGCGAAGACCTGGCGCGTCTCCCCGACCTCGACCACCTGTCCCGCGTACATGACCGCCAGCCGGTCGGAGAAGTGGCTGACCAGCGACATGTCGTGCGTGACGAAGATCGTCGCGAAGCCGAACTCTCGCTGGAGCTGCTTGATCTTCAGCATCAAGGAGCGCTGCGCGACCACGTCGAGGGCCGATGTCGGCTCGTCCATGATCACGAGCTCGGGCGTGAAGGCCAGGGCCATCGCGATCATGGCCCGCTGCCGCATTCCGCCGCTCAGCTGGTGAGGGTAGCTTCGCAAATGCACGGGGTCGATGCCCACGATCCGCATCAGCTCTTCGGATCGCTTCTCGACCTGGCGGCCCGTGAGGTGCTGGTGAGCGTCGAACGCGTCGCGGAGCTGCTCGCCGATCGACATCACCGGGTTGAGCGCGTTCATCGCGCTCTGCATCACGACCGAGTACTGCTTCCACCTGAAGTGCCGGAGCTCGGATTCGGTCATCGAGACGAGGTCGTTTCCCTCGAACCAGATGTCCCCGGAAGCGATCTCGGCCGGGGGCGTCAGCAGCCGGGCGATCGCGAACAGGAGCGTGGACTTGCCGCAGCCAGACTCGCCGACGATGCCGAGAAACTCCCCCTTGCGCACCTCGAGCGACACGTGGTCCACGGCGCGCACCGCCCCTCGGTCGGTCAGGTAGTCGACGCACAGGTCTTTGACCTCGAGCAGAGGGCGAGTGGCGGTGGCGATCATTTCCGCCGCCTGACCGGCCGGAGAGCGGGGTTGCCGATCTCGTCGAACGCGTAGTTGATGAGCGCGAACGCACCGCCCAGGGCCGCGATGCAGAGACCCGGCGCGAGCACCCATACCGGCGAGCCCGCCAGCAGCGCGCCGTTGGCCTGCGCCCAGTACAGCATCGTGCCCCAGCTCAATGAGTTCGGGTCGCCCAGGCCGATGAACTGCAGCCCGGCGGCCGCGAGGACCGCGTACAGCGCCGCGCCAAAGAAGATCGCGACGATGAGCGACGTCATGTTGGGCAGGATTTCGAACACGATGATGTAAAGGCTCCTCTCGCCGCGGACCCTCGCCGCCTCGAGGAACTCGCGGTTACGCAGCGAAAGCGCCTGCGCGCGCAGCTGGCGGGCGCCATAGGACCAGCCCGTGATGACGATCACTCCGATCAGCACCACCAGGCCCCTGTTGTTCAGGTAGGTGCCGATGATGATCATCAGGGGCAGGGTCGGCAGGACCAGGAAGAAGTCCGTGAACAGGTTGAGGAAGTGGTCCGGAACTCCACCCATGTAGGCCGCCGAGACGCCGATGATGACCGAGACGAGGGTCGCGCCCAGGCCGGCGCCGAGGGCGATGAGGAGCGACTCGCGGGTGCCGAAGAGCAGCTGCGAGAAGATGTCCTGCCCGGTCCCCGTGGTCCCAAGGAGATGGGCTCGGGATGGCTGGAGCATCTGGTCGAACTGAAGGGCGTGTGGGTCATACGGCGCTATCACGGGGGCGAGGATCGCCACTACGACGAAGAGGCCGAATACGCCCAGCCCGGCAAGTGCCTTGCGGTTGCGGGTGAGGCCACGCGCCACGGACCCAAGCGCACCACGCCGGCCGGTGACCGTGGGAGCCTGGATCGGCGCCTGGTCGGTGACGACGCGGATGGCCACGTTCGCCTCAGCCCTGTTCCCGGGTTCGGGGATCCAGGATCGCGGTCAGAACGTCGGCGGCCAGCACGGCGAGGAGCACCGCCAGAGTGATCATCAGGAAGAGCGTCTGCATCAGGGCGTAGTCCTCGCTGTGGACGGCCTGAAGCAGCGTGAAGCCCAGGCCCGGATAGTTGAAGACGATCTCGACCAGGATCGCGCCGCTGATCACAAAGCCAAGCGACATCGCAAATCCGGTCAGGTTCGGCAGGATCGCGTTGCGGCCCGCGTACATCAACATGATCCGCACGGGCGAGAGCCCCTTCGCCCTCGCCATCTTCACGTAGTCCTCCGCGAGCGTCGTGATCATCGTGTTGCGCATGGTCAGGATCCAGCCGCCGACGGAGGTGATCACGATCGTCAGCGCCGGCAGGAACCCGTGCCACAGGACCTGGCCGGCAAACGACCAGGAAAGGTTGATCGAGTCGGTCAGGTCGTAGGCGAAGCCCAGCGGAAACCATCCCAGCGTCAGGGCAAACGCGAGCAGGAACAGGAGCCCGAGCCAGAAGTACGGGAATGCGGAGATGACGATGAAGACCGGAGGGAGGATCGCGTCGAAGATGCCGCCTCTTCGCCAGGCGCTGAGCATGCCGAGGAGCGTGCCGAGCGCGAACGCGATGATGGTCGCCATGCCGACCAGGCCGAGCGTCCAGGGAAGCCCTTGCTTGATCACGTCGCCCACCGGGACCGGGAAGAACGTCACCGAGGTCCCGAAGTTTCCGGTGACCGTGTTGCGCAGGTACTCGAGGTACTGCTGGAAGATGCTCTCGTTCGAGTTCAAGCCGAAGGCGACCTCGATCGCCTTGATCGTTTGCGGGCTGACCCGCCCGTGATAGCGAACCAGCATCGCCTCGGCCGGGTTGCCGGGCATGATTCGGGGCAGGATGAAGTTCATCGTCAGGGTGGCCCACAGGGTGATGAAGAAGAATTCGAGCCGGCGGACCAGGTAGCTCACCGATAGCGGACGTGGGCCGGCCGCTGGTGCGGCCGGCCGGGTGTCCTAACTCTTCTTGTAGACATGCAGGAGGGTCACCTCCCAGTCGGGCAGGTTCCAGGGCGCCGGCGCGGCAAAGGGGTTGTCCTTCGTCGGCCAGCCGGCGAAGTCTTTGGTCGAGTACTGGTACCAGGCCACTCCCTCGGTGACCGGGATGATCGGCACGTCCTCAAGGATGATCGCCTCGACCTGCTTGATGAGGTTGTGCTGCTTGGCCTGGTCGGTCGTCTGCCCGAACTGGTCGAACAGCCCGTCCAGGGTCGGATTCTTGTACCGCCCGTAGTCTCCGGCCGCCGTCTGCCCGATGCTCGCGGTGGTGGCGCTGTGAAGGCTGTTGCGCAGCTCGTAGTACGGGCTGGGCCCTGGTGACGTGTTGACCGAGCCGTAGGCGAGCTGGAAGTTGCCGGTGAACAGCTTGTCGAAATATGACGTCGCCTCGAGGTTCACGGGCTTGATCTCGATCCCGACCTGCTTCAGGTTGTCCTGGATGACCTGCACCGAGGCCACCCAGTCCGTGTAGCCGGCGATGTTGATGATCGAGAACGACAGCCGCTTGCCGGAGGCGTCCTTGTAGATGCCGTCGGTGCCCTTGGAGAAGCCGGCCGACTGCAGGAGGCCCTGGGCTTTCGTGACGTCGAGCTTGTAGCCGTACTTGTCGGCCTGGCCCTTGTCGATCCAGCTGTCGAACGTCGGCGACAGGACGCCGGTCTGGTTGCCGGCCGGCTCGTAGCCGAACTCGCCCTTCTGCGACACGGCGCCGCGGTCGATGCCGTACGCCATCGCTTGCCGAACCGCCTTGTTGTCGAGCGGTGCGACGGTCGTGTTCAGCCAAACGTTGATGTTGTCGATCGGCGGGAACCAGTAGTGGTTGTTGTGCGGGTCCTTGCCCACGTAGTAGGTGTCGATGTTCGGGATGAACTGGCCGCCCCACTGGGCCTGTCCCGCGGCGAGGAAAGCGTTGGCTGGGTCGTTGTCGAGGAAGGCCGGGTAGTTGACGGTATCGATGTATGGCAGTCCCTTCTGCCAGTAGCTCGGATTGCGCTTGTAGGCGATGTTCTGACCGGTGCATGCGCTCATCGTGAACGGACCGGTGCCGACCGGCTGCTTGACCGGCTGCGACGCCGGGTCTTTGAAGGCGGACCAGATGTGCTGGGGCACGATCGCGGTCTGGCCGGCGATCTGGTAGAAGTTCGGCACCGCGGCCTGCTGGAAGGTCATCACAACCTGGTCCGAACCCTGCTTGGTCACGCTCGACAGGACCGACCAGTCCGACTGCAGGTCGGCGGCGGGGAACTGCTTCAGCAGGTTGAAGCTGAAGACGACGTCGTCGGCGCTGAAGTCCTGGCCATCGGACCACTTGACCCCGGAACGGATCGTGAAGGTCAGGGTCTTGCTGTCGGCGCTCCACTTGTAGCCGCTCGCGAGCCAGTTCGTCTTCTGGTCGTTGAGCAGGTTGTCATAGACGAGCGGCTCGTAGAGAATGCCGAACGACTGGCCGTTCACCGAGCCGTTGTACGGGTTGAAGTCGCACTGCCAGAGCGCCCCGCTCTCGTTGTCGATCGTCAGCACGCCGCCGACGGATTTCTGCGTGCCGGTGTTGTTGCCAGTGCTGCCTCCGCAGGACGCGAGCAGCAGAATTGCCCCGAGGCCGATGCCGAACAGCCGGTGTCCCCTCATGCCCGAATTCCTCCTCAACCTGAAATGGCGCTCACGCCGTGGCCGCCTGCGCGTGCCTCATGGGGGAGCGCGCAAAAACCCGATCTCTCGCAACCTCGAGCGCGATCGCCACCGCCCCGCGCAAGACCGCGTCGTCGCCCAGGGCCGATACCGCGACCCGCGGCCTGAAGGGGAGCAATTGGCGCAGCTCCCGCTCGATCGGCTCCACGAGCAGGTCGCCGTTGCGACCGATGCCGCCGCCGAGGATGACCATCTCCGGGTCGAGCACCGGGGTCACGGTGGCGATGGCGAGGCTCAGCATCGCCGCCTCCGCCTGCACGACCCGGCCCGCAACCGCGTTGCCGCGCCGGGCGGAGACGAAGATCCGCTCCGGCGTCAGGGGCGCGCGCATTCCGAGCCGGCGTGCCGTGCGCACGATGCCCGCCGCGGCGGCCGCCTCCTCGAAAGCCCCGCGGCGGCGGTTGGCGGGGTCGCGCGGGTCGCCTTTGCCAAGCGGCATGTACGCGACCTCCCCGGCGGCGCCGTGCGCGCCTCGATAGATGTGGCCGTCGATCACCAGCGCCATCCCGATCCCGGTCCCGATCGACAGGAACACGAAGTCGTGCACGTTGCGGCCGAGGCCGTGGGTGCGCTCCGCGAGGGCCGCGAGGTTCACGTCGTTCTCGAAGCTGACGTTCGTGCCTAGCTCGTCGCGCACCGCCTGGACGAGGCCGCTTCGGCCCCAGCCAGGAAGGTTCGGCGCCATGGCGACGTAGCCGTGCACAGGGTCGAAGACGCCGGGGCTGCCGAGGGTCGCGTGCGTGACCTGCGACCAGTCGACGCCGGCCTCCGAGGCAAGCCGCCGCGCGATACCGCCCAGCTGGCCGATCAGGCTTTTCGCGCTGGCCACACGGGCGCGCTCGTCGCGGCGGGCGACGATCGTGCCCGCGATGTCGGCGATCGCGGCCCGCACCCATTTGCGGCCGATGTCCACCCCCACCACCCAGCCCGCCGTCGGGTTGAGCTCGTAGAGAAGTGCGCTCGGACCGCGCTCGCCTCTCGACCTGCCGACCTCACGCACGAGCCGGGAGTCGAGAAGGCCGCCCAGCGCCAGCGAGACGGTGGGCTTGGACAGGCCGCTCACGCGCGCGACCTGCGCCCGAGAGAGGGGGCCCTGGTGGTGGATCAGGTCGAGCACGGTGCGCTCGTTGATGGCTCGCAGCAGGCTTGGCGTGCCGACGGTGATCAAAGCAGAGCCGCGAGGCGCTCCCTGCTGAGATCTGTGTCCGATCGCCGGCGCGGCTCCATCCATAGTTAGTAAGAATTCCTTACCACGAGACGTTAGCCCCTGGCGGATGCTTCGTCAAGAAGGGAGTTTCAGTGGGCGGGAAAGAAGCGGGGAAGATGCGCCCGGTTTGCCTCGAGCAAAGCGTCGAGCAACGGCCGCGCCACGTTGAAGCGCGCGACCAGCGGGTTGGCGAGCAGAGCCTTCAACGCCGCCTCGCGGTCTCCGTCCATGGCCGCCTTCACCGTCAATCGCTCATAAGCCTTCACTTGCTGGACGAGCCCGAGCATCTCCGGCTGCAGGGGGTCGAGCCGCTCCGCGCGAGCGCCCTCGGCGCCGACCTTCGCGGGGATCTCGACGACCGCGTCGTCGGGCAGCTCGGGAAGCGCGCCGTCGTTGCGGACGTCCACCACCTGGACATCGCCGGTGTCGGCGTGTAGGGATGCGATGAGCTGGGCGGCCGCCTCGCTGTAGTAGGCGCCGCCGCGCTTCTCGAGCAGCGCCGGCTTCTCAGCGAGGTCGGGATCGCGGTACATGTCGAGCAGCCCGCGCTCGATCGCCATCACCTCCTCGGCGCGTGAGCGCCTGGTTCCCGAGACCTGCTCGCGCAGCACCTCGTCGGTCGAGTAGTAGTAGCGGAGGTAGTAGGAAGGCACCGCGCGCAGCAGGTGGATCAGGGCGACCGGGATTCCGATGTGATCCGCGATCTCGCCTGCCGATCGCTCGATGAGCTCGGGGAGACGGTCTTCGCCCTCGACCATCACGGCCCGCTCC
>VBHA01000033.1 GCA_005889495.1 Chloroflexota bacterium
GCGAGGTGATCCTTCCCGGCGATCCGGACTACGACAGGGCGCGTGCGGTGTGGAACGCGATCGCTGACCGGCGGCCCGCGGTGATCGTCCGCTGCTCGTCGGTCGATGACGTCTGGGCGGCGATTCGGTTTGCCCGCGACGAGTCCCTGGTGGTCGCGGTGCGGGGCGGCGGGCACAGCGTGGCGGGGTTCTCGACCTGCGACGACGATGGTGATCGATCTCTTCGGGCGGATCTTCAGGAGTACGAGACAAGGTCCCCATCCCGCGCGTACGGCGGGGACCTCCTCGCAAGTGGGGAAGAGTTGCCCTTCGTTCCTGACCTCGCCGGCTAACCTCGAAGCATGATCGTCAACGTCTGCCCTGCTGCGTTGACATCGGCTCCGCAAGAACGAATCTGGAGTTTGCTGACCACTCCAGAACGATTTGGCGAGTGGGTGGACGCCAGCTTTGTCTCTGCATCACCGCCTGGCCGGGCGCGGGCCGGCCAGGTGATCCACCTCAGCGCGCCTTCGCTGGGCCGGCGCTGGCCGATGCGGATCGACGTCGTCGACATCGATCCCGCCCAGGGCTGGATCGATCTCGTCGCTCACCTCCCGTTTGGGATCGACAACCATGAGCGCGTTGCCGTGACCCCGAGCGACGGCGGCGGGACTCTGGTCCGGTTCAATTGAGACTTTCACCTCCCGCCCGGGTGGCGGGGTCGGATACTTCGATTGGCGCTGGGTCGCGAGCTACGGCGCGGACCTGAGGCATCCCTTCGAGACTTGATCCGCTCCGCTACTGGCTGAGTCGTGCGGCCCCATCCCCGGCCTCCGGCCGGTACTTCCCCATGAATGGGGAAGATGGCTAGATGCGGGCCACGCTCCCTGAGGTCGAGCCCCGGCGGGAGACCGAGTCGATCGTCACCGCGGCCAGGAGGACGAGGCCGGTGACGATGAACTGGTACTTGACGTCCAGGGACTGCAGGTACATGCCGTTGTAGATCGCCCCGATCACCAGCCCGCCGAGCAGGCCGTGGAGCGGCTTGCCGCGGCCCCCGAACAGGCTGGTGCCGCCGATGACGGCCGCCGCCACCGCGTACAGCACCTGGGAACCGCCGTTGACGTTGTTCGACATGCCGCCCAGGTAGGAGGCAAAGAGCAGCATCCCCACGCCCGCGGTCAAGGCGCACAGGGCGAATGCGACCGTCCGGACCATGGCCAGATTCACGCCGGCGCGCCGCGCCGCCTCAGGGTTGCCGCCGATCGCATACACGTAGCGGCCGTAGCGAGTCCTCGTCAGCAGGATCGTCCAAGCCGCGAACACGCCCAGGACGCTCGGGATCACGCAGGGCACGCCCTCGTTGATCGCCGGCTCGAGGGCGCGGTTCTGGTTGCAGATCGCCACGACCACCGCCGCGGTGACGCCGATCAGCACGATCTTGATGACGGACAGGCCGGGCGGCGGCGCCACCAGCCCGCTTCGCCGGCGCCGCGCGTCGCTCCACCATATCCACCCGCCCACGCCGACCACGACCGCGGCCGCGGCGATGACCGAGACGGTGGGGTCGATGGCGCCCCACATCAGGTTGTAGATCGTCACCCGGTCGACGTCAGAGCCCGAGAGGCTTGGAAAGCCTGAGAACGCGAGCAGCAGGACGATCAGCATCAGGCCGTTGCCGATCAGGAATCCCGCGAGGGTGACGATGAACGACGGCAGGCGAAGCCGCGTGATCAAGGTGCCCTGCAGCGCCCCGAACGCCGTGCAGAAGGCGAGCCCGGCCGCGATCGCGGCCCACCACGGCCATTTGGCGGAGCCTCCGGGCTGGACCAGCTGAACTGTGATTGCGGCACCGACCGCCCCGACATAGCCGATCGACAGGTCGATCTCGCCCAGGATGAGCGCGAAGCCCTCGGCCATGGCGAGGACCATGAACACGGCGCTCTGCTGGAAGAGGTTGACGATGTTTCCAGGTGTCAGGTAGAGGCCGTTGCTGATCGACTGGAAGACGACGGCGATGATGACCAGGGCGACGATAACCGGTAGCACGCCGCTCTCGCCGGACCTGATGCGAAGCGACCAGCCGCGGGCGTAGTCGCCAAGGGACTGGGCGACGACCTCAGGCGGAAGCTCCGCGGCCGCGACATCCGCGGGTGCCGCGGTCAGGTCCGGGGCGGCCTCTGGCTCGTCAGCTCTCCTGGGTGCGCGTGCCACCGCTGCGGCTCAGCCCTCCCGTCGTCATGTACTCGACCACGCTCTGGCGATCGAACGTCGAGGCGTCCTCCTGCACGACCAGGCGGCCGAGGTACATGACCGCGATCCGGTCCGCGACCTCGAACACGTCGTTCAGGTTGTGCGAGATGACCATGACCGCAAGCCCGCGGTCGCGGAGCCGCCTGATGAGGTCCAGCACCATCCGCGTCTGGGCGACACCGAGGGCGGCCGTCGGCTCGTCCATGATCACGAGCTTGGAGTTCCACATGACGGCCTTGGCGACCGCGACGGACTGCCGCTGGCCGCCGGACAGGGAGGCGACCGGTTGCCGGATCGAGCGCACGGTCGTGACGTGCAGGCTCGCCAGCGTCTCTTTGGCGGACCGCTCCATGCTGTCCTCGTCGAGCAACCCGTTGCGGGTGCGCTCACGTCCCAGAAACATGTTCTGGACGATGTCGAGGTTGTCCGCCAGGGCGAGGTCCTGGTAGACCGTCTCGATCCCCAGGCGCGAGGCGTCGCGCGCGGCGCGGATGTGGACCGGGTGGCCTTCCCACAGGACCTGCCCGTGGTCCGGCTGGTAGATCCCGGCGATGGTCTTGGTGAGCACGGTCTTGCCGGCGCCGTTGTCGCCACAAAGGGCCGTCACCTTGCCCGAGGGGATGTCGAGGTCGACGTGGTACAGGGCCTGGACGGCGCCGAAATGCTTGTCGAGCTCGCGTACCTGGAGCAGCGCCCCGTCCTTCGCGCTCGCCCCGGCGACGGGTGCCGTCATGTCAATTGCATTATCCCGAGTCCGGGAAAGAGAGCGACGCCGCCGCGCGGTGCGGCGGCGCCGTGTGAGTTACGAGATGCCGTTCGCCGTGCAGACCGCGGCTGTGACCTGTGAGCACAGGTCTGCGGTCTTGACGAAGTTGTCCTTGAGGACGGTGTCCTTCATGTTCGTCTTGTCGACCCAGATCGGGACGAGCAGGACGGCGGGCTGCTGGTTGCCCTGCTGCCCGGAAGGCGGCGATGTGTTGCCGTTGACCAGCGCCGGCGGCGGCGTGGCGTTGGCGCGGAGGACGGTCGCGAGCGCGACCGCGGCCTGCGCCTCGAGGTACACGGCCTTGTAGACCGACCCGCACTGGAAACCGGTCAGCACGTTGGCCATGCCCTGAAGGGTGGCGTCCTGGCCCGTGGTCGGGATCTTGTTGGCTTTGACGCCCTTGTTCTTGAGCACCTGGATCACCGCGTTGGCCAGGCCGTCGTTGGCCTCGACCGTGGCGTTGATGTTCTGGTGCGCGGTGAACTGCTGCTGGAAGATGGTCGCGCCCTTGGTGTTGTCCCAGCCCGGGGCAACCTGGTCGCCGACCAGCGTCAGCCCGTTGTTGGTCTTGCCAGGCTTCTGCGGCGTCGTCTTGTCTCCCCACAGCACCTGGTTGTAGCCCTGGGCGAACGAGACCGCGTTCGGGTCCGAGTCCTCACCGCCGTCCAGCACGAAGACCTGCGGGTTCGTGACCTTCCAGTCGGTGACGCACTTGGTGAAGCCGGTGCCGATGAGCGTGCCGACCTGGACGTTGTCGAAGCTCACGTAGTAGGTGTTGGTGCCGCTGAACGTGGCGCGGTCGTAGCTGATGAGCTTCACGCCCTTCTGCTGGGCCAGCTGCTGGATCTGCGAGCCGACTGTGCTGTTGAGCGGGTCCATGATCAACACGCTGGCCCCGGCTGAGATGTCCGCCTGGGCGAGGGCGACCTCGGTCTGGTCGTTGCCGTTCGCGTTGTCGATCTTGTAGTCGGACGAGCTGAATCCGGCGGTGTCGAACGCCTTCTTCAGGTACGGCGCGTCGAAGTCGACGTACCGCGTCGAGGAGGTCGTGTCAGGCAGGATCACCCCGACCTTGCCGTGGCCCGCCGAAACCAGCGATTTCAGGTTGGCCATGTAGCTGAAGTCGGCCGTGAAGGACTTGATGCTCAGGTCCGACGGGACGCTGGCGCTTGGGGTCGCTCCCCCGCTGGGGGTGCTGCCGCCGCAAGCCGCGAGAACCAGGCCCGCTGAGACGAAAGCGGGAAATAACCGGAAAAACCTCATGCGCACTACCTCACAAATTGCAAACTCTTCCCGCTGCCTTCTTCCCGTTTTCCTCCCCCGGGGCGAGAGCGCGCCGACAGCGGGTCTTACTCAGCCAGACCTTGTAGCCAGAAGGCATTTTGTTGCCATCGACTACCAGTGTCACGAATCTCTCGCCGAGGTTTTCCGGCCGCGCCTCTAAAGCACCTTGGAAAGGAACAGCCGCGTGCGCTCGTGGGAAGGGTTCGCGAGGACGTCCCTGGGCTTGCCGGCCTCGACGATGACGCCCCCGTCCATGAAGACCAGCGTGTCGCCGGCCTCGCGCGCGAATCCCATCTCGTGGGTCACCACGATCATGGTCATGCCGTCCGCGGCCAGGCCGCGCATGACGTCGAGCACCTCGCCGACGAGCTCCGGGTCGAGGGCCGAGGTGGGCTCGTCGAACAGCATCAGCTTGGGCTGCATCGCCAGGGCGCGCGCGATCGCCACGCGCTGCTGCTGGCCGCCCGACAGCTGGTTGGGATAGGCGTCCATCTTCTCCGCGAGCCCGACCCGCTCCAGCAGCTTCCGGCCACGCTCCGCGGCCGCGGAGCGTCCCTCTCCCTTGACGTGCAGCGGCGCCTCGATCACGTTCTCGAGCGCTGTCATGTGCGGGAAGAGGTTGAAGCGCTGGAAGACCATCCCGATCTCCGAGCGCTTGCGGCAGACCTCACGGTCGGGCAGCTCATACAGGCGGTCGCCACGCTGTGTGTAGCCCACGAGCTCGCCGTCCACGTAGAGGCGCCCAGCGTCGATCTTCTCCAGGTGGTTGATGCAGCGCAGGAACGTGCTCTTGCCCGAGCCGGACGGGCCGATGACGCACATCACCTCCCTGGGCGCGACCTCGAGGTCGATGCCTCGCAGGACCTCGAGGCGGCCGAAGCTCTTGTAGACCGCCTCCGCCTTGACCATGGGGCCGGCCGCCATCTCAGCGGTGCTCGCTCGTCACCGGCACGGCAGGCTCCGCCGCCGGCAGCGGCATGCGGTAGGTGAACAGCAGCCTGCGGAAGCGCTGGAACGGTGTCGGGGGTAGCTCCCGCGCCGCGCCCCGGGCGAAGTAGCGCTCGAGGTAGTACTGGCCGACGGTCAGGACCGACGTCATCAGCAGGTACCAGAAGCTGGCCACGAAGAGCAGCTCGACGTAGCGGAAGTTGAAGTTGCCGATCTGGTCCGCGCGAGTGAAAAGCTCCGGCACCGAGGCGACGAAGGCCAGCGAGGTCGTCTTCAGCATCGAGATGGTCTCGTTGCCGGTGGGCGGGATGATGACGCGCATCGCCTGGGGCAGGACGATCCGGCGCATGACCTGAAGGCGGGTCATGCCCAGCGCCTGGGCGGCTTCGGTCTGGCCGTGCTCGACGGAGATGATGCCGGCACGGACGATCTCCGCCATGTACGCGGCCTCGTTGAAGCCGAGGCCGAAGATCGCGGCCATCACGGCTGTGATCAAGAGGTTGGTGCTGACGCGGAAGCCGCCGACCCCGACGTAGGGCAGGATGATCGCGAGGTTGAACCAGAAGAAGATCTGGACCAGCACCGGCGTGCCGCGGAAGAACCAGATGTAGAACCAGGCCAGCGCCGACATCACCGGGTTGGGCGACAGCCGCATCACCGCCAGGACGATGCCGAGCACGATGCCGATGACCATGGCGGCGACGGTCAGCACGAGGGTGAGCCGGATGCCGTCGAAGATCAGCCCCTGGAAGAGGTATTCCGAGAACGTCTGCCAGCGGAGGAGCGGGGCTGTGGCAACGGTGTAGATCGCCCCGAAGGCGAAGAGCAGCACCAGCGCAGCCGACACCCACCGCCACCGATGCCGCACCGGTACCGCCTTGATCGCCTCCGGCCGCCGCCCACCCTGTGAGCTCGACGGCCCGGAGGCGATCTCGGTCACTTGAATCTGCTTGCGCTTACCTCAGGACTGGACGCAGACGGCGCCCACGGCGTTGTTGTCGTTCAGCTTGACATCGCTCGAGGTGATGGCACCGTCGGTCACGCCCCATTTGTCGAGCACCTGCCTGTAGAAGCCGTTCTCGATCAGGTATTTGGTCGCGTCGGTCAGCGACTGCTCGAGCTTGCTGCCCTTGACGATCGCGAGCCCATAGGGCGCGACGCTGCAGGGCTGGCCTGAGACCTTGAACTGGCCGCTCGACTTCTTCACCTGGTAGGCGGCCACGGGCTGGTCGAGCCAGCCGGCGTCCGCACGGCCGGAGAGCAGCGCCGAGTTCGCCTCGGTCTGCTTCGCGAAGCTCAGGACCTTGATGTCGGCCTTGCCTGCCGTCTTGCAGCCGTCGGTCTTTCCGGCCACCTTCGCGCCGCCGACGCCCTGGCCCATGAACGTGTAAGCGTCGCTCTCCTCCGTGGTCCCGGACTCGACCGCGACGCTCTTGCCGCACAGGTCGGCGGCGCTGTTGATCGTCGCGCCGCCGGACGCCTTCACGATCCACGACTCACCTGCCCGGTAGTAGCTGATGAAGTCGATGCCGCTGTTCTCGCGGTCCTGGGTCGGGCTCCAGCTGGAGAGGCTGAACTGGTAGCGCGAGCTGGTCGCTTTCAGCTGGGTGATGATCGTGCCGAAGGTGACGTTCTGGAACTTGCAGTCCACGCCCATGACCTTGCACAGCGCGAGGCCGAAGTCGATGTCCCAGCCCGTGATCTCGCCCGACGTCGGGTCGACGAACTCGTTCGGCTCGTAGGTCGCGTCGGTCGCGATCTGCAGGGTCTGGCCCTTCATCTCGCTCGGCACCTCGTTGGCGATGCGGTCGACCTTGCCGAGGGCGCTCGGGCTCGACGGCCCGTTGCTGCTGGTCCCTCCACAGGCCCCCAGCACGAGCGCCGCAACGATGGCGAACACCGATTTCTTCATGCATCCTCCTCCGGCTGGCTGAGCGGTTTCCCTCGTGTTCACCGCCTATTATCGAGAACCATGAACCGGGGGCGGCTTGCCCGCCCCGCCGTCTGTCGTGCGCCTGCTGGCCGTGCTCTACACGGTGCAGCTGGCGTGCTTCGCCGCCCAGGAGACTGGCGAGGCGGCGCTGGGCGGCGGCTACGCCGTCCACTGGCTGCTCACGACGGTGCGTCCCGCCCTGGCCGCTCTACGTGTCTGGCTGACGCCGACCGGCCGGCACTTCGCCGCGGCCTTCGCGGTGCAGGCGTGGCCTCGCGCCGGGGCCAGGCTCCGTTCTTTCGAAATCGTCGCCAGCGCTTATATGTGAGGTCCGCCGTCCTCCTGGCGGACCGCACTTTCGCGTCCAGATGAACAGTCGAGGAGGAGTCGAGTGAGCAGATCTCGCGCACTGATCGTCGTCGCGCTGGTCGTCGTCTTCGTCATCGTCGGTGGCGTGCTCATCTACGCCAACGGCCACAAGGGAGGCCAGGACCTGACCTTCAACCTGACGGTCACGGGTGCCAGAACCATGACCTCCGATGTGCCTCTGCAGGCGCATCAGAACGACACCATCACGATCAACGTCAAGAGCGACATGGACGGTGACGTCCACCTCCACGAGTACGACATCACGTTCGCTGCGAAGTCAGGCGAAACCGTGAGCCACACCTTCAAAGCGGACAAGACTTGCGACTGCCTGATCGAGTGGGAGTCCACCGGACAGGAGCTTGGTCACCTTACGGTCAGCCCATGATCGCCACAGCCCATATCTACCTCCACGGCTTTGGCCAGCGCTTCGACCTGAGTGTGCCGCTCTACCTCTATCTCTTCGCGGCGTCCGGGGTCGTCTTTCTCTCCTTCGTCCTGGTCGTCCTGTTCGCGGGAGACCAGGCGGGGGCGAAGGCGACAGGCTATCCTCGCCGCGCCGTTCCGCTGCTGACGGCCATCGGACTCACACCCTGGCCACGCGCGATCGGCGGAGTCATCGGAGTCCTGGGCCTGGTGACTGTCGTCGTGACCGGCTTCTTCGGCTCCGCCAGCTCGTTCAACAACCCCGCCGAGTACGTCGTCTGGATCTTCTTCTGGGCGGTCATGGTGATCCTGTCCGGCCTGGTGGGCAACCTGTGGTACCTCGCCAACCCATGGGCGGCGATCTTCGACGTGGTCGCGCGGTCGGTCCCGATTCGGGCGCTGCGCACGCTGCCAGCGGTCGGCGTGTGGCCCGCGGCCGCGGCTTACGTCGCCTTTGCCTGCCTGGAGCTGACGAGCGGGATGGCGAACCGGCCGCCCATCGTGGCCGAGGCCGCCGTCGTGTACACGTTGATCACGCTGGCCGGGATGTTCGCCTTCGGCCGCGATGCCTGGCTCGACCACTGCGAGGCGTTCACGGTGCTTTTCGGCATCGTCGGCCGCTTCGGGCCGGTCGAGGCGGAGCGCGACGACGCCGGGCGCGTCACGACCGTCTACCTGCGACCGTGGGGCGCCGGCCTCCTCCAGCCCATGGCGAGCGGTTGGGACCGGGTGGTTTTCGTGATCCTGATGCTGAGCACGCTGGCCTTCGACGGCATCATCGCGACCCCGGCGTGGCAGGACTTCACCACGGCCCTCGAGCCCATCTGGCTGCCGCTGGGCCAGTTCGGCTTCTTCTTCATCCGCACGTTGGGCCTGGTCCTGCTGACGGTGACCTTCTTCCTCGTCTTCGTCGCCTTCATGGAAGCCGTCGTCTTCCTGGGGCGCAAGAACGTGGACATGAAGGTGACGGTGACCGCGTTTGCCCTGACGCTGGTGCCGATAGCGCTGGTCTACAACGCGGCGCACAACTACAGCTACATGGTCGTCTACTCCCAGTACGCGATCCCCCTCCTCAACGACCCGCTGCAGAGAGGCTGGCACCTTCTGCCGGCGCTTGCGAACGTCAAGCCGAGCTTTGCGCTCGCCCAGGCGTCGACCGTCTGGTACGCCCAGATCGTCCTCATCGTGCTGGGGCACATCGTCGCGGTGGTGCTCTCCCACCTCCGCGCGAGCGCGGTTTTCCAGAGCGCACAGAATGCGCTGCTGAGTCAATACCCCATGCTGTTGCTGATGGTCATGTACACGTTCACGAGCCTGTGGATCCTGGCCCAGCCCGTCACGGCCGGCGGATGACCGCGCGCAAGGTCGCACGGACCCGCAGGTCCCAGCCGATGCGCAAGCCCGTGGCCGGGACGCCCGGATGGGTCGCGCCGGCGGCGGTGCTGGCCGTGGTCGCGCTGGTCGTGGCGACTCTGCTGGTCATCCGCTGGTACACGACGCCGGCGCCGAAGCCGCTCAGCAACGACACGACCGCGATCGTGGTCGCCCAGGTGACCGGCCTGCCCGCGTCGGAGTTCGACTCCGTCGGCCAGGGGACGGCGAACAACCTGGTCAAGCCGGTCTCGGGCACCGCGCTCACCGGCGTGTCGGGCAAGCCGGAGGTCCTGTACATCGGGGCCGAGTACTGCCCGTTCTGCGCGGCCGAGCGCTGGCCCTTGATCGTCGCCCTCTCCCGCTTCGGAACGTTCTCCGGGCTCCAGACCACGAGCTCGTCCTCGACCGACGTCTATCCGAACACGCCCACCTTCACCTTTCGCGCCGCCGCCTACACGAGCCAGTACATCGACTTTCGGGCGGTGGAGACGAGCGACCGCGACCAGAAGCCGCTCCAGTCGCCGTCCTCGGCCGAGCAGCAGCTCTGGAGCAAGTACGACCCGGGAGGAAGCATCCCGTTCGTCGACTTCGGCAACCGGTACGTGCTGACCGGCGCCACGTACTCGCCCGACCTGCTTGGCGGCGCCAGCTGGCAGGCGATCTCGGGCGAGCTGAAGGACCCGAACTCGGCGCAGGCGAAGGCGATCGTCGGCTCGGCGAACCTGTTCACCGCGGCCATCTGCAAAGCGACGGCCAACCAGCCGGCCGCGGTCTGCTCCAGCGCCACGATCCAGGACCTCGAAAAGAAACTGGGCTGAGTGGGGCGGGCCACCAGTTGAGCCGCGTCCAGGTGGCGGCGGTCGGGATCAGCGTGGCGGGGATCGCGGTCTCGGTCTACCTGACGGTCCTGCACTACGCCGGCGTGGTGCCGGCCTGCCCGGCCTCCGGGCCGGTCAACTGCGAGGCGGTGCTCTCGAGCTCGTACGCCGTGGTCGCGGGCAGCTCGATCCCGACCTCCGCCCTGGGCATCGCCTGGTTCGCGGTCAGCGTGGCGCTGTGGACGCTGCCGGCTGGAAGGCTGGTCCTGGCGTGGTCGGCCGTGGGACTGCTGGGCGTGCTGTATCTCGTGTTCATCGAGATCGACCGCCTGGGTGCGATCTGCCTGTGGTGCACCGCCGTGCACGTGCTGGTCGTCGCCCTCGTCCTGATCGCGGTCACCGTGCGCCGATGATCCATTGGCCGTTCGACCTCACGGTCTACGCGGGGCTCCTCGTCCTTTACCTGGGCCACGCCATGCTGGCGCGCAGCGCGCCCGACGCCCAGCGCAAGCACACGGTCTACTACCTGCTGGGGCTGTTCACCCTTTGGGTCGCGCTCGAGACGCCCATCGACCCGATCAGCGACAACTACCTGGACAGCGTCCACATGCTGCAGCACGTGCTGCTCGCGTTCGTGGCGCCGCCCCTGCTCCTGCTCGGCCTGTCCCGGGGCATGGCCGAGCGCGTCGTCCGAGTCCCCGGCCTGCGCGCGCTCACCGAACCGGTGCCCGCGCAGGTGATCGCCGCGGCGGTCATGATCGCCTGGCACCTGCCCTACCTGTATGAGCTGACGCTCTACCACGAGTCGGTGCACGTGCTCGAACACCTCATGTTCATCGCGAGCGGGATCGTGCTCTACTGGCCGATCATCGACGCGACATCGTCCACGGCCCGGTGGTCGATGTCCGCCGGGGCCAAGCTCGTGTACATGCTGCTCGCCACGCTGCCGCAGGACGGCGTGGCGCTGGCGCTGATCTTCTCGCGCGTGACCTTCTATGAGTACTACTCCCACGCGCCTCGCCTTGTCGCCGGCTACACGGCGCTCATCGACCAGACGATCGCGGGGGCGGTGCTGATGATCTTCGGCAAGGTCACGCTGGGCGTGGCCGCGGCGGCGGTCTTCTTCCGGTGGTTCGGCGCCGAGCACCGCGCGGACCAGGCGCACGTCATCACGCTGTGAACTCGCGAATGAACGGTGCGGGCATAGAATCGGCCTGAGGGTGCGGTGAAGTACGTCGAATCGATACTCGATCTCGTCGGCAATACGCCCCTGGTGCGCCTGCACAAGGTGACCGCCGGCATCAAACCGACAATCCTGGCCAAGCTGGAAGAGCTCAACCCGGGCGGCAGCGTCAAGGACCGGATCGGCCTGACCATGGTCGAGGAGGCGGAGCGCACCGGCCAGTTGCGCCCCGGCGGCACGATCATCGAGCCGACCTCCGGCAACACGGGGCACGGCCTGGCGATGGTCGCCGCCATCAAGGGCTACAAGATGGTCTTCGTCATGCCGGACAAGATGTCGGCGGAGAAGATCAGCCTCCTCAAGGCCTACGGCGCCGACGTCGTGATCTGCCCTACCAACGTGGAGCGCTCCTCGCCGCAGTCGTACTACTCGGTCGCGGACCGCCTCGCGCGCGAGATCCCCGGCGCCTTCCAGCCCAACCAGTACTTCAACCCGCGCAACCCGGAGGCGCACTACCGCACGACCGGTCCGGAGATCTGGGAGCAGACCGAGGGCGCGGTCGACCTTTTCGTGGCGGGCATGGGCACGGGAGGCACCATCAGCGGGGTCGCCAGGTACCTGAAGGAGCGCAAGCCGTCGGTGCGGATCGTCGGAGCGGACCCCGAGGGGTCCCTGTACTCCGGGCCCATCGCGCCCTACAAGGTGGAGGGCGTGGGCGAGGACTTCATCCCCGGGACGATGAACCTCGAGATCGTCGACCAGATCGTCCAGGTCAGCGACAAGGAGTCGTTCATGGCGGCGCGGCGCCTGGCGCGCGAGGAAGGCATCCTGGTCGGCGGTTCCTCCGGGCTGGCGCTGCACGCCGCCCTCGAGGTCGCGCGCGACCGCGGTCCCGACGACGTGATCGTCGTCCTGTTTCCCGACACCGGCCGCAACTACCTGACCAAGTTCTTCAACGACGAGTGGATGCGGCAGAACGGTTACCTGGCGCGGCTCGGCGCGGTGCGCATCCGCGAGGTCCTTGCCTCGCACCCCAAGGGTCTGCCGCAGCTGGTCACGGTCGAGGCGGGCACGTCCGTGGGCGAGGCGATCGACCTCATGCAGCGCTACGGCATCTCGCAGCTGCCGGTGGTCGAGGGAGCCAACGGCCAGGGCGTGGTGGGGACCCTGCAGGAGCGCACGCTCCTCGACCGGGTCTACCGCGACCCGGCGGTCGTGACCACCGCGGTCTCGGCGGCGATGGATGCTCCCCTGAGCCAGGTCGGCGTCGACTCGTCGCTCGACGACGCGTTCGAGCCCCTGCTCCGCGGCGAGCAGGCCGTGTTGGTGGTCGAGGCGGACACGCCGGTCGCCGTGATCACGCGGGCCGACCTGCTCGAGTTCGTCGCCCACCGTGGCCGGGGTTAGATGAGGCAAGAACCTCCGGCCCTTCCTCTCCGGCCCTGCCCCTCCGGCCTTTCAGGCCACCTCCCCATAAATGGGGAGGAGGAGGACGAGGTCACCTCTCCATAAATGGG
>VBHA01000034.1 GCA_005889495.1 Chloroflexota bacterium
ACGAGAAAGACCCCATCACCTGGGATGAGCTCGGCCTGCTGGGCGTGGGTTTCATCTTCATCACCCTGGCGCTGCAGCACGCGGCGGGACACGGCATGTCCATGCTGCTGGAGGACCTCAAGAAGGACAAGGAAGAGGGCTACATGGCGCTCCAGCGCAAAGAGTGGGACGACGGCGCCACGATCCCGACACGCTCGCACCACCTGTTCACCGGGGTCCCATACCACCACCACGTAGGGCGGGAATACGGCGCGCAACGGCTGAGCGAAGACATCGGAGAAGACCTGGAAATTTCAAAAGTCGTCTAAGCCGGGAGGAGAAACGCCGGGATAGGCTCCTCCCCAATTCATAGGGAGGTGGCCTGAAAAGCCGGAGGGCCAGCGCCGGAGGGGAAGCGACCGAGAGAAGCTCCTCCCCATTCATGGGGAGTTAGCCTTGTCCTCCCCATGTATGGGGAGGTGGCCCGAAGGGCCGGAGGGGCAGGCCGGAGGGGCAGGCCCGTGGGGCCACGGCCGAGGTTGACAGTAAGCTTCGCCCGCAAGGGGCGAAGTTGATTCTCTTTCCGTTCCGCTACCTGTGGTGGCTCGTCTCGAGCATCCGCCGCTCGATCGGCAAGCCGCCCGACTACGTCGTTTTCGTGCTCGAGGACGACCTGCCGGCCCTCCCCGACCCCGCGCGGCCGTTCTGGCAGCGCTTCGTCGGCCGGCCGCGGCTCAGCGTCCGGGAGCTGGGCGAGCGCTTCGAAGCCATCGCCCGAGACGCCCGCATCAAAGGCGTGGTCCTGCACCTCCGCCCGGTCGGAATGTCGATGGCCAGGCTCCAGGACCTGCGCGAGCTGGTGCTCAACCTGCGGGCGTCGGGCAAGCGAGTGGTGGCCTGGGCGACGTCCTACACGACCGGGACGTACTACCTCGCGTGCGCATGCGACGAGATCCTGCTCATGCCGAGCGGCATGGTCCAGCCCCTGGGCTTTGCGGGCACGGGAATGTTCCTGGCCGACGGGCTCGCGCGCCTCGGCCTCAGCGCGGACTTCGTCCAGGTCTCGCCGTACAAGTCGGCCGCCGACCCACTGACCAAGTCGAGGATGACCGACCAGTACCGCGAGCAGGTCACCTGGCTGCTGGAATCCCAGCACGGCGAGCTCGTCCGGGCAGTCGCCGAAGCGCGGAGGCTCGACGATGCAGGCGCGCGCGAGCTGATCGACTGCTCGCCGTACGGCGACGACGTGGTCGTCGAGAAGCACGTCGCCGACAGGGTCCTCACCGAGGAGGAGCTGCCCGCCCACCTCGGTGGCGCGATGGGAACCTGGGAACGCGCCCAGGGCAAGATGCGCGTGCCCGCGCCGACCCTGCGCCGGGGCAGGTACGTGGCGCTGATCCGAATCGAAGGCACGATCATGGACGGCCGCTCCGCGCATGTTCCGATCCAGCCGCCGATCGAGGTGCCGCTGCTGGGCGAGGCCCGCGCCGGCGACCTCACCGTCGTCCAGGTGGCGCGGCAGGTCGCGGCCGACAAGCGCGCGGCCGCGGTCGTCCTGTTTGTCGATTCCCGCGGCGGATCGTCGACAGCCAGCGAGGCGATGCGCTACGCGCTTCGAGTCGTCGCCTCGCGCAAGCCGCTCGTCGTCGTCATGGGCTCGGTGGCCGGATCAGGCGGGTACGACGTGGCCACGCCGGCCTCGTGGATCGTCGCCCGGCCGGGAACCCTGACGGGCTCGATCGGCGTGCTGGGCGGAAAGATCGTCACCGGCGGCCTGTTCGAAAAGCTGCTGCTCAACCGCGAGACGGTCGCGTTCGGACAGCACGTGACTATGAACAGCGACGAGAGTCGGTTCTCGGACGAAGAGCGGGCGATCGTCACCGGTGAGATCAACCGTCTCTACCGCGGATTCATCGACGTGGTGGCGGCGTCACGCAAGCTGCCGCTCGAAGAGGTCGAGCCGATCGCGCAGGGCAAGGTGTGGACGGGACGGCAGGCGCTGGAGCGCAGGCTGGTGGACGAGCTGGGCGGCCTCGACGCCGGCCTCAAGAAGGCGCGCGAGCTGGCCGGCCTGGCCCCGACCGTCCCGCTGCGCGAGGCGCGAGGGCCCCGCCGCTGGCTGCCGCCGCCGGTCGAGCCTGCGCCGGCGATGGGCTGGATCGGCTACGTGCTCGAGGGGCTCACCCTGTTGAACCGAGCGCCGGCTCTTGCGGTGATGGAATACCTGCCAGGGGAGCTGACCTAGACCGGAGCCGGTAGACGATCGCCCAGGCGACGTGCGCGATCGGCCACACGATCCACAGGATCGTCACGACCTCAAATATCAGAGCGAGCGTGAACACGCTGTCGCCGAGAGGCGGCCAATGGTCGGTCTGGTACGTCGCCTTTCCGACCTGGACCTGAATCACGTAATCCTTGAGCACGTCGAGCTTCGCCGTTTGAGGAGTCGACGTCAGCTGCTTGGTGCAGTCGACGCCATCGGTCCTGACGTCTCCCGTCTGGATGTGAGCGCCCCAGCGCAGGACCGCTCGGCATGTGCTGCTGATGGCGCCGTTCGTCTTGCTCGTGTTGTACCAGTAGTCGAATGCGATCGTGCCTGGCACCCATTTCCAGCAATCGTCTCCGGGCTTGCTCTTGGCGTTGCAGGGTGTCGATGCATTGATGTCTCGGAGGTGTGACGCGGCCGCCTCGTAGGTCTGCGTCTGGGCGTTGCAAGCTGCTGTGAATGCAACCGAGACGAGGATCGAGGCAGAAATCGACGGCACCCGGAGGAGCGTCGGTACCGCCCCGACATCCGGATAGAGCTGCCGGCCGTCGGGGCCGGTGATCGATACGAGCTGTGGCCCCGGTCCCGCCCGGCGCGGCCGGATGGCGGACGGGTCGTCTCGGGCGAAGATCACGGTGCAGGGGGCGGTGCGGGCCCAACCAGGCAGGCGGACACGATGCACAGCTCCGATTGGAGTGTCGCCGACGAGGATTGAATGCGCGCCGAGCGTGGTGACCGGAGCGGTCATCTCCGATGCGTATCCGGTGTTCATCGCGAAACGGATCGGCCTGACGTGATCCCTGTGACTCATGAACATCGCCAACCAGCAGATTCCGATGACCGGTCCGAACAGGACCAACAAAACGATCCCCAACAACGCCCAATCGAGAAGCTGGACGCCTCCACCGGCCGAAGCCGCGAGGATCGCGAGCGCGGGCCCGGCTGGAACGAGCACGGCCACAACCCAGCTTGCGTACCAGTGTGGGCGGGAGGCTTCTCTCGCTAGGGCGACCAGGTTGTCGTCGAGCGCGATGGGCTGCTCCTGAGGAGGGGTTGCGGCCGTCTCCAGGCCCTGGTCGAGGAACGGCTGGAGCTCCTGCAGGACCTGACCTTCGGACTCGGGCACGGCGCGGAGGATAGCTCCGCGGCCGGCGTCAATGGGCTAATTCCCGCGACTGCCGGCACTGGGCTGATTCGCGAGGCTGTCAAACAGCCGACTGCCGGCGCTCGCGGCGCACGGCGGTCAGGAGTCCAGCGCCGGGAACCTCCACGGCTGGCGCTCGCGCACGACCTCGTACACCGCCTCGACGATGCTCTCCCGGTTGGGCTTGCTGAAGTAGTCGCCGTCCGGTCCGTACGCGGGCCGGTTCGGAGACGCGGCCAGGGTCCGCGGCGCCGCGTCGAGGTGCCACCACGCCTGCTGCACCTCGAGGATCCGCTGGAGCATGAACGCCGAAGCCCCGCCCGGCACGTCCTCGTCCACGCAGATCAGGGCGCGCGTCTTCTCGACCGAGCGCGCGAGCATGTGGTTCACGTCGAATGGGTTCAGCGTCTGCACGTCGATGACCTCGCACGACACGCCCAGCTCATCCAGAGACTGCGCCGCGTCGAGGGCGATCGCGCAACACGCGCCGTAGGTCACCACGGTCGCGTCGGTGCCCTCACGCAACACCTCCGGCACGCCCAGCGGAACCGTGAACGCGCCCACGTTGTCGGGCACGCGCTCCTTCAGCCGGTAGCCGTTCAGCACCTCGATCACGATCCCCGGGTTGTCGCCCTGGAACAGCGTGTTGTAGAACCCCGCCGCCTGCGTCATGTTCCGGGGCACGGCGACGTAGATCCCCTGCAGAGCATTGAGCAAGACCGACATCGGCGAGCCCGAGTGCCAGATCCCGACCAGCCGGTGGCCCTTGGTCCGGATCACGACCGGCGCCTTCTGGCCGCCGACCGTCCGCCAGTGCAGCGTCGCCAGGTCGTCGGACGCGACCTCCAGCGCATAGAGGAAGTAGTCGAGGTACTGGATGTCGCAGATCGGCCGCAGGCCGCGCATCGCGGCCCCGATCGCCTGGCCCAGGATCGTCGCCTCGCGGATGCCCGTGTCGGTGAGACGAAGCTCGCCGTGCTTCGCCTGCAGCCCCTCGAAAACCAGGTTGACGTCACCCAGCTTGCCGACGTCCTCCCCGATCACGAAGATCCGCGGGTCGCGCGCGAAGTTGGCGTCGAAGTTGCGCACCAGCACCTGCCTTCCGTCGACCGTCGGCGAGCTGTCCGAGTAGACGGGCGGCACCACGGGGACCTGGAGCGGGGACTCGGCCGAGCTGCTGTAGAGAAACGAGTTGTACCGCTCGTCGTTCTCGCGCCGGTAGCCGGCGACGAACTCGGCCAGCTCGGAACGAGCCGGCGTCTCCAGGCCGCGCAGCCGGTGCAGCGCGCGCGAGGCGCTGGACATCACAAGCGCGCGAGTGACCTTGTGCGCCTCGTCGAGCGAGCTGGTGATCTCCGCCACCTCCGGCATGTCGATCCGGCGCAGGATCGCGACCGCGCGGTCGCGCTCGGCGCGGATGGGGGCCTGGAATGCCTCCCACGCCAGGTCGCGCGCGGCCTCGACCGCCTCCTTGTCCGCCGCCTCCCAACCTTCGAGCTGCGCCTCGCTCGCCACGCCCGACTCGATGATCCAGTCCCGCATCCGGCCGACGCAGTCGTACTCGTTCTCGAACTTCAGCCGCTCCTTCGACTTGTACCGCTCGTGGCTGCCGCTCGTCGAGTGGCCCTGCGGCTGGGTCATCTCTGTGACATGGATCAGCGCCGGCTTCTGCTCGCGGCGCACCTTTTCGATCGCGGTCGCGTAGGTCTCGATCAGCGTCACGTAGTCCCAACCCCGGACGACGTAGATGTCGATGCCCGGACGGTCGTCAGGCGCGAACCCGCGAAGGACGTCGGAGATCGACGCCTTGGTCGTCTCCGCGGTGATGGGGACGGAGATGCCGTATCCGTCGTCCCATACCGACATCGCCATCGGCACCTGCAGCACGCCGGCCGCGTTGATCGCCTCCCAGAACATCCCCTCGCTGGTCGCGGCGTCGCCGATCGTGCCGAAGGCGACCTCGTTGCCGTTGACCGAAAAACCCTCCGCGGCGTCCTTCAGCTGCGGGTTGTGCCGGTAGAGTCTCGACGCGTACGCCAGGCCCACGAGGCGCGGCATCCAGCCCGCGACGTTGGACACGTCCGCGCTCGAGTTGGGCATGTCGACGCTGCGCATGAACGCGCCGCTGTCGTCGAGAAAGCGAGTCGCGAAGTGGTTGCCCATCTGCCGCCCGCCCGACGCGGGCTCGGCATCGGTGCTCGCGTTGCCGTACAGCTGGGCGAAGAACTCGCGCACGTTCGACATCCGCGTCGCCCACATGAAGGTCTGATCGCGGTAGTAACCCGCGCGCCAGTCGCCCGGCCGAAACACCTTGGCCATGGCGATGTTGGCGATCTCCTTGCCGTCGCCGAAGATGCCGAAGGTGGCGTTGCCGCGCAGGACCTCGGCGCGCCCGATGACGCTGGCCCGGCGGCTGCTGTAGGCAAGCCGGTAATCGGCGATGACAGCTTCGGCGGAAAGGGTGAACTTGGAGCTGCGAAGCGCTTTCGCCATAGTCGACCGCGGCGCGGCCAAAACCTACGTTATCAGAGCTTTACGGGCTCTAGGCCGAGCCTAGCTGCTCCTTTACGTGCTCCCGGCGGAGCAGGCCGGGCCGGCTGGCCTGGAGGGCTTCCTTCATGTGCTCGTATGCCCGCGCCAGCTCGCCCCGCCGCTCGAGCATCTCCGCGAAGATGCCATGGCACTGGAGCAGACGCTCCCGCATGCCCAGCGCCTCGAAGCCGCGGATGGCGTCGCTGAACTGGCGGTCGGCCTCTTCGGGACGGCCCTTGCGGTCGGCGACCCGCCCGAGCCAGACATGGGCCTCGGCGATGGTCGCGCCTTCCTCGAGACGCTCCGCCAGCTCCAGGGACTCCGCGGCGAGCTCGTGCGCCTGCTCGACCTGGCCCTCGCGCATCGCCAGCTCGCACAGGCTCAGCAGGACCAGGCTGCGGCCGCACCTCAGGTTGGTGTCGTCGCACAAGGCCAGCGAACGGCCGAGGTGCCGTCGGGCCTCGTCGAGCTCGCCCTTGGCCATCAGCACCACGCCAAGGTCGTTCTCGAACCGGGCGAGGTCGTCGCGGTCGCGAATCACCTCCAGGACCGCAAGCGAGCGCAGCGTGTAGCGCGCACCGGTTTCCAGGTCGCCGGCGCTGCGGTAGTCCGCGCCGAGTGCGCCGTAGAGGCGCGCCAGCTGCTGCAAGCCCGACATCGCCGCGCCGACCTCGATCGCCTTCTCATAGGCCGCGATCGCGCGCTCGTGGTCGTGATTTGCCATGTGCGCCGCGGCCAGGACGCCAAGGAGGCGGGACTCGGTCGGGGCCGGGACCGGCCGCAGGGCTCGGCAGGCCTTCAGGGCCATCTCCGCCAGGGCGCCCGCGTCCGGGTTATGGGTCATGTTGGCAAGCTCCGCCTGGGTGCCGATGCACTCGGCCAGCATCAGGCCGTCGTTGACGGCCTCGAAGTGCGAGCGCGCCTCAGCCAGCAAGCTCGCCGCCCGCTCCGGCTGCGAGGCGCCGACGTACGCCCGGCCGAGCAAGAATCGGATCCGGCCAAGGCGGAACGCGGACGAGCCGCTTTCGACGAGCGACAGGCCGAGGGCGATGGCCTCCTGGTTGCGCGCGTCGGCCACCAGGGCTTCGAGCTCGATCAGCGCCGCCTGCGAGTTGTCGGTGGCGCCGGCGGGCTGGGCGAGGAAGAACTCGATGGGCCTGCCCGTGCGCCGGGCGATGTGCTCGAGGGTGGGCAGCGACGGCCGCGTGCGAGCATTCTCGATCAGGTAGATGGCCGGCGCCGTGACATGGCCCTTGCCCAATTGGGCCAGGCTCAGCCCTGCCTGGAGACGCGCCTGCTTGACCGAGCCGGGGCGAAGATTGACGCCGGGAAGTCGGCGTCGCTTGGGGTTCCCATCTCCCGCAGAAGGCGCCTTAGCGCCCCCGCTGGCCACGGCTCGTCACTTTATACGAAATCCTGAACCCGTGTCTTCATCGAGTCCTGAAACGCACATTTCAGCTTCGGTGGTCGATTGCGCGAGGAAATCGCCACATACTTAACGCTGTTAAGTTAAACTTCGAAGGCAGGTCGCGGTAAGAGTGCTTCCCGCCGCGGCCTGCTCTCCTTCTCGTGGCCCTCTCCCTGCTAGCACCCCTTCCAGGGAGAGGTCCTTCCCCCCTTTTCCTCCCCATTCATGGGGAGGTGGCCTGAAAGGCCGGAGGGGCATGGCTGGTCCTCCCCATTTATGGGGAGGTGGCCTGAAAGGCCGGAGGGGCAGCTCTAAGCCGCCGGGTAAGTCCCGAACAGCTTGATCTCGGCGCTCGCCTCTTCCAGGTCGCTGAGCGCCGCCTCGGCGGCGACCGCCGACGACGCCTCGCCGTTGATCGTGAAGTCGAGGTAGAACCGGTACTCGAACGGCCTGCCGATCATGGGCCTGCTGTCCAGCCGCGTGAGGTTCACGCCCCGGCGGGCAAAGCAGTCGAGGGCGTGGGCCAGGCTACCCGGCCGGTGCGACGTGACAAACGCGATCGAACCCTTCCAGCCGCTCGAAGCCTCCCGCGGCCGGACCGGCTCGCCCCTCTCGACCACGACGAACCTGGTCCGATTCTCCGAGTCGTCCTGGATCGACTCCGCGAGGACGTAGAGCGAATAGCGAGCGGCCGCGGCCTTGCTCGCGATCGCGGCCGTGCCGGGCTGTCGCTGCTCGGCGACCGCGCGCGCGGCGCCGGCGGTGTCGTGAAAGGCCACCGGCCGGATCTGCCGCGAGTGCAGGTAGCGGTCGCACTGCGCCAGCGCCTGGGGGTGCGACAGGGCGCGCTCCACGGGTCCGGGCCAGCCCAGCAGGCAGTGCCTGACCGGCTGGATCTGCTCGCGCACGACGCGCAGGCCGGGCGTCTCCCACAGGAGGTCGGACACCTCCTGCACCACGCCGGCGCTGGAGTTCTCGACCGGCAGCACGGCTGCGTCGGCCGCGCCCATCGCCAGCGCTTCGAAGGTCATCCGGAAGGTCGCGAACCCGACCGCCTGGGCATCGGGAAAGACGGCCGAGACCGCCTCGTCCGAGTAGGCGCCGGGCTCGCCCTGGTAGGCGACCTTTTTCACTCAGCCGAAGATGAGATGCCGCATCGCATCCGCGACGTGGTTGTGGTCGTGCAGCTGGTCGGTCACGGGCGGATGGCCGTTGCCCTCGTGCCCGTTGGTGGTCTCCGACATCGCCGCGATCTTGCGCAGGTCCTCGTCGGTGACCTCTTTCTTGGTGTCGGCCAGCTGCAGGAACCGCTGCCACGCCGCGTCGTCGTTGCCTTCGGTCAGCGTGATCCCCAACCGGCCCAGCCGGTGGTGGAACGCGTGGCGGCCCGAGCGGGCGGTGAGCACGATCTTCGAGTCCGCGAGGCCCGTGAGCTCGGAGACCAGTCGCGAGGTGCGCGTGATCTCGGTGGTTTCGATCCCGCACTCCAGGCCGAGCTTCGCCTGCCGGACGCGCAGCAGCATGACGACCTCTTCGAGCGAGGTGTTGCCCGCCCGCTCGCCGATGCCGTTGATGGTGCACTCGACCCGGCGTGCGCCGGCGGCCAGCGCCGCCAACGTGTTCGCGACGGCGAGGCCGAGGTCGTTGTGGCAGTGGACCGAGAAGAGCGCCTTCTCGCTGCCGCGCGCCTCGGTGATCACGCGGCGAACCAGCTCGCCGAACTCGTACGGCAGGCAGTAGCCGGTGGTGTCCGGGATGTTGATGACGTTGGCGCCGGCCGCGATCATGGTCTCCACCGTCTCGATCAGGTAATCGGGGTCGGCTCGGCCCGCGTCCTCCGGCGAGTACTCGACCTTGTCGCACAGGAAGCGCGCGTACTCGACCATCTCCGCGCCCCGCTTCAAGACCTGCTCGCGGGTCATGCCCAGCTTGCGGTCGATGTGCACGTCGGAGACCGACAGCACGATGTGGATCTGCGGGTCCTGGGCGTCCTTGATCGCGCCCCAGACCGCGTCGACATCTTCGCGCACGGCGCGCGCCAGCGCCGTCACGGTCGCGCCACGGATCTCACGCGCGATCCGCCGGCAAGCCTCGAAATCACCGGGCGAAGAGATCGGGAAGCCCGCTTCGATCACGTCCACGCCTAGCTTCTCGAGCTGGCGCGCGATCCGAAGCTTCGAGTTGGCGTCGAGGTGGAAGCCCGGCGACTGCTCTCCGTCGCGCAGGGTCGTGTCGAAGATGAATACTCGGTCCGGGTTCGCTTCTTTCATTTTTCTACAGGCTCCAACCACGTCATCATCGAGCGCAGCTCACGCCCGACCTCCTCGATCTGGTGTTCCGAATCTTTCTTTCGCATGGCCATGAACCGCTCGCGGCCGTTCGAGTTCTCGTCGAGCCATTTCTCGGCGAAGCTTCCGTCCTGGATTTCCCTCAGGACCTGGCGCATCGACTGCCGCACGTGGTCGTCGATCACGCGCGGGCCGGAGACGTAGTCGCCGAACTCGGCCGTGTCCGAGACCGAGTAGCGCATGAAGCCGAGGCCGCCGCGGTACATCAGGTCGACGATCAGCTTCAGCTCGTGCAGGACCTCGAAGTAGGCCAGCTCCGGCTGATAGCCCGCCTCGACCAGCGTCTCGAAACCGGTCTTGACGAGCGACGCGACCCCGCCGCACAGCACCGCCTGCTCGCCGAAGAGATCGGTCTCGGTCTCTTCCTTGAACGTGGTCTCGAGGATGCCCGCGCGGCCGGCGCCGAGGGAGCGCGCGTAGGCCAGCGCGCGCGGCCACGCCTTGCCGGTGGCGTCCTGGTGGACCGCGACTAGAGCCGGCACCCCCTGGCCGCTGACGTAGGTGCTGCGGACCAGGTGGCCTGGGCCCTTGGGCGCGATCATGGCGACGTCGATGTCCGCGTTCGGCTTGATCTGCGCGAAGTGGATCGCGAAACCGTGCGCGAACATCAGCATCGAGCGCGGCTGAAGGTGCTGCTCGATCGACTCGCGGAAGAGCTTGCCCTGGCCGGCGTCCGGGGTCAAAACCATCACGACCGTGGCCTCGCTCACCGCCTCAGGCACCGGCACCGGACGCAGGCCGTCCGCCTCCACGCGCTCGATCGACTTGCTGCCCGGATAGAGGCCGACGCGGACGTCCTCGCCGGAGTCGCGCAGGTTCAGCGCGTGGGCGCGGCCCTGGCTGCCGTAACCGATGACCGCCACCGGCTCGCCCAGGCTCTCGGGGCAATCGACCTCATAGTGGATTTTCATGTGTCTCTCCTGATCACGACCGGACCGGACCGGACGATGTCGACAGCGCCATGCCGGTGCAGCTCCTCGATGAAGTCGAAGACCTCGACCCGGCTGCCCGAGAGCTCGACCATCGTTCCGTCAGCCGCCGTCGAGATGACC
>VBHA01000035.1 GCA_005889495.1 Chloroflexota bacterium
AGATCCCGTACTGGCCGTGGCCGCCCGACTGTTTGACGTGCCTGCCCTCGGCCCGGGCCTGTCCGTGCACCGTCTCGCGATACGGCACGCGCGGCGTCGCGGTGGTCGCCTCGACGCCGTACTTGCGCTTCAACTTCTCCAGCGTCACGTCGAGGTGCACGTCGCCGAGGCCCGCGATGACGAGCTGCTTGGTCTCCTCGCTGCGTTCCACGTGCAGCGTCGGGTCCTCCTCGCCCAGGCGCGCAAGCCCGCTCGAGATCTTCTCCTCGTCTCCACGCGCCTTGGGCGTGATCGCGAGGCTGTACGCGGGACCGGGCACCTCCAGGGGCGGGACCGGGCCGCCGTCCTTCATCCCGAGCGTGTCGCCCGTCAGCGTGTGCGTCAGCTTGGTCGCGGCGGCGATGTCCCCGGCGTGGACCTCGGTCGCCGCGACGTGCTCCTTGCCGCGCGGGAAGAAGATCTGGGCCAGCCGCTCCTCACCGCCGCGGCTCAGGTTCGGCAGGTGGGCGTCGGCCTTGACCGTGCCCGCGAGCACCTTGAAGTAGCTCACGCGGCCGAACTGGTCGCCGCCGGTGCTGAACACGAAGGCTTTGACCGGCTTGTCTGGCTCGGCCGCGGGCGGCGGCATGAGCTCGGTGATGGTGGAGAGCAGGGTGCGCACACCGAGAAGCCTGGTCGCCGAGCAGCAGACCACGGGCGCGACCTTCGCGTCGAGGATGCCCTGGCGCAGGCCGCGCTGGATCTCTTCCTCGTCCAGGCTGCCGGCGTCGAGGTATTTCTCGAGCAGCGAGTCGTCGCTCTCGGCGGCGGCCTCGATGAGCTGGCCCCGATACTCCTCGACCCGCTGCTTCATGTCGTCGGGGATGGGAATCTCGCTGCCCTTGCCGTCCTCCGCGGTGACGAACGCCTTCAGGTGCAGCAGGTCGACGATGCCGCGAAAGTCCTGCTCGGCGCCGATGGGCAGGTGGAGCGGGAACGGCCGCGGGGTCAGCACCTGGCGCATCGCGTCGACCGCGCCGTAGAAGTCGGAGTTCTCCTTGTCGAGCTTGTTGACCACGACGACGCGCGGCTTGCTCGTCCGGTTGCATTGCTCCCAGGCGACCTCGGTCCCGACCGCCAGCTGCGCCGACGGCCCGACGACCACGACAGCGCTCTCAGCGGCGCGCAGCCCGCTCGCGACCTGGCCCGCGAAGTCCAGGAAGCCGGGCGCGTCGAGGATGTTGATCTTGTGACCGTTGTGCTCGACGAAAGCGACGCCGAGGTTGATCGAGATCTTTCGCTTCTGCTCCTCGGGCTCGAAGTCCGTGGTGGCGGTGGACTGGTCGGGGGAGCCCATCCTGGCGACCCCGCCGGAGGCGAACAGCATGGCCTCGGCGAGCATCGTCTTGCCGTCGTGCGAGTGGCCCAGCAGGACCACGTTGCGGATCTTGTCGGGAGCGTAGTCGGTCGCCATTCAAACCCCCACGAGAACGGCCTGCGCTGGTCAGAAACAAGTCTAAGTGCTGGTTGAAAACGACCCGGTAGAATGGCATCTCCCATGGCGAAGAAGACGGCGTCCGTAGAAGAGGTGCTCGCGGCCATCGACGCGGCACGCGACAAGGTGATGGCCGACGAGGTCAAGTCCTTGACCAAGCTCGGCATCCCGAAGGCGATGGCTTACCAGATGATCGCCAGCCGCTTCCACCAGAAGGTGGGAAACCAGGAGGAGGCCGAACCCGACCCGTTCGAAGGCAACGCGACCTCCTGGGAAGAGATTTCCTAACCCAGGCACCTTGAACCGCGCAGAGCGCCTGGCGCGGCTCCTCCGGGTCCTCGCCGCGATCATCTCGGAGCCCGGTCTCAACCCCCTCGAGCTGGCCGACCGCGCGGGCGTCTCCGAGCGGACCCTACGGCGCGACCTGGCCCAGCTCCGCGACCTCGGGTACGAGGTCGCCTATACCAGCGGCTACGAAGTCCAGGAGAAGCTGAACCTTGAAGGCCGCGGACGGAACCGGCAACGCGGCCGCGGCGACGACGCCCTCCTCCAGGCGGTGGCCCAGGCGGTCGAGTCGGCGGGCCTGTGGCGCGACACCGAGAGTCCGCAGGCGAGCCCTCCCCGCCGGCCCCGTGCCCGGCGCACCGCTCCGGGCGCCCTAGTTTTGATCCCCACCGGCAGCGAGGATCCGATCTTCATGTACGCGACCGGGTTTGCGGTCGAGACCGCGCTCTACATCCGGTTCGGAGAAGGGGACGACGTCCTGTTCACCAGTCCGCTCGAGATCGACCGCGCGCGTGCGCACTCGCGGGCGGCCAGGGTCCTGGAAGACAGAGAGGCGTACGTCCACGACACCTGGGCGCAGCTGGCGGCGCGGACGCTGTCCGAGAGGGGAATCACCAGCGTCCGGGTGGCGCCCAACCTGCCCGCGGTGCACCTCGAGGACCTGCGCGCGCAAGGCCTCGACGTCGAGGTCGATCGCGACCTGTTCGTCGCCGAGCGCCGGCACAAGTCGGCCGGCGACGCCGCCGCCATCCAGGCGGCGCAGGCGGCGGCCGAGTCGGCGGTGGTGGAGGTCGTGCGCACCCTGGCGCAGGCCGAGATCCGCGACGGGGTCCTGTGGTCCAACGGCGACCCGTTGACCACGGAGCGCCTCTACTCCCGAGCCCAGCTGGTGCTGGGCGAGAAGGGCTTCACCTGTCCCGACATGATCATCGCCGGGTCACCGGCGAGCGCGATCCCGCACCACCGCGGCGAAGGTCCGATCCAGGCCAACGCGCCTGTGATCATCGACATCTTTCCCACCAGCCGGAGCAACCACTTCAACGGCGACCTCACGCGCACGGTGGTCGTGGGCGAGATCAGCGAAGACGTGAGGCGTATGCACGCGGCGGTGCTCCAGGCCCTGGACGCCGGCATCGAGTCGATCGCGGCCGGCGTGCCCGGCCAGGATCCGCACCACGCGGTCTGCCAGGTGCTGGTCGACCGCGGTTACGGGACGACGACCGCCGGGTTCGAAGGGCCGGATGGCGTGGCCAAGATGAACCACAGCACGGGGCACGGCGTGGGCATCGAGACGCACGAGGAGCCGAGGCTGAAAGACGCGATCACTGCGCCGCTCGAAGAGGGAGACGTGGTGACGGTCGAGCCAGGCCTGTACCTGCTCGGCTTCGGCGGTGTGAGGGTCGAGGACACCGGGATGGTGACGAAGCACGGGTTTCACAACTTCTCGACCCTGACCCGCAGCCTTAACCCACGGGACTACCTCTAAAGCCAGGCTTTACCCTAGCCACGGTGGAACCGAAAGAGAGTCTCGGGCAGCGCATCCGGCGCATCCGCCTCCAGCAGGGTTTGAGCCTGGCCAAAGTGGTCGGCGACGACGTGAGCCGGGCCTTTCTCAACCAGGTCGAGATGGGCAAGGCGAGGCCCTCGATCCGGGTCCTGCGGATCCTGGCCGAGCGGCTCGGCACCGAGGTGGAGTACCTGCTCGAGGGCCGGCAGGCCGGCGTCGAGCGCGAGCTCTCGCTCGAGAAAGGCAGGGTGCTGCTGGCGCGCGGCGAACCGAATCGAGCGCTCATCGCCCTTCGGCCCGCGGTCGCCTCCTACGACTGGCCCCTGGGCACGGACGCCCGCCTGGCCCAGGCCGAGGCGTACATGGCGCTGGGGCGAAAGGACGATGCCATGGCGATCCTGAGCAAAGAGCGAAACCTGATCGAGCTCTACAACGACCACCATCGCCGGGAGCGCATGCAGACGATCGAGCGCGGCGAGCACTTCGAGTTCAAGGGCGACCCGGTCGACGTCCACCTGCGCATGGCCGACCGCGCCCAGCGCGCGGGGAACGACCACGACGAGCTCGAGCACTACCGCGCCGCGCGCGTCCTGCTCGAGGCCGGCCTTCCTCCCCGTCCTCCCCACTAGTGGGGAGGTGGCTCTTCCCCACGCAGTGGGGAAGTACCGCCGCTTGCGGCGGGGATGGGGCAAGGCGCCGGAGGGGCTGGGACTAGGGCTGCGGCTGCGGCTGGGGCTACGTCTGTGCAGGAAACGTAAACGCCGGAGGCGGCTTCACGTCCGGGGGCGTGATCTCGATCGTGATCACCTCGTGCTGCTTGAGCACGATCGCCCGCGGGTCGCCGGTGTACACGGTCGCACCCTTGCCATCGCCCAGGTCGATGTAGATGACCATCTTGTCCTGGGGCCCGAGCGTGAAGGTCGCGACGTGAGTCGCGTCGAGCTTCATCGGGTCGTGCCCGTTGGTCGTGCTCCATGCGTTGGCCACGTCGAAGAACTGGCCCAGGGTGAAGGTCTGGCTGGCCGGCGACTCGATGTGGATGACGTTCTTCTCCCCGCCGTGGACGTGCAGCCAGTAGTAGCAGCTCACGTTGCCGGCGGAATCGGTCTGGATGCCGGTGTTGTCGCGGATGTTGGTCGGGGTGCCGTGGTAGATGATCTGCACGGCCGCGTGGTAGTGGACCTGCGTGTGCTCGAGCTGGTCGCAGGGGATGCCGGCGACGGTCGGGGCCGCCGGCGCGGGACGGTTCAGGTAGACGATGAAGAAGATCATCGCGATCGCGAGCGCGCCCAGGATGCTTCCGACCACGATCGGCAGCAGCGGCACGCCTGCGTCTCGACGGGGCCGGGCGAGCTGCCGACGGCCGGTCTTGGCCCGGGATTTGGGAGCCACTGGGATTGGTAGAATACCGACCTGACCTTTCTGGCCTCGGCCGGTGGCATCCGTCACCGCTCGACCGGGGCCTGAACCCATAGGAAGGAGGTTCCCCGTTGCGGGATTACGAAGTTCTGTACATCGTCCGCGCGGACTTTGACGATGAGAAAGTCCAGGACGCGGTGAAGCGGGTCAACACGCTGGTCGAGCGTTCCGGCGGCACAGCCGATCGCACGAATCTCTGGGGCAAGCGCAAGCTGGCCTATGAGGTCAAGCACCAGAAAGAGGGGTCCTACGTGCTCCAGGACTTCAAGCTGGACCCCGACCGCGTGCCCGAGCTGGAGGCCGCGCTGAAGATCACCGAAGAGGTCTTGCGCCATCTCATCGTGCGCAAGCCCGAGAAGCCTGTCGCGACCGCCGTGGCGCCGCCTCCGGCGGAGGTCGTGCTGGAGCCCGTGGCAGTGGCATCGGATGAGGCGGCGCGGCGGGTGCGCCGAGCGGACCGTGAGGAACGGGAGGAGTCTTAAATGTCAAACCTCAACAAGGCGCTGCTCATCGGCCGTCTGACCAAAGATCCTGAGATGCGCTACACGCCGAGCGGCACGGCGGTGACCAACTTCAGCATCGCCACCAACCGCTGGTCGAGCGGGCCAGAGGGCGAACGCAAGGAGTTCACCGACTACCACAACATCGTCGCGTACAACGCCGGCAAGCGAAACCTGGCCGAGATCGTCGCCCAGTACACGCGCAAAGGAGCGCTGGTCTACATCGAGGGCCGGATCCAGACGCGCTCGTGGGAAGGCCAGGACGGGCAGAAGCGGCGGACGACCGAGATCATCGCCAACGACGTCCAGTTCCTCGACTCGCGCAGCAGCGGCGGAGGCGGTGGCGGGACAGGCGGTCCCGCCGACGGCGTGGCGCGCGGCAGCCGTACACCGGCATCGGACGACATCCCCGCTCCGGACGACGCGCCCCGCGACGTCGACCCGGACGACATTCCCTTTTAGGAGCGACACATGGCAGTTTCACGTCCACCGGCGCGCGAGGAGAGATCGGGTCCGGGCGGGGGGCCGAGAGGCCCCAAGCGCCAGCACCGCAAGGTCTGCGCCTTCTGCGCCGAGAAGATCGCCTACATCGACTACAAGGAGGTCTCGCGCCTCCGCCGCTTCGTCAGCGACCGGGGCAAGATCCTTCCCCGACGCGTGACCGGCACGTGTGCGCGGCACCAGCGGCCGCTGACCACCGCGCTCGAGCGCGCGCGGGCGATCGCCCTGCTTCCGTACACCACCGAGCTCCGCTAGCAGATGGCGTTCCAGTCCCAGCTCCGGATTCCCGGGCCGACGCCGCTTCCCGACCGGGTCGTCCGGAGCATGAGCCGGCCGATGATCGACCACCGCGGGGCGGAGTTCGCCGCCATCCTGGCCGAGATCACCGCCGGCGCCAGGCGCGTCTTCAAGACCAAGAGCGACCTGCTTCTCCTGACCAGCTCCGGCACGGGCGGCCTCGAGTCGGCGGTCGCCAACCTGGTCTCGCCTGGAGAGCAGGTGGTGGTCGCGCTGTGCGGAAACTTCGGCGAGCGCTTCGCCGCGCTCGCCGCGGCTTACGGCGCCGACGTCGTGCGCCTCGAATTCGAGTGGGGCCGGCCGGTGGACCCCGACGACCTCGCCGTCGTCCTGGAGCGCCATCCGAACGCCCACGTCGTGCTCCTGACCCACAACGAGACCTCGACCGGCCTGACCAACCCGCTGCGCGAGCTGGCGCGGGTCGCCCGCAGCGCCGAGCGGATCGTGGTGGTCGACGGCGTGAGCTCGATCAGCTCGATCGACATCGAGACCGACGCCTGGGGCATCGACGTCGCGGTCAGCGGCTCTCAGAAAGGCTGGATGGCGCCGCCGGGGCTGGCCCTCGTCAGCGTCAGCGACCGGGCGTGGGCGCAGCAGGCAAAGGCGCGGTCGCCGCGCTTCTACTTCGACTGGAAGGAGGCGAAGACCTGGGCGGAGAAGGGCATGACCCCGTTCACCCCGGCGATGCCGGTCGCCTTCGCGCTGCAGGAAGGACTCCGCATGCTCGAAGAGGAAGGCCTGGACAATGTCTACGAGCGCCACGCCCGGCTCGCCCGCGCCACGCAGGCCGGCCTCGAGGCGCTCGGCTTTCAGCTGTTCGCGCGGGAGGGCTACCGCTCGAACACGGTGACCTCGGCCGTGCCTCCGCACGGGCTCGACGTGGCCGCGCTGCGCAAGCTGCTGGACACCAGGTACGGGGTCGTGATCGCCGGAGGCCAGGGCAAGATGACGGGCAAGATGGTCAGGGTCGGTCACCTGGGCGCGGTCGCCGAGGGCGACGTCGTGCAGGTGATCTGGGCGATCGAGCAGGTCCTGGAGGAGCTCGACATCGCGCCGGCGGATGGACGCGGAGTCGCCGCGGTCACCGCGTCGGTGCAGGGCGTGACCGCGGCCGCTCGCTAGCGCCGGGTCACTGACTTTGGCGAAGATCCTCGTCGCCGACCCGCTCGCGGAGGACGGGCTCGAACGGCTGCGCCGCGCCGGCGAGGTCACGGTCGTGAGCAAGCTGGCTGAGTCGGAGCTGATCCGCCGCATCCCCGAGTTCGACGCCCTGGTCGTCCGCAGCGAGACGCGTGTGACGGCCCCAATCATCGAGGCCGGCAGCAAGCTCCGCGTGGTCGGTCGCGCCGGCGTCGGCGTGGACAACATCGACGTCTCCGCCGCGACCCGACGCGGAATCCTCGTCGTCAACGCGCCGCGCGGCAACATCGTCGCCGCCGCGGAGCACACGATGGCCCTGCTCTTTGCGCTCGCGCGGTCGGTGCCCCAGGCCGACGCGTCCGTGAAGCGGGGTGAGTGGACGCGCGCGAACTTCGTCGGCACCGAGATCCGCGGCAAGACACTCGGCGTGATCGGCCTCGGCAACGTCGGCTCCGAGGTCGCCAAGCGGGCGCACGGCCTGGAGATGGACGTCATCGCCTACGACCCGGTGGTCTCAGTCGAGCGAGCCGAGCTGTTCAACGTCGCCCTCGTGAGCCTGAACGAGCTCCTCGAGCGGGCGGACTTCGTCACGGTGCATGTGCCGCTGGTCGACTCCAACCGCAACCTGGTCGGCGCGCCGGAGCTCGCGCGCATGAAGCCTTCCGCGCGCCTCATCAACACCGCGCGCGGAGGCATCGTCGACGAGATGGCGCTCTGCGCCGCCCTCACGTCCGGACGAATCGCCGGGGCGGCCGCGGACGTGTTCGAGACCGAACCGCCCGGCGAAAACCCCCTCCTCGCGCTGCCCAACTTCATCGCCACGCCGCACATCGCGGCCTCCACCGCCGAGGCCCAGGTCTCGGTCGCCTTCGACGTCGCCGAGGAGGTGGCGGCCGTCCTGGCCGGCGACCTGCCGCGATTCGCGGTCAACGCACCGGCGCTGCCTCCGGAGGAGCTCGCCTTCCTGCGGCCGTTCGCCGGCCTGACGGAGCGCCTGGCGGCGCTGCACACACAGCTCTTCGGCGGCCGCGTCTCGATGATCGAGCTCGACTTCGAGGGCGAGCTCGCCGAGCACGACGTGAACCTGCTCATCGCGGCGGCCATCAAGGGCGTGCTCCAGACCTACACCGAGGAGCGGATCAACGCCGTCAACGCCCGCCTGATCGCGGCCAACCGCGGCATCAAGCTCGTCGAACGGCGGAGCCGGTCCCACAGCAGCTACGCGAGCCTGGTCACGGTGCGGATGCAGGAGCACGACATCGCCGGCACCGTCCTGATGGGGGAGCCGCGCGCCGTGCGCATCGACTCGTTTCGGGTCGACCTCGTACCCGAGGGCCGCTTCCTGGTCAGCCGTCACGAAGACCGCCCCGGCGTGGTCGGCAAGGTTGGCAGCATCCTCGGCGAGCACGACGTGAACATCGCGAGCATGCAGGTCGGCAGGGATGCTCCGCGGGGCAACGCGATGATGATCCTGGCCGTCGACGATCGGGTGGGAAGCGACCTGCTCGGCCGGCTGAGGGAGGTTCCGGGCATGTCCGACCTGCGCTACGTCGAACTGGGTAGTGAGTCACTGCCATAGCTGACGTCCGAGCGCTTGCGCCGCCAGGACGTTCGAGCGCTGGCTGGACGACCGGATCCTGGAGCCAGACCCGCGCTCGATGTACGTGCATGAGGTCGAGTTCGAGGGGCGCGTGCGCCGCGACCTGATCGCGGCCCTGCGTCTGCAGCCCTACTCCGAGAAGGTCGTCCTCCCGCACGAGCGCACGCACCGGGGGCCGAAGGAGGACAGGCTCGCCTTGCTCCGGGCCACCAGGGTCAGCCTCGAGCCGCTCTGGTTCCTCTACGAGGGAGAGGGCACCGACCTGGGTGCCCTGCTGGAAAGGGTGGTGGCGAGGGCGCCGGCGGCCGGCTTCGCGGGCCCGGAAGGCACCGAGCACCGCCTCTGGGTCATCTCCGATTCCGCGGCCCACGCCTCCGTGCAGGCGGCGCTGGAAGACAGGCAGGTCCTGATCGCGGACGGGCACCACCGCTACGAGACAGCCCTCGCCTACGCAGAGGAGACCGGTGCCGGGCCGGACGAAGCGCCCAGTTTCACGCTGGCCCTTCTCACCGACCTCGCCGACCCCGGCCTGGCTGTCCTGCCGACGCACCGGGTGATGAAGTCGGGCATCGCCGTCACCGGGGGCGAGCCCCGCGGGTCGCTGGAGGAGACGCTGGCATCGCTGACCGGAAGGGTGGCCGCGGGTGCCTACCGGAACCACGAGTTCCAGGTGCTTCCGCTGGAAGGAGAGGTGGCGGTGGTGGAGTTACACCGGCAGGTGATCGACAACCTGCTCGGCAAGCGGAGCCCGGAGGACCAGCTGCTGTACACGCGCGACCCCGTCGAGGCCGTCCGGTGGGTCGACGACGGCGTGGGGACGGCTGCCTTCTTCCTGGGACCGCCAGACGTCCGGGAGGTTTTGAGGCTTGCCCAGGAAGGGAAAACTCTTCCTCAGAAGGCGACGTATTTCCACCCCAAACCGCCCTCCGGGATGGTTTTCCACCGGCTGGAAAGAGATCGGCGTCTATAGTTCAGGAACCCAAAAATTGCCCATCTACGGTTATCGATGCGCCAGCTGCGGACACCAGTTCGAGATCCAGCAGAGGATGTCCGACGAGCCCCTCAGGGTCTGCCCCAAGTGCCAGGGCAAGCTCACCAAGGTGCTCTACCCGACCGGTGTCATCTTCAAGGGCAGCGGGTTCTACACCACGGATTACAAGGCGTCCGGGAAGGCTGAGTCCAGCAACGGCTCGAGCTCGGCCCCGGAGACCAAGTCGGAGCCCAAGCCAGACTCCAAACCAGACTCCAAACCAGAGTCCAAGCCGGAATCAAAAGCCGACCCAGGCGATTAAGTCAGTAGAGGGAGTGCACGTGTCAAACATCCAGGAAGTAACCGACAGCGAGTTCGAGGCCGCCGTCCTGAAGGCCGACAAGCCGGTGCTCGTCGACTTCTGGGCGACGTGGTGCGGTCCGTGCCGCATGATCGCCCCGATCGTGGAGCAGATCCACGGCGAGCTGGGCGACAAGGTCAAGGTCCTGAAGATGGACATCGACGAGAACCCGTCGGTGCCGATGCAGCTCGGGATCATGTCGATCCCCACGGTGATCATCTTCAAGGACGGAAAGCCCGCGGAGCGCACGGTCGGGTATCGCCCGAACATGAAGGGCGACCTGAAGGCAAAGCTCGAAGCGCTGATCTAAGAAGATCTCGGTCAAGTCCGGCATCAGCGTCGGCGGCGATGGCGTCGCCAGATGCTCGTGGTCCGACTCCGAGGGCATGCGCCGCTACCACGACCTCGAGTGGGGCCGCCCCGTGGCCGACGACCGACTCCTCTTCGAGAAGCTGACCCTCGAGGGCTTCATGTCGGGCCTGAGCTGGCTCACCATCCTCCGCAAGCGCGAGAACTTCCGGGCCGCCTTCGCTGGCTTCGAACCGGCGGTAGTAGCTGGCTTTGGCAGCCATGAGGTCTCGAGGTTGATGGGTGATGCGGGCATCGTCCGCAACCGGGCCAAAATCGAGGCAGCCATCGACAACGCCCGCCGTTACCCGGAGCTGGTCGACGAGTTCGGATCCTTCGCCGCCTATGTCTGGCGGTTCGCTCCCAAGCCCCGAAGTCGTCTTGTCGACCGCGAGGAGGTGCTGCAGATCAAGGCCAGCGACGACGCCATCGCGTTGAGCAAGGACCTTCGGCGCCGGGGCTGGGCGTTCGTCGGCCCGACGACGGTGTATTCGTTCATGCAGGCGATGGGTCTGGTCAACGACCATCTGCGAGGATGCGCGGTAGGGGCCGAGGCGCTGCGCCTGCGCCGCGAGTTCGAGCCGCCAGGCCGCCGTAACGGGTTGGGTAAGGAGGTGTGATGCTGAACGACGCGGGCACTTACACGACACTGCCGGTCACCGAGCTCGAGCGGGCGCGACGCTTCTACAGCGAAACGCTCGGGATGCGAGAGGTGATGGTGACGGACGGGGGGATCATGTTCGCCTCGGGCGCGACGCAGTTCTTTGTCTATCCGAGCAGCTTCCGCGCATCCGGGCACACGCAGATGAGCTGGACGGTGCCGGACATTCGCAAGGAGGTCGCCGAGCTTCGTGGCCGCGGACTGAAGTTCGAGGAATTCGACGTCCCGGGGGTAAAGACGGTCGACGGCATCTCTCAAGTGGGTCCGAATGTGTGGACGGCATACTTCAAGGACCCGGATGGCAACCTGCTCGGCCTGACCCAGATCGGCGAGCGAACACCGGAGGCGAGCTAATTCCATCCCCGCCAATTTCCGCGGTCGTGACAGCCAAGATGACAGCCACAGCAGCGTTCCGCCCAGGTCCCGAAGTCCACAGACCTAATCGGCGAGTTTTGCTGGCGATCAAGTCGTCCGGAGGCTCGGGAACGATTCAGTAAATCGTGAAGACAGTCGCCCAGATTGAGGGCCTGTCCGAGGAGCAGCAGAACGCGATCCACGGCACCGGCCACAAACCTAGTTGAGTACCGACTCGCATGGGCGCGAACTACCTCAAGATGGCCGGGGTACTAAAGAACAGCAGTCCACTGTCAGCCCTGAAAAGAAAGCGGCCTCGCGGGGGTAGTCCGCGAGGCCACCGAACGCGCGATTTCTACGTGTGCAGCAACCCTCGGTGGGTCAGCGCCCGGAACACGACAAGCAGGATGACCGCGCCGACGAACGCGGCGAGGAGTCCGCTGAGGGTGAACGTGCCGGTGCTTACCGGGATGCCGACGAGGCCTGCCAGCCAGCCCCCAAGGAAGGCTCCGAGGATACCGACCACGACATCCCACAACAGCCCCATGCCCTTGCCGGTCAGCACCTTGCTGGCGACGAAGCCGGCGATGGCGCCGACGATTATCCAGACCAGAATTCCCATAAGCCTTTAGACCTCTGAGGCCGCCTTGGGGCGGTGATTTGAAAGAGCAATGGCAACGAACGGTTGCGCCTTCGTCTCCTTCTTGGCCCAGCACCTTACGTCGGTCACGATGTGGCCGGCTTTGTGCCCCGTGGCGCGGTGACGATCCTGATCAGCATGACGATGCCCCAACCGATCACCGCGTAGACGGCGATTGCTACCAACGAAGCAGTCTCGAAACTGTTCGCGCTCGATCCGGGGTTGCCGAAAATCCCCTTGAACGGTGCGACCAGCGGCGAGCTGGCCTGGTAGATGAAGCTGACGAACGCAGATTGCGACGACGCCCCGAGCAGCTTGCCGAGGAAGCGCGCCGCGATCAAGATGTCGACGACGCCAACGATAAATCCCACCAAGGCCACGGCGCGAAAGTTGTAGCGGCCCTCCTCGGTTATTGACGAGACTTGCTGGATTGGTGCGGCGGCCGGAGCGGGTGTCGAAACGGGAGCTGATTGCTGAATTGTCATTTGTGATTCACCTCTTTCCACCACGATCGTTCACCGGCCATAACAAAGTCAGCAAGACGCCGTCAGGCGGGACCGGCGTAGCTCGCTTCAAGAACCAGCCGCCGCGAGTAGGAGTAGCGGTTCTGATCGAAATGGCCCGTGCACGTTATGAGCGTGAGACGTGCCGGCCCGTAAGGCTCGGCCATGCCTGGGGGCGCTGAGCCGACAGGTACGGCCGTGATCGAATCCACGAGGAACAGCTGCCTGGTTCCATCGGCGAGGATCACGATGATGTGGGCGCCTCGCTTGAGCACGGCGAGCCGGCCGAAGATCATGGGCTGCCCTGGATAGCCCGCGTGACCTTCGATGACGGCATCGCCGGGCGCGCCGGGCACCGGGCCGGCCGCGTACCAGCCCGCGTTCCAAGCGTTGACGGGCAAGTTCAACACCCCCGCTCGATTCACGCCGACCCGCTCGACTGCACGGTGGACGTCGAGGACGGGGATCAGGAGCTGCACGGGCGCCGCCGTCGGGATCGGGGGTTGCGGGAGACCTACCTCTGAACCGGCGCTGACCACGAACTGCAGGCGTGAGCGCAGGTCGCGTCCAAAGGCGTCGCCTGGGCCGTCGTAGGCCGGTGCGGCCAGCTCGGCATTGACGCCGTCGCCGCCAGCCGGCCCGTCGCGCCACGAGAATCCCAGCGTGAGCGCCAGAACGGCGACAAAGGCGACTGCGCTGGGGAAGTGGGCGTTTCGCGCGCGGCGAAACCATGTCGTTGCGACCAACGGCGACGCGAGGGGACGGCTCCGCTCAACCGCTGACATCGTTACCGCCTTGGCGCCCCCGCGGAGACTTACGCGAACGCGCACGCGGCGCCTGGAGGCCGCCGCGTACCGCGGCCTCGGAACGTTGGGGGCGAATCGTCTCGCCACCGCGCCCGCCTAGATGCTGCGCCTGCGACGCTTCACGCTGCCGAATCCGAGCGCGATCACCGCGGCACCAGCGCCGGTCCCGATCACGAGCAGCCATGGGAACTCTCCGCGCATCTCGGCGGGAACGCCCAGATTCGCCGGCAACACATTTCCACCCGGAGCAGCGACGAAGGCCGGCACGCCATATCCGCAGCCGCTCGACTGGATGATGCGATTGGTGTCGAGGGTCACAGCGCCATTGCGTGCCAGCGCTCTGCCGTTGAGGGTGGCTCCGGTCTGCATGGCGATCGAGGTTAGAGCCATGATGTTGCCGATGAAGGTCGTCGAGGTTGCGATCGTCGCCGAGCTGCCCACCTGCCAGAAGATCTGACAGGGCTGGGCTCCGCCGATCAGGACGACTCTCGCACCCGATGCCGTCACAAGCGTGCTGCCGATCTGGAAGATGTAAATGCCGGACCCGTTAAGGGTCAGGGTTCCCGTGAGGGTCGGAGCCGTCGTCTGGCAGTACACGCCCGGAACCAGGTTCTTGCCGCCCAGGTTGACGCCCGTGAAGTTGTTTGTCCCCGGGCATGGTTGCGCAGCCGCATTGACGTAGGCGGCGGTCAGGTTGGTCTGGGCCGTCGTGGCCACGGAGTCACCCTTGTGCTGAACCCCGGAAGTTCCGGGCGGGAAGCCGGTCACAGCGCTGCCGGGGGCGACGCCCAGCTGGCCGGTTATCCACGTCGGTCCTGTGTTGGTGACGGTGGTCCCCGCCAGCACAGCAAAGTTGCCGGCTGTCCCGAGGCCGGGGTCTGTGGCGGCCAGCGCCGAGGCCGGCCAGACGAAGAAGACGAGGGCTGCGAGAGCGAGCGAGAGACCAGACCGGCGTTTGTTAATCACTCTTCACATCCTGTCGGTGCGACGTAACAAAGTCAGCAAGATCGGGTAATGGCTAGGGCGGCACAGGTGAGGGTGCGTCCTCGAACTGCCGAATCCGGGCCTCCCAGTACCCGAGACGTTGTCGGAACTTCTCGGCCTGAGCCACGACCACCGGCACATTGGTGAGCTCGACCTCGCGGCGGCCCGGCTCCGATTGCTTGGCCATCAGCCGCCGAATCCGGTCCAGCACCTTCTCTTCCATGGCCAGGATCTCGGTGTAGATCTGCCGCCAGTAGAGGGCCTGCTTGAGGGAAGCGTCCGCTGGGACTCCCTCCCCGTCCATCGGCCGACTCCAATCACCGCCGCGGATCGCAGCCTCGACGTCGGGGCGCCCGGTCTCGGCTTTTATATCGCTCATGATCCCTAGATACGGCGCCCGCGATAACTAAATCAGCAATATTCCGAAGGCGTGCGCGCCGGCCGGCCACGGGGTGCTCAGTCTGGGCGGAACACCAGCGAATAACCGCGGCCCGGCTTGTTGAGTAGATCTACGGGAATCTCCAGATCGCGCAAGATCTTCCTCAGCCGACCGACGTAGTTGCGCACCTCCTCGGGGAAAAGCGCGGGATCGGCCCACGCCTGGCCGAGAATCTGAGCGGTCGTGAAGTACCTGTGGGGATGCTCGAGCAGGAACTGGAGGAGCTGGAATTCCCGCCTGGTAAGGGTCACGTTCCGGCCCCGGTGACGGACCATGCGGTCTGCGGCGTCCAGCTGCAGGCCCCGGAGCTCCCAGATCCGGGTGAACCACAGATCCAGGCGCTCCTGATACCCAAGCATCTGCGTCTCGATGATCTGAAGGTCTACGGCGGCGGCCGCTTGAGCGGTCGGGTGCAGGCCGGCCAGGTCGCGCTGCATTCGCCCGAGGATGCCTCGCTTGAACTCCAGGAGGTCGGAGTAGATGCTCATCCAGTGGCGAGCGTCCTCCCAGCGGTTCGTGCTCAAGTCCTCGCCTTCGAGCGGCCGCGATCGATGGGTTCTGCCGGTCGCTGGGCGACGCCTGGTTGTCGTCTCGCGGCGCTGTCGCACTGTCATCCAATGATTGCAACTCGGCGGCGGCGCGGGCTACCGAACGCCCAACCGCCAATCTTGCTGCGCTTGTTATGACAGCAGCCTCAAGCTGAGGCATGCTGATGACGAAACGCCAACGAGATGCCGTCTCCGTATTTGAAAGGCGCATGCGGCCGTTTCGTCAGAAGCGCTTGAAAGCCAAGCTTGTGGTCGCCGGCTCCGTGGCCGTTTGGGCAGCCGGCGTGGCCTGGACCTTGCTGGTCGCAGGTCTGGCGTTTGCAGGCTTGCGTTCAGGCCCGTGAGCTCGCCGGTCGTGACAGCCAAGCTGACAGCCAATTCTCTCGGACATCGGCAACAGTCAACGAACCTCGGTACGCCCGCACGCAGTTGGAGAACTTGAAGGAGGTCGCCCGAGAGGCCAGGAGACGGACTTGCCGGACAGGTGAGGCAGGCAACCAGTTGTACCTGAGGGTTGAAGATCATCGTCGACTTCGGGAGTTGGCCAAACGTTCTTTTCGAAGGTCAGCTAAAGGCGCCGGGTACGCCCTTGGCTGACTACCCGCTCCGGACTCTCGCGCCAGTCTCTCGCGACGAGTCTGTTGTGAGGGCCATCCAGCGACCGGGTGTCAGGCCATAGGTTCGCTTGAACTGACGTGTCATGTGGCTTTGGTCAGCGAA
>VBHA01000074.1 GCA_005889495.1 Chloroflexota bacterium
CCGGTTCAAGCGATGGCTTCCTGTCAGTCTCCGCATGGTGTCGCCCGACGGGGCCGCGTACGCCTACGTGAAGCTGCTCCCCGCGGGGGCGAGCTACTCGACGTTCAGCTCCTCCGAGCTCCACGTCGTGGATATCGCATCGAACCGTGACCGCAAGCTCTGGAGCCGGACCGAGGGAATCGAGGTCATCGCGTGGCAGGCGGCGGGCATCCTCGCCAGCACGGTCCCGAAGGAAGGTGGAATCCGACTCCTGTGGCTGGTCGACCCGGCGAGTGGAGCCCCCGCCCGCGCGCCAGAGTCGGCCGACCCGGAGCGACTGCCGCTGACGGCCACCCGCAGCGGCGTGAACTACTCCTACATGGGCGGCGACGCCCAGGGCGCTGCGGTGTTCCGCATCGGTTCGCGCGACAGAGGCGTGAAGTACAGCGTCATCCTCATGCAGGGCGGACAGTCGACCACGATCTACTCGGGCACCGCGGGCGACGCCAAGGACTTCGACCCCGAGGGACTCTCGTTCGACGCTCACGGCGCGTGGTTCGGCAACTTCGACGGCAAGCTCGTGTGGCTGTGGTCCCGGTCATCGGGGCTTCAGGGCTTCCCGGTGTCCGGCCTGCCCACCGTGCCGTCCGCCTACAACTACAGCGACTTCACGGTCCTGCCTGTGGGCCCATGTGTCCCGGGCACGTTCTCCGGGGTTGCGGCCTCGCCAGTCCCGGCCCCGAGGACACCCTCGCCCTCCCCCGTGCCGTCGCCGGTCGCGTGGTCGAACCTGCTCTCGGCGCCGCTGCACCTGCCCGTGGTCGGTGCGGGCGGCGCGTGCCCGGTCTCGTCCATGGTCAACAACCTTGCCGTCTCCACTCGTTCGGGCAAGGGCGGGCCAAACTACGGCTACGGCGACGGCCCGTCTTACCTGAGCGGGCAGATCAACTGGTACTCGGCCGGCTCACAGGGCGTGCTGATCCTGACCGACCCTCGGTACCGCGGTCCGATCCTGGTCCGGACCAAGCGCCTCGACGGGAGTGGCTCGTTGGGTCTCGGCGGCGCCAGCGTGGCGCTCGGTGCGGATGCGCTCGGCATCGACGTGACGTCCAACCCGCCTTACTGGGGCGAATGGAACGGGACGATGGTGCCGACCGCGGCGGGGTGCTACGGGATCCAGATCGACGGGACGAGCTTCAGCACGGTGGTCGTAATCCAGGTCAAGAAAGGACCGCCGCCGCCGGGCTGATCCTGGCCGCGCCCATCGCTTCTAGGGGGTCAGGATGACGTTTCCGGTCTTCTGCTCGGTCTCGACGTAACGGGACGCCTCGATGACCTCCTCGAGCGGGTACGAGCGGTCGACGACCGGATGGAACCGCCCGGATTCGACCAGCTCCTTGAGGAAGAACACGTCCTGCCTGGTGTAGCGCGGCGGGAGCTTGAAGATCACCCGCTTGTCTCCGAACCGCGCCGTCCACATGCTGAGCACGAGGTTGTCCAGCCCGTCGGTGGCGAGGTAGCGGCCGCCGGGATTCAGGGAACCCTTGCACCGGCGAAAGGAGTGCTTGCCGACGGCGTCCATGATCACGTCATACGTGCGGCCGTTCCGGGTGAAGTCTTCCTTCATGTAGTCGATGACGGCGCCGGCTCCCAGCGTCCTCACCAGCTCCACGTTCTTGGTGCCGCAGACTGCTGTGACGTCGGCGCCGAAGTGCTTCGCCAGCTGGACGGCCGCGCTGCCGATCGCCCCCGACGCGCCGTAGACCAGGACCTTGCGCTCCTCGAGAGGCTGCGCGAGCCGCAGGCACCACAACGAGTTGAGGCCCCCGTCGGTGATGGCGGCCGCCTGCTCGAAGGTCAAACCGGCAGGCATGGGCGCGACCCGGGAGTCCCGCCTGACACATACGAACTCCGCGTGGGCGCCGAACCTGAAGCCGGTGGACCCGAAGACCCTGTCGCCGACGGCGAAGTCGTCCACGGCGGCGCCCAGCGCCTCGACCTCGCCGGCAAACTCGCTCCCGAGGATCGGCTGGCGCGGCCGGCGCACGCCGGAGACGAGCCGGCTGACGAGCGTGACGAGCGCGCCGCTTCGCCGGTTGGCATCGCGGGTGGCGCAGTCGCCGCGCGTCACGGCTGCGGCGCGGACCCTGACCCGGAGCTCGTCCTCTGTGGGTTCGGGCTTCGCGACGTCCTCGATGTGCAGTACGTCAGGCGGGCCGTACCGGTCGTAGACGACCGCTTTCACAAACCGACCTTCAGTGGAGGCTCGCCTTCGACAAGTGTCCGGCTCAAGACCCGGTACAACTCCTCCCGCTGCCGCTTCGTGAGCGGCGAGAACGAGGCCGCAAGCACCTGGTCGACGACGTCGTAGCCCTTGCGCAGAGTGGCCTCTCCTTTCGGGGTGAGCCGGTGCCGGATCGCGCGGCCCGACCCCGCTACGCGCTCGATCATTCCCAGGCGTACGAGGCGGCCGGCAAGGGCGCCGAATGACTGGTCGGTCTGAAAGGTCATCTCGGCCAGGGCGTGAGCGGACGAGTTGGGCCGCCGGGAGACGGCGCGCAGAGCGTCCCACTGCGGAAGCGACGTCCCGACTGCCCGCAGCCGGCGGTCCATCGTCCGGTGATGCCGATACTGGAGCTGCTTGATGGCGCGGCCGAGGTCCTGCAGAGCGACTGGCACCCCGACACGATAGCTCAGGATCTAAGGTTGCGTATCTCAATACTCTGATATAAGATGTCTGAGATGCCTGCGTCGAGCCAGGTCACATTCACCGACCGCGGTCAGGGTCGTCCTTTCCTGCTGCTGCACGGAGGTGGCGGCCCGCAGACGGTGGCCGCGTTCGCCGACCTCCTCGCCGCGGAGCGTTCCGCGCGCGTGATCACTCCGACCCATCCGGGGTTCGCGGGTAGGCCACGGCCGGAAGCGCTTCGCAGCGTCGCAGACCTCGCCACGCTCTACCACTCGCTCGTGGCCGAGCTCGACCTGAGCGATGTCATCGTGGTCGGAAACTCGATCGGGGGATGGATCGCTGCCGAGATGGCGCTGCAGAACTCCTCGCGCGTCAGCGGCTTCGTCCTGGTCGACGCGGTGGGAATCGAGGTCCCAGGCCATCCGATCGCCGATTTCTTCTCGCTTACTCCGCGGCAGCTCGCCGAGCTCAGCTACGACGACCCGGACAGGTTCGGGATCGATCCGACGAAGCTGCCGCCGGAAGCGCTGGCCGCGATGGCCGGCAATCGGGCTTCGATTGCCGTCTACGCCGGCACGGCGATGCTCGACCCATCGCTTCGCGAGCGCCTCGCGGGCGTCACCACGCCGACGCTGGTCGTCTGGGGCGAGAGCGACCGCATCGCCGATCCCGCCTACGGCCGCACATTCGCCGATGCCATCCCGGGCGCGCAGTTTCTTCTTCTCCCCAACACGGGACACCTGCCCCAGATCGAGTCACCGGGACCGCTGCTCGACGCGGTCTGGACGTTCGCGGGGACGGCCGGCCGAACTTAAACTCAAAGACCTGAGCCTCGACTCGTGGATCGCCCGGGACGCAATTCCTTTCGTCCTTCACGACGACGCGAGCTTCGATGCGGCGGTCGACAGGGTCATCGGCGTGCTCGGCGACTCGGTGCGGCTGCTCGGTCTCGCCGAGGCGCTCCACGGCAGCGAGGAGATCCTCGAGGCGCGGAATCGGCTCTTCCGGCGGCTGGTGGCGGCGCATGGCTACAGTGCGGTGGCGATCGAGGTCAGCTCTCCCCAGGCGCGAGCAATGAACGACTACGTGCTTGGGCTGCGGAAACAAGACGATCCCATGGTCCAGGGATGGTTGGGCAGCGGGTTTGGACTCCTCGACGCCAACCGCGAGCTCGTCGAGTGGATGCGTGTGCACAACGCCGATCCGTCCACCTCGACGAAGCTCCACTTCTACGGTTTCGACGTGCCGCTCGGCGAGGGAGGCCTCGCCAGCCCAGGTCTGGTTTTCGACATCGTCTTCGCCTACCTCCAGGGCATCGATCCCGACGCGACCCGCCGGCACCGCGAGCGGACGGCGGCGCTGGTCGGCGAAACCGCGGATTGGGAACGGCCGGCCGCCTTCTACGATCCCGCGCAGTCAATCGGTCTTTCTCCCGCCGCGACCGAGCTGCGCATCGCGACGGAGGACCTGGTCACCGAGCTTCGCATCCGCGGGCCGGAGCTCATCGCCAAAAGCGATCCACTCACCTACGCCGACGCGCTGCATCATTCGCAGCTCGCGCTCGAGCTGCTGGACGCACACGCCGCACTGGCGACGGCGGGCGCTTACGCTCGGATGCTCGGGATTCGGGACCTGATCATGGCCGACAACCTCGCCCACATCGTTTCGCATGAAGGCGAGCGCGGCAAGGTCCTGGCTTTCGCCGCGAGTGGGCACCTGAAGCGGGGAATGACCCAATGGCGCCTACCTCCCGGTGACGAGGTCAAGGAGTGGTGGCCTGCGGGCTCCCACCTCTCGGCATCTTTCGGTCCGAGATACGCCGTGGTCGGAATGGGCGTCGGCGTCTCCGAAGAGAACGGCATCGGCGCGCCCGAACCGGGAACGCTTGAGGCCGAGCTGCTCGGGGTCGGCGGATCGCTGTTCATCTCCACTCACCGCGGGGCACGGGCGCCCGCTGTCAATCCCGTGACGCTGCCGGTCCGCTCCGGCAGCTCACGGAACCCGACCTACTCCCCTCTCACCGCAGACAGCTTCGACGACTTCGACTGCATCGTCTTCTTCGACTCGACGAGGTATCCACGTGGATCGCCGCCGCTGACCGACTGGACATAGCGATGAGTCTGCGGCCCGTCCGCAGTCATCAATACCGTGACCAAGATCCGCGACTTCGCAGGCGAGCTCATCCAGCCAGGTGACGGCGGTTACGACCGGAGCCGGGCCGTCTGGAACGGCATGGTCGATCGGCGACCGGCCGCCATCCTGCGGTGCAAGTCCGCGGAGGACGTTGTCGCTGCCGTGCGCTTCGCCCGTGAATCCGACCTCGAGATCGCCGTCAAATGCGGCGGTCACAGCGTGCTCGGCCTTTCGGTGCCGAACGGCGGAGTCATGATCGACCTGACCCCGATCAACGACGTCCGCGTCGACCCCGTGGCGCGCCGGGCATGGGTCGGCGGAGGCTCCCTCCTCCGCAACCTCGACGTGGCCGCCCAGGAGCACGGCCTCGCCACGACCGCGGGCAACGTCTCGCACACAGGAGTCGGCGGGCTTACCCTCGGCGGCGGGATGGGCTGGCTTGCCCGACGGGTCGGACTCGCCTGCGACAACGTCGAGGCGTTCACCGTCGTGACCGCCGAGGGCCGGATCGTGCGCGCGTCTGAATCTGATAACCCGGACCTGTTCTGGGGCCTGCGCGGGGGAGGTGGCAACTTCGGCATCGTGACCGAGTTCGAGTTTCGTCTCCACCCGGTCGGTGTCCAGGCACTCCTGGTGGACCTCGTCTTCGATCCGGCCGAGGCACGCGACGCGCTGCGCGGCTGGCGTGATCTGCTGGCGGACGCGCCCCGGGCGGCGACATTGACCGCAAGCGCGACGACGGCCGGCGGTCAGCCTGTGGTCAGCGTCGGGTACGTGTGGGTCGGCGACGTGGACGAAGGACGCCGGTATCTGTCCACCTTCCGCGAGCTAGGCACACCGGCGACCGAACGTGTCATGGAGATGACCTACGTGGAGCTCCAGGGAATGAGCGATGACCCGAACGGCCATGGCCGCCGCCGCTATTCCAAGGGGCATTACCTGACGGAGCTGAGCGACGCTGCGATCGACGTGTTTGTGGGGCGCGGCCTCCCGGCGAACGCGACCGATCCCGACTGGTCCCGACTCCCGAACGGCGGCTTCCAGGCGTACGGCGGCGCGATCGAGGACGTCGGGGACGACGACGCCGCGTTCAGTCACCGCGGCACGCTGGTCGAGTTTGGGTGCGGGACGACCTGGATGGATCCGGAGGAGGATGGCGGACGCGTCTCCGCCGCCCGAGCGTACGGCGCGGCCGTCGAGCCTTTCGCGAGCGGCGTGTATGTCAACGCACTGGGCGACGAAGGCCAGGACGGTGTCCGCCGGGCCTATCCCGCGGGCAAGCTCGCGAGGCTGGTCGAGCTCAAGCGCCGCTACGATCCCGACAACGCGTTCCACCTGAACCAGAACATCCGACCCGCGTAAGACGCCGCCACGGCGCGGACGAGATCCAGGCCCGCTTGAAAACATCTAGGCGGCTCTTACCGGGAAGCCGACCGCTTCCGGAGCTCGATCACTTTCAGCATCGTGGCGTTGGCACCCGCGAGTTGATTCATGGCCGGACCCATCGAAGGAAAGAGGTCCATGAGTGCCTTCATAAGGCGGCCCGGGCCTGGCAAGACCACGATCTCGGCGCGATCCTTCTCGATCGCGGCGACCACGGCCTTGCCCACGGCGTTCGCGGGCGAGGTCCCCATCCCCGGCATCTTTATGCCGACCTCATCGGCGGTACGCTGACCCTGGCCCGCGTCGCGGATGGCGCCAAGCACGACCACCGAAGCGCTCACGCCGCGGCCCCTGTAGTCGTTGCGGAGCACCCGCGAGAAACCAATGAGGCCGTCCTTGGCGGCGGCGTAAGCCTCCGTGTATGGGAAGCCGACCCGCCCGGCGATGGACGAGATGTTCACGATATGACCTCGCCCACGCTTGAGCATTCCGGGCAGGAGCAAATGGGTCAGGCGCATCGGTGCGATCAGATTGAGCTGCAAGATCGCCTCGTTCTCGGCCCATGTCATGGCATCGAACTCGCGCTGCGGGTCGCCGCCGGCGTTGTTTACGAGCACGTCGATGCGACCGAATTCGCGTTCAGCGGTTGGGGCCAGGGCATCGATGCTTTCCGCTACGGTCAGGTCCGCCGGCAAAGCAACGACGTTTGCGCCCCTCACCTCTAGGTGGCGCGCTGCCGCCTTGAGCTCTGAGGTTGAGCGGCCGGTCAGAACCAGGGAATAACCGTGTTCGGCCAGGGACTGAGAGATGAATAGGCCGATGCCTCTCGAGGCACCGGTGACGAGAGCGACGCCGGCTGTCTTTGCCACTAGTTTCGACTCCTGCAATCGAGCGCCCCACACGCTCACTCCTGAAAATAATAAGCTCTCTCAATGATTTATTGCATCTATTATTAGCGGAGACTATGATCCTCCGAGTGGCGGATGAATACCCGGAGGATCTGGCAGCAAGGATTGGTTTCCTGCTCGCCCGCGCCCACCTGGTCGCGCGAGAGAAGGCGGACCGAGCTCTGGGTGGGTTCGGCCTTACAGCGAAGGGCTATGCGGCGCTGGCGACCGTGGTGAGCGAGGCACCAATCTCTCAGCAGAAGCTGAGCCGGCGCCTACGCATGGACCCGGCGACCATGGTGGACGTGATCGACGAACTCGATCGGTCTGGCTACGTCGTGCGTCGCCGCAACCCACACGACCGCCGGGAGTACGCGCTAAGCACAACGAGTAGCGGGCGTGCCCTCTTCTCTCGAGCCAGGAGAGCGCTGAACGCAGCCGAGCGGGAAACGACCAGCGATCTCGACACGGATGAAACCAGAACACTGCGCGAGCTGCTCGGGCGTATCGCCCGTAAGCCGGGGAGCCTGACCACGTCCGAGATGGAGAAGAACGCCCTGGGGCGGTCACGACGAGACATCTGAGAGATAGGCGAGAGCAAAATCGGAATGTCGGTGCCCGAACCGATTTTGGGGAGTGGGCCGGGAGGGATTTGAACCCCCACAGCTTTCGCGGGTGGTTTACAGCCACTTGAGCTCGCCAATGCCCAGCCGACCCACGGAGGCGCACCGAGAGCCGGCGCGCGAGGCATTAGTTTAGGCCAACCTCATAATTCCACCCGTGGCCAGAGGCTACGCGCGGTATGTGCTCGGCCTCATGGTCGCGATCAACCTCCTCAACTACATGGACCGCTGGGTCGCCGCCAGCGCGGGCCCCAGCATCGAGAAGGACCTCGGCATCTCGGACCCTCAGTTCGGCCTCCTGGGCACCGCCTTCCTCCTGGTCTATGCGATCGCCGCGCTTCCCTTCGGCTACTGGGCTGACCGCGGGACGAGGAAGCACGTCATCGCCGTCGGCGTGGCGATCTGGAGCGTCGCCACCCTCTTCACCGGCTTTGCACGCACGTTCGCCCAGCTCTTCATCAGCCGCGCCGTGGTCGGCGTCGGAGAGGCCGGCTACTACCCCGCCGGGACGAGCCTGCTCAGCGACTACTTCCCGAAGGAGCAGCGCAGCCGCGTGGCCGCGATCTGGGGCGCCGGCAGCACCGTCGGGATCGCGATCGGGTTTGCCGGGGGCGGCTTCATCGCCGAGAAGTACGGCTGGCCCAAAGCGTTTTTCGTCGCGGCCATCCCAGGCTTGATCCTTGCCGCCCTGGCGTTCCAGCTGAGGGAGCCGCTTCGAGGAGCGGTCGAGCACACCGGGCCTGCGGTGGTCAAAACCGCCGAGGCGAGCCTCAAGCAGTTCGCCCTGCTCATGCGCATCCCCACGCTGCGGGCGACGATCATCTCGCAAACGCTCCTCTTCTTCGTCCTCGCCTCCAACGCGTTCTGGCTTCCGACGCTGCTGCAAAGGAGGTTCGACTTGAAACCGGGCGGCGCGGGGCTGCTGGCCGGCGCGGTGATCGTCGTCGGCGGCCTGATCGGCACGCTCGCGGGCGGCTGGATCGCGGACCGGCGCGCGAGGACGACCCCGACCGCGCACCTCGAGGTGGGCATCGCCGGGTTCCTCGCCGGGGCCGTCCTGGTCACACTCGCGATCCTCAGCCCGCTCAACATCGGGCCGATCCCGGTCTTCGTGCCGGTCTTCCTGCTGGCGGTGATCTCCCTGTACCTGTACGCGGGTCCGTTTACCGCCCTCAGCCAGAACGTGGTCTCGCCCGGACTCCGCGCCAGCGCTGTGACCACCCTGCTTCTGGTGTCGCACATATTCGGCGACTCCCACTCGACCTACGACGTCGGTCAGATCTCAGACTGGCTCGGAGGCAACCTGCAGGCCGCGCTTCTCATCACCAGCCCGACCCTGCTGGTCCTCGCCGCAGTCGCCGCCGCGACGGGGCTGAGGACGGTCAAAGGCGACATCGAAAAGATGGAGCTGGAGTGGGCCACCAAGCAGGCCGAGCAGGCCGAGCCGTCGCCGGCGGCGGTCTAGTAGATGAAGCCGACCAGCTTGGTACCGAGCTGTCCCGGCTTGATCGTCCGCTCGTCGATCACGTCGAAGGCGACCCAGTTCATCTCCGAGACGACCCACGACCCGTCCGGGTTCACCGCCTCGACGTAGGCCACGTGGCCCGCCCACGACTCCCAGGTCACCATGATCGCCCCCACCTTGGGCGTCGGCCCGACCGGGTAGCCCTGATAAGAGGCGTTCTGGTACCAGTAGCCCGCGTCGCCCGTCCAGGTGACGTTGCGCTTGGTGGCCACGTAGTAGGTGCACCACCCGGCCGGGAACTTGTTGTTCACGTAAGGGCCGAGGCAGCAGCCCAGCACCTTGACCGGGAACGCAGTCTGGGTCGAGCCGTGGAGGATCTGGTACAGCGCCGGCGGCGGCGGGAAGGCGCCACCCTGGCCACCCGGCACGACGAGGGTCGTCCCGGCCGTCAGCGAGGTGGTGCGCAGCCGGTTGAAGTCGACGATCAGAGGGATTCGACCAGCGGATCTCCTTGACGGTCACGTGGTACTTCGTTGCGATCCTGTCCAGGTTCTCGCCCGCCGCCACCGTGTAGATGAACGGCTTGTGGCTGATCGGCGCCGAGGTCGGGATCGAGACGGGCTTGATGATCGTGCTGTAGCGGCCCATCGAGACGTCGCCGTAGTCGCCCCCCTCGCCGACCACGACCGCCTCGGCGTTGACCGGCCCCAGCCGGGCCGTCAGCGTGGTCGGAAAGTGACGATCCATTGCCGCGTAGCTGGACATCGCTACCGCTATTCCGAGCACGACGGCATGGGTCAGGTAACGGTTAACTCGCAGTTGCCTACCCCTAGAGTTTTGTGAATCCGCCCTGGCGGCGGGAGGATCCCCAGAAGACCTAGGCACCCTAGCAGACCCTCGAAGGGCCAGTCAACCCCAAATGGCTACTTATTGGAAGCCTGATCGCCACCGGCAGGCCGTCGTGCCCGAATTCGATTCGAACTTGCGGACTGGGACGCCAGAGGCCGCGCCGTCGAACAGCAGTTCGCCTGCCGATTCGCTGCCTGACCTGCCCAAGTAGCCGGCGCATAAAGACGTTCAACGAACGCGTCCCCGGGTACTTGCTAGGGGCCTCCGCGGACGTAGATCGTCTGGCCCGAGACAAAGCTCGACTCGTCGCTGCACAGGAAGGCGATCACGCTCGCGATGTCCTCCGGCTGTCCGATCCGGCCGAGCGGGATCTGAAGCGCCGCACCCTGCTTGAAAGTCTCGAAATCGATCCCCATCCGCTCCGCCGTCGCGCGCGTCATCCGAGTCTCGACAAATCCGGGCGCGACGGTGTTGACGTTGACGTTGAACGGCCCCAGCTCGATCGCCAGGGTGCGCGCCATGCCCTGAAGTCCCGCCTTCGCCGTCGAGTAGTTCGCCTGGCCGCGGTTGCCCAGCGCCGACGTCGAGGACAGGAACACCATCTTTCCGTACTTCCGCTCGACCATAGTTTTCTGCGCCGCGCGGGCGCACAGGAAAGTTCCCTTGAGGTGCGTGTCGATGACGAGGTCCCAATCCTCGTCGGTCATCTTGAACAGCAGGTTGTCGCGGATGACGCCCGCGCAGCACACCAGCACGTCGAGCCGGCCGAACTCGCTAAGGGCACGCTCGACCATCGCCTCGACCTGGTCGCGCGAGGTGACGTCGCATGCGACCGCCAGGCCGCCGATCGGTCCCGCCACCTCCTGCGCCGGGGCCACATCCATGTCGGAGACGATCACCTTCGCGCCCTCGCGCGCCAACAGCTGGGCCGTCGCCGCGCCGATCCCTCGCCCGCCCCCGGTGATCAGCGCGACTCGGTCGGAGAACCTCATCTCGTCTCCGTCTCCAGGGCGGTGCCGCCGTCCTTGCGCGGGTCCGACGCGCCGGAGAGAAAGCCGTCCGGCTCGGCGACGATCACCTGAGGCCGCGAGAAGTACGAGTCGTAGTTGAGCGTCCGGCGGTTGACGCGGTAGCCCAACCGCTCCAACCCTTCGCTCACGGCGCGCGGGATCCGCCCCTCGACCTGGACGACGTCGCCTTGAAAGTCCACGCGCGGCGCGCTCACCGCCTCGACCGCCGACATGTCGTGGTCGAGCACGTTCAGCAGCACCTGCAGCACGCCCGTCACGATCTTCGTCCCCCCAGCGCCCCGACGCAGACGCGCAGCTTGTGGCCGTCGAAGACCATCGTCGGGGTCATCATCGTCACCCGGGTCTTGCCGGGCCGGACCGAGTTGGGCCGGCCGGGCCGAGGGTCGAAGCAGTTCATGTAGTCGTTGTAGCCAAAGCCGAGCCCAGGCGTGACCACGCCGCTGGCCGAGCCTAGCGTGTGGGTCAGGGACACGGCGTTGCCGCCGTCGTCGACAACGCAGATGTGCGTGGTGTCGGAGCGGTCCGCGATCACCTCGCGCGCCTTGGCGGCGTATTGCTTGTCGGCGAGCGCGCCGACCGGGATGTCGACGAAGCGGGGGTCGGCGATGTGCATCTCCCGGTCGGCTACCGCCCACGCCATCGCCTCGACCAGGAGCCGTGCCGCTTCGGTGCTAGGCCAACCCGCGGCGCCGATGTCGTAGCCCTCGAGGAAGTTCAGCATCTGCAGCAGCGTCAGCCCGCCCGCGGGTGGTCCGGCCGCCGTCACCTGCAGGTCTCGATAGGTCCCGCGAATCGGCTCGGTGACGTTGACCCGATACGTTTCCAGGTCTTCCCTCGTGATGAACCCTCCGTTGGCGGCGAAGTCGGCGGCGATCGAGTCAGCGATCTCGCCCTGATAGAAGACGTCGGGGCCCTCGCTTGCAAGCCTCTCCAGCGTGTGCGCGAGCTCGGCCTGCACCAAGCGCTCGCCGATCGCGTACAGCGCGCCGGCGCGGGTATAGATCGCCCTGGCGGCGGGAGTGGCCTGGATGCGCTGCAGGTTCGGCACGACGTCGGGGCCATAGTCCGTCGTCCAGTAGCCGTGCACGTAGCCCGTGACCGGAAACCCTTCGCGCGCGATCGGGATCGCGGGCTCGATCGCTTCTTCCCACGAGATGGTGCCGAAGCGTTTCAGCGCCTCGTGCAGGCCGGCCACCGTCCCCGGGACGCAGACGGACTGATAACCGACGTCGTTGACCCAGCCTTCCAGGACATATCCGTAACGATCCGCAGCTTCGCGGATGAAGATCGACTCCCACTGGTCCTCACGCACCCGCGAGCCGGCGGTGCCGTAGAACTCGAGCAGGGTGTCGCCCGCCTGCGGGCTGTGCACGAGCATCACCCCGCATCCGCCGATGCCGCACATCTGGGGATCGATGACGCCCTGCACGAATGCGCAGGTGACCGCCGCATCGACGGCGTTGCCGCCCCGCCGCATCACGTCCAGGCCGATCTCCGCCGCGGTCGGTTGCGGGCAGACGATGATCGCCACGCCTGTAAGTTAGTCGATCGAATTCGACGGTGAAAGCAGACGCGCGCTCGCGCGTTTCCAAGCCCTGCAAGAGGCCCCTCGGGCAATCCGTTTTACCCCACACGTGAGAGGAAGTTCAAGGGGCCAGTCCCTCGTCGAGGCGGCCATCACTCTGCCGATAGTGCTGCTCCTCGCACTCGGTGTGACGGACCTGGGCAGGTCCTTCTACTACCGGGAGGCGGTCACGAACTCGGTGCGCCAGGCGCTGCGCATCGCGGTGTCCTCGTACCAGCACGGCACCGCGGACAGCGTGTGCGCGTCGACGAGCGGCGGCCCGATCGCGGTCTCGGTGTCGTCGCCGCTGCCGCCGTCGGGTGGAACGATCGGCACGATCGCCAACCAGGCGGCGCTGGAGAGCTCGAAGGACGGGACCGCCGCCGGGTCGGTGCTGGCGGGCGGGACGTTGACCGTCACTTTCCACTGCCTCAACGGCGCGGCGATCACCAACGCCTCGGGCAATGGGGGCCCGCCGACGAGTCCCGGCTCGGACTCGATCACCGCGAGCATCGCGCGGCCGATGCCGGTGATCACGCCCGTGCTGTGGCCGCTGTTCGGGACGTCCTTTCCGATGCAGGTGACATCTTCGCAGCGGGTGGAGTACTGATGCGAAGGAAAAGCCCCATCCCCCGCCGGCGGCCGGCACTTCCCGGTAAACGGGGAAGCCGAGGCCAGGCGCTCGTCGAGTTCGCGCTGGTGTTTCCGCTCCTGTTCTTCCTGCTCGCCATCTCGATCGACCTGTTTCGCGTCGACTGGGTCACCTCGACCGTCGCGGAGGCGGCTCGGCAGGCCGCGCGCCAGGCGGTCCCCAACCAGGTGCCCAGCGACAACGGTTTTGGCGGAGCATCGGGGAGCTGCTCGGGTCTCGCGCTGACACCGTCGGCCAACGGCTCGGGATGCCTGACGGACGCCCGCATCAACGAGACGGTGAAGGCCGTCATGGGCTCATACAGCCGCAGCTCGGCCATGACCGAGGCTCCGCCGTCGGGGTGTCCTACACCTCCGGCCGGCACGACGCAGGTGTGCATCTGGCCGGCTGAGCAAGGCGCGCCCGGCGGCTACGCAAGCTGCTCGGCCGCGCGCAGCGCGCTCGGGCGCGACCCGATGCCCGGCGACCTCGGGGCGCGCGCCGCGGAGTTCGCGAACCCGCAGTACAAGGGCTGCTTCCAGGTCGTGGTGACGGTGATCTACCGCTACGACAGCCTGGTGCCATTCCTCGGCGCCGCCGCGCCCAACCTCCTGCGCCTGGCGTCGTCCACCACCATGCTCCCGCAGAAACCTGCAGGCCTACGCCGACGCCTCAGCCCTGGCAGGCTCGCGCTCGTACGGACCCGGCGGCAGCAACGCGCACTGGGTGGCCATGGAGTACCTCGGCTCATCGCTCGGCTTCGGCCTGCCCGTCGGTGCCTGCTCGAGCGCCGCGAGCTGCCCGGCCGGCACCTATTCGGTCACCGGCTACAGCATCACCCTCGCGGACTCGTGGCGGGTGAACGGGATCTTCAACTACCCGAGCGTGCTCGATGTCGTCATCACGCACCAGCAGCCGAGCATCTTCGCGCGAATGCTCGGATTCTCGACGCTGACCTCCGCCGCATCCGCGCGAGCGACCATCCCCGGCCCGCAGTTCAACGGCGCGGCGTACGCCGTGGCCGCGGTGGGCGGCGACGCGATGATCAACGGCGGAGGCGCCGCCTTCCAGACGGTGACCGGCCCGGTCTACGCTTATGGATCGTTCGGCGCCAACAACGCCCCCCACTCCACGGGCGTGCCTTCGCAGCAGACCAACTACGACGGCACGACCTGTCCGGGCAACATTCCCAACCGCCTCGACAATGGCGGCGGCGGCAACAGCCTCGATTACCACACCACGGACAGCAACGGGATGCCGCAGAACACCAACATCGCGCCGCCGAACAATTACGACAACGCGAGCCCCGTCGCGCCAAACGTCACCTTCACATCGGCCGCCATGGCCAAGGACGGCCAGGGCCGCTGGATGCCGGGCATCTACAACGGGTTCGCGCCCAGCGGCGGGGTGATGAACGGCGGCGTGTACAAGATCATCAACGCATCGAGCGTGGCGCTCGGCAACGTCACCAACACCGTGCACATGCCCTCTGGCGTCTCGGACCCGGCAGGCGCGGTCGCGATCGTCCTCGACGGGACCGACGGCGGCCTGGACATCAGCCAGGCAGTGCTCAACGGGCTCGACGACCTGAACCCGCCGAGCTATAGCGGTCCTCGCGACCCTATGGGCACGCACAACTTCGTGATCTGGGGATCGGGATCGAACCCCTTCACAGCGGGCGTGACCATCGGCCCGCACGCCGGGACCGACATGAGCGGGATCATCTACCTGCCGAAGAGCCCGTACGTGAGCGACGGCAACTCCAGCCCGCAGTTCACCGGTTCGGTGTTCGTGCAGAGCATGACCGTGCGTGGCGGCGGCAATGGCCAGCAGGTCTTCAAGTGGGTGTGCGGGCTGAACGCGGTGGCGGGACAGCCCTACGACGGGGGCTTGATCCGCTAGCCCAACCGGCCCTGCCCCTCCGGCCTTGCAGGCCACCTCCCCATGAAATGGGGAGGAAGAGGCCCACGATGAATGGGATTAACCCGGCAGCTCGATCGTGAACGTGCTGCCCGCGCCGCGAGTGGTCTTGACCTTGATCGTGCCCCCGTGGCGCTCGACCACGCGGCGCGCGATCGCCAGGCCCAGCCCGCTGCCGGAGCTCCACGCTGAGCGTGACCTGCGCACCCCGCGGGCTCACCCGCACGGCGTTGTCGACCAGGTTTGCGACCGCCTCTCGAAGCAGGTCCTTGTCGGCATTGATGCGCGTGGGCGCGCCGACATCCGCGACGAGGTCCACGCCCGACGTTGCGGCCTGGGCCGTGTACGCGCGCACGACGTCGGCCGTCAGCTCCGCCAGGTCGACCAGCTCTCGGCGAAGGGGCACGTCTTCATCCGCGTGGGCGAGCGAGCGCAGGCGCGCCAGCATCCGCTTCATCCGCTCCGCCTCGGCAACGCTGTCCGCGACTGCATCCTCCGTCGGTCCGCCCCGGTTGGCTCTCCGGAGGATGGAAAGGTTGGTCATGATCGTCGCGAGCGGCGTCGCCACCTGGTGAGACACGTCGGTCAGGAACCGGCGCTGCGAAGCGAGCACGGCCTGGAGCTGATCGTTGGCCGTCGCCTGCGCCTCGATGGCGCGGTTCATGCGGTAGATCATCGGCAACACGACGAGCGGCAGCGGCGCGGCGATCGGCGCTTCCACGAACAGGACCGCCATCACGACGGCGCACGCCGCCAACGTCAGAGAGGCCGGCCAGGTGGCGGCGGCGGCGGATCGTAGAAGCACCGGGTATGGACGCCCGGTCAGGAGCGAGGGCGGAACCACCGCCAGGCCGAGGTTGGCGACCACGTAGAGGAACGCGCCGGCCGTCGCGCGAACGTCACCGGTCACGTCCGTGGCTGCCCCGATCGCGCCGGCCATCGACGCCAGAGCGCCCGCGGCCAGCACGTTGCCCGCGTTGTACGCGCTCTCCTTCCAGCTGCGGCGGATGAAACGGTTGGCCGCGAGCACGCTGAGTCCAGCGGTCGCCGGCCCGAGGCCAGGCGGGAGGAGCAGCACCGCGACCAGGCACGGGAGCGCCCCGAAGTTGATCTTCTGCTGTGGGCCGATCTTGACCGGGAATCTTTCCGCCAGCGCGACCGCGGCGAAGCAGGCGGGGACCAGCAGGAGACGCCAGCGGTCCGCCACGGTGAAACCGCCGGTGACGGCGGCGATGGCGGCCAGCGCCACTCCCAGCGCGGGCACGCCGCCGAGGGCGACCCTCAGCGGCCGGGTCAGAGGCGGAGAAGCGGCGACCATGGGCCTCAGGTGGTGGGCACGTCCAGGTACAGGGTGGTCGAGCCGCCGCCGGGTACTGTCGCCGACGCGGTGGCCTTGTACTTCTTGACCGTCACGGACACGTTCGCGGTCGAGATCGTCGACGGCACCGCGACATCGACCGTGATCAGCGTTCCGCCGCTCCCGTCGGGAGCTGTGATCGCCTGCACGTCTACGTCATTTATGTATTTGGCCTGGAATTGAGGCACCGCAACCATGACGTTGACCGTCAGGTTGGAGCCAGTAGGAGTCTGCACCTGGACCGGCGGATCACCCCAGCACCACGCCAGGTTCGCGGAGGCCGGGCCCGCGCCTCCGACCGCCATCGCACCCGCCACCAGCACGCCGGCCACCACGCTCCTCGCCTTCATGACCTGTCGAGCCCCCTATTCCGGACTGAATCTGTAACCGAGACCGCGAACCGTATGGATCAACCTCGAGGCACCGTCCAGCTCCAGCTTCTGACGGATCCGCGAGACGTGCACCTCGAGCGAGTTCGACTCGGGGCCGGTGGTCACCGCCCACACCGCCTCTCCCAGCTGCGCGTACGTGACCAGCTGGCCGGCGTTGCGCATCAACCCCGCCAGGATCCGGAACTCGATGCCGGTCAGTCCGAGCTGCCGGCCGCCTCGCGTCGCGCGGCCGTCGCTGAGGTCCACTACGACATCGCCAGAGACGAGCCTCGAGCCGCCCTTGCCCCGGTGCCGGCGGATCACGGCTTCGACGCGAGCCATCAGCTCCTCGAGCGCAAACGGCTTGGAGATGTAGTCGTCGGCGCCGAGCTTGAGGCCCGCGATCCGGTCGCTGACCGAGGAGCGGGCGCTGATGCCCACGAGCGCGGCGTCGGTCTCCGCCCTGAAGCTCTCGAAGAGGTCGGGGCCGTCGTTGTCGGGCAGCATCAGGTCCAGGAGCACGACGTCCGGATTCCATTCCCGGACCAGCTCCAGGCCCCGCCCGGCGGACTCCACCGAACGGACCGTGTAGCCCTCCTCGCCGAGGCCGGTGGCGACCGCCCTCGCCAGGCGCCGGTCATCCTCCACGAGGGCGACCTTCCACTTGATCGGCATGTGCGCAATTCTCACACGGAATCGCGGGTTTTAACCCTCCCCCGCCGTAACGGCCGAATTGAGCCTGACGTTCAGTACGAGCGTGTACGGACGGCGGCTCGCGGTGGCTGTGGCCATCGCCGCCGCGCTCAGCGGACCCAGCATGGCCACGCTGTGGGTGTGGACCCCGGGCGGAGCCGATGTGCAGGCTCGCGTCGAAGCCCTCGCCCGGTCGCACAGCTCGCGAGTGCTCGGCCAGGACGAGGTGCCGGCGCAGCTCGCCGAGGCGGTGGTCGCGATCGAGGACGAGCGCTTCTACCAGCACCACGGCATCGACTCCGTCGGTCTCGGCCGCGCGGTGCTCTACGACGCGACGAACCTGTGCCTGTGCCAGGGCGGCTCGACGGTCACAGAGCAGCTGGTCAAGGACGTTTTCCTCGGCGGCTCTGACCGCGGCTACAACAAGCTGCAGGACATGGTGCTTGCGCTCAAGGTCGAGCGCGTCCTGACGAAGAAGCAGATCATGGCCGACTACCTGAGCGAGATCACGACCGGCTTCGGGCGCTACGGCGTGACCGCGGCAGCGTGCGCCTACTTTCAGGCGCCGCTACCGGAGCTGACGCTTGGCCAGTACGCGCTCCTGGCCGGCGTGACCCAGGCCCCGTCGGTCTACGATCCGACGATCAATCCTGGGGCCGCCCGGCAAAGGCGTTCCCAGGTTCTCGCGCAGATGGTCGCCGAGCACTATGTGAGCGCGACGCAGGCGGCCGCCGCCAACGCGGAGCCGGTGCTGACGAACGGCCCGGGCTGCTAAGCCTCCTCCCCATTCATGGGAGGGCGGAGGGGCTGGTCCTCCCCATTCATGGGGAGGTGGCCTGCAAGGCCGGAGGGGCAGCGCCGGAGGGGCCGGCTGCCGCTACCCGCTCCACGCCAACGGCGAGGTCGCGTCGAAGCCGTTGTTGGTCGTGACCTGGACCGGTCTCACCACCACTGCGGTCGCCGGCGACGGCGCCGGCACCGGCCCGTTGTGCGGCCCGCCTGGTGTCGGCGTCGGCGCCGGACTCGGAATCGGCGCGTAGGCGGCGCGCGGCAGCCACCAGAGCTGGAACGGCCCCGCCCCCGCGCCCGGCGCGAGGTAGGCGATGCCCGAGCCGTCGGGCGCCCAGGTCGGCTGGGCGACGAGCTGGTTGCTGATGATCGTCTTGCGCGGCCCCAGCGTCGAGCCGTTCCAGGACGCGATCGTCAGGTACGACTCCTGCTTCTGGTAGGTGCAGATCATGGCGACCTGGGTCCCGTCCGGCGAGACCGCGGGGTTGCGGCAGTCTTCGCTCGGGCTCGTGAGCTCCCGTCCGACCGAGAAGGCGCGGTTGGTGAGCCAGAGCATGCCGACGAGCCTGTCCGGCTGGTTGGCTGCGTAGCGCGAGGCAAAGTCGTACTTGGTGTACATGAGGCCGCCCTTCACCGGGAGCGGCTGCACGTCACCGCCCGTGTAGTCGGCGGCGTTGGTCCACACGCGGCCCTGAACGATCGTGCCCGTCGCCGGCATGGCCCAGATCGACAGCACGACGTCGTACTGGAACTTCGGCTTGTCGTAGGCCAGCCACATGGTCTTGCCGTCTGCGCTGAGGCGGGGGTAGAACGCCCAGTGGTTCAGGCCGGGATCGGAGTTCTTGTTCGGCGCCGAGTTGTTGGTCACGCGCCTGACGACGGAGCCGAAGCGGTTCAGGACATAGATGTCGGAGTAGAACGGCGCCTGCTTGACGGCCACGATGTTTCCGTCCGGCGTCATCGACGGCTGCGTCCACCCCGCCTCGGGCGTGAGCTGGTGGAAGCGCCCCACGCTCAGGCTGTACAGGGCTCCGTCCTGTGACATGTACAGGGTGCCAGGCAGGGTCAGGGCTTGCGCACGCGGCGTCGCCGACGTCGGCTTCTCCGGCGGAACCGCCACCCTGGAGGTGCGCGAGCCCAGAGCGATGAAGGTCGCGGTCCCCGAAAGGACCATGACCGCCGCGAGCACCGCCGCCAGAGCGAAGCGGGAGATCATGGGAAGTACTGGTGCACCAGGGGCAGGATTGCGCCCCAGTCCGCCGTGACGCTTCCGCCGGGCCCGCCGCCATGGGTGTAAGGAGGGAGCAAGAACAGCTGGGTGATCTGGTTGGGGTTGTCGAAGCTCGCGGCGAGCGGAAGCATCTGCGCCACTCGCGAAACCCCGATGCTCGTCTTGAGCTCGCCGCCAAGGGCCCCGGAGAGCGAGGGCAGGTCTTCTGGCGAGAGCTCCTTGGCCTTGAGACGAATCGCCGTCAGCACCTCCTGCTGCCGCTGCGAGCGGCCGAAGTCGCTCTGCAGGTCGCCGTGGCGCGAGCGGACGTACTGCATTGCGTGCAAGCCGTCGAGATGCTGCGGACCGCCGAGCACGGCGACGCGCTGGTAGCTGTACGGAAAGCGGCTGTAGATGTCCGCCGGGTAGTAGTCGTCGAGCACGGGATGGCTGGTCACCACGTCGATGCCACCGATCGCGTCGATCAGCTTCACCAGGCCGAGCAGGCCGATCCATATGTAGTCGTCGACATGGACGCCGAAGTCCTGCTCGACCGTCGCGATGGCCGCGCCCGCACCCCCGTAGGAGTAGGCACCGTCGATCTTCCCGTAGCCGCCCGGCGAGAGGTGCACGTAGAGGTCGCGCGGGATCGACAGCATCGTCACCTTCTTGGTCGCGGGCACGACCCGGACCAGGATCATCGACTGGGTCAGGACGTGGTCGGCGCTGAACTTCGAGTCGTCGTCCGAGCCGAGCAGCAGCACGGTGAAAGCGCCGGTGACAGGGCTCGGTGACGGCGAAGGCGTCGGCGAAGCGAGCAGGGCAGTCGGCGAGGGTGTCGGCAGGCTGATCACCTGGCCTGTGGAGTCGAGCGCGAGCTGCGCGGCGGGCATGAAATAGGCAAGCCCGCCTGCCACCGCGGACAGCACGATGGCAAGCACGACGAGGAAGCTGGTGCGGAGTGGGCTAAGCCGCCGGCGAGATGCTCTCATGCGGCGCCCCGGTCTCAGGCCGAGGAGCACAGGGGAGGATTGTAGACCCCGGGGCGGTATGCCTTTGTAAGCGCCCTGTTAACGGCTTTGAAGTTCTGGCGGCGGCCTCAGTGCTGCACCGCGATTTGCACGGCCTTGACGGCGAGCAGGACGATCGAGAGCACGAGGTAGGTGCTCAGGGCAGCGAGTGCGGCCCGCCGCGGGAGCGACCATATGGGACGTTCGAGCAGTGCCAGGGCCGGCATTCGCCAGCTCTCGCGTTCCTCGCGCGACATCTCGAGTTCGCGCGGCCGGCCCCTCGCGGAGACTGAGCTCCACACGCCGCCCACCACGAGCACGCACGAGCATCGCGGCCACGATCACGCCCGCGACGGCGTTGAGCCACGGCTTGTTGACCCATGGTCCAAGCACCTGGCGGTCGTTGCACAGAAGCACCGCGAACACGGTCGCGCTGGGAAGCATGATCCCGGCCAGGGCCTGGACGGCCGTCGTGATCAGGCCGAGCGGCGCATGGGGGATGAGCACGATCGCCGCCGCGATCACGACCATGCCGGTGTACGTCGAATAGAAGAGCTTGGCCTCGCGGATGCCGCGATGGAGCGAGTGGCGCAGGCCGAAGATGTCGCCGAACGCATAGGACGTGGCGAGCGTGACCGCCGAAGCGCCGACGATCGACGCATCGAAGAGGAGCAGCGCGAAGATCGCGCCCGCGGCGGGCGAGATGTTGACGTGCAGGCCCTGCGCGACGCGCAGCGCATCCTGGTAGTGGCCGAACTGCGATGTGCCCGTGAACGCAGACGCGGTGGCCATCATGATCGCGGCCGCGCCGACCACCACCACGAAGGCGCCCAGCACCGTGTCCGCCTTCTCGTATTCGAGCCAGCGCGGCGTGATCCGCTTGTCGATCACGTTCGACTGCTGGAAGAACAGCTGCCACGGCGCCACGGTCGTGCCCACCACGGCGACGATCAGCAGCGCGGAGTTCGAGGTCAGGCCGCCGGCCACTCCGGGGATGACGAAACCCTTGAGCGCAGCCCCAGGATCGGGATGGCTGAGCACGACCAGCGGCAGGACAAGCAGGCTGGCAAACAGGAAGACGAACATCGCGCGCTCCCAGCGACGGAAGTTGCCGCTGATCGTGATCACGATCAGGATCGCCGCCGCCGCCGGTACGACGATCGCCGGATGCAGGCCGAAGTACTGGCCCGCGAGGCTCACTCCCATGAACTCGGTGCTGATGGTCAGGAAGTTGAGGAGGAAGATGCCGCCGACCGAGAACAAGCCCCAGAAGCGGCCGAACCGCTCACTGATCAGCCTCGCGTAGCCGACTCCGGTGACCGCGCCGAGGCGCACGACCATCTCCTGGTTGACGATCAGCACCGGGATGAGCAGGACCAGGGTCCACAGCAGCGTGTACCCGAAGTCCTGGCCGGCCTGCGCGTAGGTCGACACCCCGCCGGCGTCGTTGTCGCCGACCATGACGATCAGGCCCGGGCCGACGATCGCCGCGAGGGTGAGGAGCCGGCGGCGCCAGGTGCGGCGCGGCGCTGCGTCGCTGACCCGGATGGTGCCGAATGCGCCGTGGATGTCACCCTGGCCCAGGTCGTCGAGGAGGGAGGAGCTTGATCTCAAACGCGAGTCCTTGCGGTTTGGCTCGCGCTCAGACACCGTCGGTCTATACCCCGGAGGACGCTTCGGCGCGGTCGCGCCACTGGTCCGGGACGAGCTCCTCGATCACGTCATCGAAGGAGATCGCGCCGATCAGGTTGCCGGCGGCGTCGACCACGCCGAGCGCCGTGAGGTTGTAGTCGGCCATCGTCAGGGCCACGTCGGCGAAGTCCGCGCTGCCGAGCACCGAGACGCGCGTCAGCTCGAGGTCTTCGACCTTGTGCGAGCGCTCACCGCGGAGCAGCTCCACGATCCCGACGCTGCCGATAAAGGTGCCGTCCGGCTCGGCGACGAAGACCGTCGTCAAAAGCTGGTGAGGCGCCTTGTCGTCGGTGCGCGCCGCCTCGAGCGCCATGTCGACCGTGGAGCCCCGCAGGACCCAGACGTAGTCGGGGCTCATCATTCCTCCGGCGGTCGTCGGGTGGTACTGGAGGAGCTTGCGCAGCTTGAGCTGCTGGCCAGTCGACATCATCTCGAAGATCGGCTTGCGGCGCTCCTGGTCCAGCTCGCCCAGCAGGTCCGCGGCGTCGTCTGGCGCCATCCGCTCGAGGATGCGCGCCGCCTCGTCGTTTGACTTCGACCTGAGGAACTCGACCTGGTGCTCGGCATCCAGCTCTTCGAAGATGTCGGCGGTCAGCGCGGGGTCGCTCTCGACCGCCTCGATGATCTCCTGGCCTTCTTCGTGCGAGGCGCCCTCGATGATGTCGGCGATCTGCGCCGGGTGCAGGCGGCGCAGGCGCTGAAGCGGCATCAGCAGCTTGGCGGTCGGCACCTGGCCCACGAAAGGCTGGATGTCCTTCCAGTCGAGGATGACGTGGCGGCGGAGGTCCGGGCGCCCGCGGCGCGGCAGGAGGCGGCGGAGCATCGCCTGCGGGCTGCGGTCGATGCCCGCCAGGTTCCAGCCGTCGTCGCCGGGCGCGAGGACGAGGACGTGTGCCTGGACGATCCTTCCTTTGACCACGTCGACGAGATGCCTGCCCAGCACGTCCGCCGCCAGAAGCACCTCGCCCGCGCGACGCTGGAAGGCCTCGGTGCGGATGGTGTGTGTGTTGAGGCGCACGCCGCCTGGTTCCAGGGCCTCGATCAGGTCCTTGCCGATGAAGACGTCCTGCGCGCCCACGCGGACCTTCAACCCGGTGACCGGTGGATACGCACCGTCGGAGAGCTTGACGATGAAGTCTTCGACGCGGCCCACCTCGGTACCGGCCGGGTTGAGCACGGGACTGCGCAGCAGTTGCGTCACCATCAAGCGGCGCCTGTCGCGGATGTGCCTCGGTTCGTCCACGCTCCCGTCGCTCACCCGGCCATTATTCACCTCCCCGCGGAGCCTCACGGCCTGCGACACCACCGCGGGGTTGGCTAGGATCGCACCCGAAATGGCCCTCCGCGCCGAGAGGTATCGAACCGAGCTCAGGGATCTGGAGGAGTGGGAGCCTTACCTCAAGAAGCACTCCGGGCTGCCGGGTCCGCGGGCCAACCTCGAGCTCGTGGCCGCGGTCGCCGAGGAGGCGGACCCTGACAGGCTGTGGCGTTTCTCGGCATCGAACGACGAGTTTCTGGCCCTGTGCGGCACCGCGGGTCTGGGCCGTGTCGCGCTGCTCGAGCCCGATACCGTCATGACCTGGCTGCGCGAGCTCGCGTCCGACCCGCGCTGGCGAGTGCGCGAGGGCGTCGCCCTTGCGCTGCAGCGATTGGGCCGGGAGAGCATGGCCAGGCTCCTCGAGGAGATGAAAGTGTGGGCGCGCGGGGACGTGTACGTGCAGCGCGCGGTCGTCGCGGGCCTGTGCGAGCCTGCCCTGCTCGAGAGCAACGCTGACGCAGTGGAGGTGCTTGCGATCCTCGACCAGGTCACACGGTCGATGGCCGCGACGGCCGACCGCGGCGGTGAAGGCTTCCGTGTGCTCCGCCAGGCGCTCGGCTACGGATGGAGCGTGGCGGCGGCCGCCGCGCCGTCAAACGCGAAGCCGTACCTGGAGAAGTGGCTGCGCTCGACGGACAGGGATGTCGTGTGGGTGATGAGATCGAACCTGGGCAAAGCGCGGATGGCCGGCCTGCGCGAGCGGTTGGCGGTCAGACCCGTTCCAGGACGACGATCGGGATCTCGCGCGAAGTAAGAGCCTGCTGCCGTTCCAGGTAGTCGATCAACTTGGCGACCTCCGCCCGTTCTGCCGCCTCTGCCACCCTCGCCTTGGCCTGGAACTTGTCGGGCCCGACCTCGACGGTCGCCACGGGGTTCGCCTGAAGGTTCGCGAACCAGTACGGGGAGCGCGGCGCCCCGTTGTTGGAGGCGATGATCGCGTAGCGGTCGCCATACGGCCTGTAGCCCACGACCACGGTGCGTTGGGCGTACGACTTCGCCCCGGTCGTGGTGAGCAGGAGGAGCCGGCTGCCCTCCATCGGCCCGCTGAGCCTGCCGCCGCTCGCGCGGTACTCCTGGACGAGCTTCTCGTTGAAGGCCTTCATGTCCTGTGGGATCTGCGGCCGCTGGGCGTCGCTCGACATGTCTTTACAACGCTAACTCCCCGCGAGTATGCCCTGTCGCCGTCCCGTTTTCCTCTCATAGGAGGTTTGTGAATGAGTCAAAGCACTCTGCTTGTGCTGGTGATCGGCATCGTGGTCGTTTTGATCGTGATCGGGCTGATCGCCGCGATGACCGGCCGGCGCGGAATGCGACTCCGTTCCCTGCCCGACGAATCGCGAGATCGCTATGCGCGCTCGTGGCAGGCGATCGAGAGCCGCTTCATCGAAGAACCGCGGGCCGCGGTCCAGGAGGCGGACAGGGTCGTGGTCATGATCCTGAGCGAGCGAGGCGCCACCCTCGAGGGGCATAAGCGAATGCCGGACGAGCTGCGCCGGGCCAGAGACGCGGCCGCGAGCGATGAGGGACGGCAGGGAACCGAGGGAATGCGCCGCGCGATGGTGCATTACAAGCACATGGTCGACGACGCCGTCGGCACGGCGCGCATGAAGCGGGACGACTACCGCAGGGAGGTCGCGTCATGAGCGACACGCGTGACATGGATCGGCCGATGGACCACCCGCATACGACCACCGAGCCGATGCGGACGAACCCCGAGGCCACGGCGGAAGCCCGCGCTGCAGGGGACAAGCAGCAAAATCGTGCGACCGGCCAGGTGGAGATGTGGCCGGACATGGGCGAGTTTCACGAGCGGTTCGAGCACATCCAGTCCGAGTTCATCGATGACCCGAAGGCCGCGGTGAAGAAGGCAGAGCGCCTGATGGAAGAAGCCGTCGAGCGCATCACCAAGTCCATGCGCGAGCGCATGCAGACGATGCATCGCGACATCGACGGCAAGGACGGCGACACCGAGACGCTGCGACAGGCGATGCGCGGCTACCGGACGTGGATCGAATCGATGTGGGGTCGCCGGGCGGCCTGAGCGGCGACACGTAGCGGGCGCTAGGATCGGCGGCCTGAACCAATTTCTCTCTCCGGCCGCCGCCCTCGGCGCCGCCGCGACTCTCGGAGTGGCCGACTTCACCGGCGGCCTCGCGGCCCGGCGCATGCCCCCGCCGAGCGTCGCCATCGGTGTCGAGGCTGTAGGCCTCGTTGCGGTCCCGTTCGCGATCTGGATCATGCCCACGCAGTGGAACCTGGAGGCGATGGCGCTGACCTTCGCGGGCGGAGCGATCGGAGGTTTCGGCCTGATCCTTTTCTATCGCGCCATGTCGCTCGACCTGATCGGCGTGGTGGCGCCGATCACGGCGGTCATCGCCGCGGCGCTGCCGACGGCGGTGGGCGTGCTCGTGGCCGGCGAGAAGCTCCACCTGGGGCAGGGCGCGGGCATCGTCGCCGGTCTGGTCGCGATCGCCATGATCAACGGCGCCGGCGGCCGCGACGCCCGGCTGGGAGCGGGACGCGCGTTGGGATTGGCGATCGTCGCCGGCGTGGGATTCGGCCTCTTCTTCATCCTCTACCACGCAGGCAGCTCAGCCGGGGTCACGGCGTTCGTGAGCGGCCGGGCCGGCTCGGCTGTCGTTGCGCTGACCTACGCGTTGGTCACACGCGTGCCGATCATGCCGCAGGCAAGCGGGCTGCGGCTGATCGCGATCGGCGGCGCGCTCGACGGCTTCGGCGTGGTGCTCTACATGTTCGCGACGGTCCACGGCCTCCTGTCGATCAGCGCGCTGCTGACGTCGTTCTACCCGGCGTTCACCATCGTGTGCGCGCGACTGCTGCTGAAAGAGCGGCTCAACACGATGCAGGCCTCAGGCGCGGTCCTGGCCGTGGTTGCGATCGCGCTGATCGCGGCGGCCTAGTAGCCGCCGATCACGGACCCGCTGCGCCGGTTGAGCATGGTGCGCCGGTGCACCAGGCGCCGGAGCCGCGCCCGGCGCTCGCCGGCGCTTCTATAGCACGTATAAACACGGCATTCCCACCCGGTTGAAAGTTCACAGGTGAACCCGCGGGTGCCGCGGGGAATCCCGCAAAGAGTGCCCCGCTGAGGATTCGAACCTCAGACCCTCTGTTTAGAAGACAGATGCTCTATCCACTGAGCTAGCGGGGCGGCACGGCTATTCGGGAGAATACCCGCAGGGGGTGGCGGGCAACACGAGCGACAAGCTCCAGCAGCTGAGGCAGATCCTGGCCGAGGTCACCGACCTCAACCGGGCCGCGTTGGTGCTCGAATGGGACCAGGAGACGTACATGCCGCCCGGCGGTGTGCAGGGCCGCGCCGAGCAGCTGGCGACGTTGCTCAGGCTCTCCCACGTCATGTTCACCGGGGCCGACGTCGGCCGGCTGCTCGACGGCCTCGAGGACGAGCTGTCCAGTGCCCCCTTCGACTCCGACGAGGCGAGCATCGTGCGCGTCACGCGCCGCGACTACGACCAGGCAAGAAAGCTTCCCCCCGACCTCGTTGCCGAGATCGCTCGAGCGGGGTCGGTTGCCCGACCTGTTTGGGAGAAGGCCCGGCGGGACGAGGACTTCAACCTGTTCGCCCCCTACCTCGCGAAGAACGTCGAGCTCAACCGACGCATCGCCGACGCGCTCGGTTACAGAGACCGGCCCTACGACGCGCTCATCGACCGCAGCGAGCCGGGCATGACCACCAAGCAGCTGACCGCGATCTTCGCCGAGCTGAAGGAGGCCATCGTGCCCCTGGTCGCCGGCATCGCACGAAACGCAGACGCGGTCGACGACAGCGTGCTGTATCGCGGTTTCGACCCCGACCTCCAGGTGTCGTACGCGCTTGATGTCGTCAAGCGGCTCGGCTACGACCTCGAGCGCGGCCGCCAGGACATCTCCACGCATCCTTTTTCGACAGGCTTCGGGCCGGGCGACGTCCGCATCACGACCAGGGTCTCGCGCGACTTCTTCAACGAATGCCTCTTCGGCTCGATCCACGAATCCGGACATGCCATGTACAACCAGGGCATGAGCGCCGAGATCGACCGCACGCCGCTGTGGGACGGCGCGTCGCCCGGCGTCCACGAGTCCCAATCGCGCCTCTGGGAGAACCTGGTCGGCCGGAGCCTCCCCTTCTGGCGGCATTTCTATCCGAGCCTGCGCAAGGCGTTCCCGGAGCCGCTGACCGGGGTCGACGAGGAAGCGTTCTACCGGGCGGTCAACAGGTCTCATCCGTCATTCATTCGCGTCGAGGCGGACGAGGTCACCTACAACCTGCACGTCCTCCTGCGCTTCGAGCTGGAGAACGAGCTGCTCGAGGGCAAGCTCGAGGTGAAGGACGTGCCCGAAGCGTGGAACGCGCGCTTCAAGTCGTACGTCGGGCTCGACGTGCCCAACGACCGCGAAGGCGCGCTCCAGGACATCCACTGGTCGTTCGTGAGCTTCGGCATCTTTCCCGGCTACACGATCGGCAACCTGGTGAGCGCGCAGCTGATGGAAAAGATCCGAGCCGACATCCCCGACCTCGACGCCCAGGTCGAGAAGGGTCAGTTCGCGGCCCTGCTCGGCTGGCTGCGCAAGAACGTGCACCGTCACGGCCGCAAGTTCACGCCGGACGAGCTGCTGGAGAGAGCGACCGGAAAGCCGCTCACCGCGGCGCCCTGGATCGCTTACGTGCGGAAGAAGTTCGGAGCGCTGTACGGCCTGCAGGCCGTCCGGAGCTAGGCCCTGGGGTAGTCGCCGGCCTTCGCCAGCATCCCCGGCAAGGCCTTGCCCAGGCGCTCCCCGAGCCAGCGCGAAGTCTCGATCAGTGCGTCCAGATCGATCCCGGTGTCGACGCCCATGCCGCGCAGGAGGTAGACCAGGTCCTCGGTGGCGATGTTCCCGGTCGCGTTGGGGGCGAACGGGCAGCCGCCAGCGCCGCCGACCGAAGCGTCCAGCGACACGACGCCCTCGTCCAGCGCGGCCGCCGCATTGGCGTACCCGGTGTTGCGGGTGTTGTGGAAGTGAGCGCCGACCGACGCGCCGAGAGCACGCGCCCCGCGCACCAGCTCATGCACCTGCGTGGGGACGCCGACCCCGATCGTGTCCGCGAGGCACACCTCGTCCGGAGGCACCGCCATCAGGTGCTCCACGATCTCGAGCACCCGTGCCGGGGGCACCGGGCCCTCGAAGGGGCAGCCAAACGCGACGCTGATGGTGACCGTGACGGGCACGCGGTCGCTCCGCGCCCTAGCGACCAGCGCCAGCGCCGTCTTCAAGCCCTCCGTCGTGGTGGCGTTCTGGTTGCGCCGCCCGAACTCATCGGTCGCCGCAAATGCGTAATGGATCTCGTCGACGCCCGCGGCGATCGCTCGGTCGTAACCCTTCTCGTTCAAGACCAGGCCGGCGTAGACCACGCTCGGCCGGCGGTGGAGAGCGGCCATGACCTCCTCCGCACCCGCCATCTGCGGCACGAGCGTGGGGTTGACGAAGCTTGCCGCCTCGATGCGCTTCAACCCAGCCGCCGCGAGCCGGTCGCACAGGCCCGCCCGCGTGGACGGATCGAGCGTCTTCGCCTCGTTCTGGAGCCCGTCGCGCGGGCCCACGTCGCAGACGACCAGGGTCACATAGATAAGGTAGAGGGCAGCAGGTCGGTCATCGGACTCGCGTTGGCCGACTCGCCCAGGCGCTTGACCCCAAGCAGGTCCTCGACCGTGGCCAGCAGCGAGTAGTGCGTGTACTCTCGCGAGCTCGACCGGTGGTTCATCTGCGGCGCGACGACCAGCGTCAGGACCTGGTTGTCGCCGCCCGTGTTGTCGTCTTCGTCCCAGGTGATGAACAGGACGGAGCTTGAGTTCCAGGCTTTTGATCCGGTGATCTGCGCAACCTGCTGGCGGAGCCACTCGTCACCGACCGAGACCTCGCAGTCATGCGTGTCGTGGCAGCGGTCGGGCGTGATCCAGGAGAAGCGCGGCGTGTTGCCCGCGAGGTCGGCGCTCAGGTCGCTGATCGGGACCACGTTGCCAGGACACTTGCCGCCATAGAACGCAAAGGGGTTGTGGCCTGGGTCGTATGGCGTCGGGCTGTCGAGGCAGCCGGCCCCGGTCAGGCCGTCCATGTAGGCCCGCCAGCTCACACCGGCGCGCGTCAGCTCGCTACCGATGTCCTGGCGAGGCAGCACTCGATAGCTGTCGTCCTGCACCCCCCAGGTCGAGCCGGAGGTGAGGGCGAGGTAGTTGGGCACACTCGGGTGGGCCACCGCGTGGTAGTTGTTAGCCACCCCGTACTTCGCCGCGAGCGAGGCGATGAACTGTCCGCTCAGCGCCTGCTCCGCGGAGTGGTTCTCCATCACGATCAGGAACACGTGGCGCTGCTGTGGCGGCGATGACCCGATACCGGCGTTCGTGCAGGCGGCCGTCAGCACGACGAGCAGGGCCATCAAGGCGCAGCGCCTCATCCACCCCGAGGTTACGCCGGAGCCTTCTGAGCTTCTTTTAAGGATTCCCCTAGCCGTGGCCGGGGTTGGTCGCGACCGCTGTGACCACCGCCGCGTTGACCGGCGTAGCGGTGATCGTGCACGACACGGCCGTCGTCGCGTTGAAGCCGACGTCCGGCTGGACGGTGGCGGCGCACGTGCCGAGGGTCTTGCCCGAGACGGGGTCGGTCATGCTGAAAGTCACGGTCGACGGCGCAATCGCGCCCGTCGGGCCGCCGAGGTTTTTCAGCGTCGCCGAGATCACGCAGGGCGAGCCGCAGCGAGAGGTGTCCACGGTCTGCACCGTGTAGATCGGCGGCAGCGTCGACACGTTGCTGAAGTCGATGACGGACGTGGGCTCCGCGATCCCGAAGTCGGCGTTGATGTGGCTGAAAACGAAGTCCGCATTGGCGATGCCGTCGACCGTCACGCCGTCTTTGAGCCGCACGCGGAGCAGCGGATACGGCGCGGCGGAGCCGATGAACACGTCGGCCCGGGCGCCCGACAGCTCCACCGCGTCGACGCCGTCGACCGACTGGTTGTCTGTGCGTTTGGTCACAGCGGGCCCGAGGAAGGCGGAACGGAAAGCGGCTCCGCCGGTCAGGTCGGGAAGGTTCGGCAGCGAGACCGCGATCCCGCGCCACCAGGCATTCCCCGCCGCCTTCACAACGGCCTGCGAGCGCGCGTCTGTCACGTGGCTCGCGAGGAACTGCTGACCGCGGAAGAAGGCGTTGGGGCCGACGACGATGGCCTCGACCGTCTGCCCACCACTGCTGACAACCAGTCGCTGGGCGTCGGGCCTGGCGACCTGAAGGACGACGGTCCAGTCCGCGCCCGCGGCCTGGTAACGCCCGGCGATCTGAAAGCTGGAGGCCGTCGTGAGCATGTTCGCGGCGCCCGTTTCGAGGGCGCGGGTTGACGGCAATCCGAACGGGTTGCACGCGGCGAGGGCGGCCGCGAGCGCGAAGACCAAGACCGCTTTCCACTGGGCTCTCATGGTGCTAGACGGAGTAACGCGTCGAGTTCAAACTGCGTTACCTGACCATGGCGCCGAAACCACGCAAGGTGACCATCCGCGGGCGCGAGTATCGGGTGCTTCTTCCAAGCATCCGCGACCCACGTCTTCATGTCGCGGCCGTACTGCTCACGCTCCAGGTCCTCGGCCAGACGGTACTCGATTTTCGGCTCTCCATCGCCCAGATCGTCATCTGCCTGGCGGCCGGCGCCTTCATCGAGTTCGGCTACGAGCTCTTCAAGAACACGACGATCATGTGGCCGGCGAGCGGGCTGCTGACAGGCAACAGCACCGCCTTCATCCTGCGCGTGCCGGGGACCTTCCACGGCCAGTGGTGGAGCACGCGGGGATGGTGGATCTTCGTGGGCGTGGTCGTCGTGTCGATGGCCTCGAAGTACCTCATCCGCTGGCGCGGACGGCATATCTTCAACCCCTCGAACCTCGGTCTGGTGCTCGCCTTCGTCGCACTGGGTCCGCAGTACACCGAACCGCAGGACCTGTGGTGGATCCCGATGGGGCAGTGGATGATCGTGACTTACGCCATCCTGATCGGTGGCGGCCTGTTCATCGCCTGGGAGCTCAAGCTGCTCGGCCTGGAGCTGGGCTACATGGCCGCGTTTGCCGCGTTCACGGCGCTCGCGCTGCTCCCGGTGCCGGACCACTGCATGATCGCGAGCTGGTACCCGACGCCGATGTGCGGACAGCAGCTGTGGCAGGTCCTGGTCACCTCGCCGGAGGTGTTGATCTTCGCCTTCTTCATGATCCCCGATCCGCGGACGGTGCCCGACGGCCAGGTGGGCCGGTTCGTCTTCGGCGTCATCGTCGCCTTTCTCTCCGTGGTCCTCCTGGGCCCGACCACGCTCGAGTTCTGGACCAAGACGGCCATCCTCGCGAGCCTCGTCTTCGCCTGTGGCGGCCGTTTCGCTCTGGTCCGCCTTCTGGCGCCTCTCGAGGAGGCGGGCGGCGTCCTTCGAGCCGTGCGAGCGCTCGGGTGGAGCGCCCCCGCGGCGCTGGGCATCACCGCGCTGCTCGTCACATCGCTGCCGCTTTCGGCGGAGCTGTCGCTGCACAGCGTCATCCCGGCGCCAGAGCTTCCTGACGGCACGCGGCCGACGCTAGCCCTGACCATCGGGTCCAACGGCCAGGACGTCGGCTCCTGGACTTTCAGGTCGGCGGGCCAGGCGCTGCCACCCGCGAGTGGCACGGCGCCGGCGACGGCCTCGGCGAGGGTCTGGTTCGTGCCCCCGCTTCCGGGCGTCACGGTCTCCGAGCTCGCGTCCGCATTCGGCTCCAGCCAGGCCGATGCAAACCAGCAGGCGCACGACGTCGTCCTCGACCTGATCATCGAGTCAGAGGCTCGGCGGACCCACGACGTGAAGCTCGCGCCGCTGGGGGCTGAAGGCGACGCGCTGACCGAGTTCACGGACGTGATCAAGCAGGACGTCGCCGCCGGCAAGAGCGTGCAGAAAACCTATTCGTTCAACCGGATCCAGCTCAACCTCTTCCTGCCCAAGTTCAGCACGCAGGCCAGCCGGCTCGTCGGCGTGACCCTGTCCGGCACCACGACGCTGACCACACGCGATGCGTCGGGAAAGGTCCTGTCCCAGCAGACACAGCCCTACTCGAAGAGCTGGGGCCTCGGCTCGCCGAGCGCCGACGGCACCTACCAGCTGATCCAGAACGACTACACGGACCTGAAGCTGGCTTAGAGAACCGCCGGCGGGATCCCGTTCGGCTCGTACGCGGGGGGCGGTTCGATGCCGAAAGTGTCGGCCAGGCGGACGAAGAGGTTGAACAGAGCCGCGTCGTACGCGGCCTCGGCGATCTGCTCGTCGGTCCAACCGGCCTCGCGGAGGTCCTGCACCTGCGCGTCCGTCACGCGATACGCGTGTCGGGTGATGGTGGCGACGAACTCGAGCAGGAGCCGGTGTGGCCGGTCGAGCCCGGCGGCGTCAAGATCCCCCGCGCGCAGCGCTTCCGCGACCTGCCCGTACGTCTCGCCCTGCAACTGCAGGAACCAGCTGTGCGAGCTGAGTCAATACCTGCACTTGTTGAGCGCCGAGACGTAGGAGGCGATCATCTCGTGCTGCGCCCGGTTCAGCGCGCCGTCGGTGAAATGCAGTCCCGAGGCGGCGTTGATCGCGGCGAGGAAGTCGGGGCGCAGGCTCATCGTGCGCAGGATGTCGGGCACGACTCCGGCCACGCTGCGTGCCTTGCTGGCGGCGTAGAGCTCGGCCAGCGGACCTTCGGCCCCGGCCTCGTCGACCATCTTGATCCGGGCCATTCTTCGCTGGCGGTAACGCCCGGCCGACGGGATGGGTTACGCCCTGACCAGGCCCTCCCACGACCAGCGCGGCATCGGCTGGCCGGGCGCGACGTGCGTCCCCGCGGGGGCGTACGCGTTGACCTCGCGCGTCGCCCAGTGGATGTAGTCGCGCATCGCCTTTCGGAACTCGCGGTCTTCGGGCAACCTGGCATCGTCCATCGCCTGGACGAAGCACGCCTCGAACCGGTCGCCCATCTCTTCGGGCGCGCCCTCGCCGGCGTGGATCGACAGCATTCCGGAGTGGCCGCCCAGGTTGCTCGAGTAACGGGAGGGGCCACCGAACACCTCCGCCCAGTAGGCCGCGAGATTTTCGGTGTGTCTCGGGCTGACGTGGTGCGAGAAGGGATGGTTGAGCTCAGGATCGGCCAGGCAGCGCTCGTGTGTCGCCGCCGCCAGGGCGAGGAACGCCTGCTCCCCACCCGCGAACTCGTACATGGAAGCCCGGGCCATGGAATCAGATTATTGTTCGATAGATGAGCGAAGACGAGGTCGTACGCCTTCGGGCCGAGAACGCGGAGCTGAAACGCCTGCTTCTGAAGCACCAGTGGTCGGGCCTGACGCCGGTCGGCTCGAGCGGTGCCTGCCCCGAGTGCGCCGGCACGGCGCCCCCGGTCGGCACCGGCCATCGCCCTGGTTGCGCTCTCTCCGCCGCGCTGCAGGCGCGAAACGTGCGCGCTTAGCCGAGATATACTTCGGGCGCAATGTCATCCATCGCCTCTCGTCCTGTGACGCGCGCGGTGGACGGCGTGCGCATCAGCTAGCGCACAGCACCAGCCGCTCTCCGCGCAACCACCTCGTTTGTACGCGCCCGCGCGGGCGCTGGAGAGCGCGACGACATGCACCGACTCAGTCCGAAAGCTACCTACGTGACCATCCTCGGCGCCGAGGGCTTCGCCCGCGGCCTGCTCTTTGTCGCCCTTGTCTCGTACTGGGTCGTGCAGGCGCGCCTGAATCCGCTGCAGCTGGTCCTGCTCGGCACCGCGCTCGAAGGGACGCTGTTTCTGCTCCAGGTCCCGACCGGGGCGTTTGCCGACGCCATCGGCCGCCGGCCCGCGACCGTCATCGGCTACGCCTTGCTCGGCGCGGGCCTTGGCCTGCAGGCGTTCACGCGTGACTTCGGATCGCTGCTCGTTTTGCAGGCGATCTCCGGCGGGGCCTGGGCTTTCCTGATCGGCTCCATCGAAGCCTGGATCGCCCAGCAGGCGGGCACCGACGGCCTCGAACGTGTATTTCTGCGCGGCGGTCAGGCCGGCATGGCGGGTTTGATGGTCGGGCTCTGCATGACCGTGCTGGCCGGGCAGGTCGACCCACGGCTTCCGATCTTCGCCGGTGGAGCGCTGCTGGTGGTCGTCAGCGCCATGGCCGCGGTGCTGATGACCGAGGAGCCGATCTCTCGTTCGCCGGTGTCGAAGTCGCGGTGGCGCGAGATCGTCCTGGCTGGCGCGACGGGTGCAAGGCGGATCGGCGCCAACCGGACGCTTTTCGTCCTCGTGCTCGTCGCCCTCGCGCTCGGGATCTCGAGCGAGGGCTGGGACCGCCTGTACACCGCCCATCTAATGCGCGACCTGCGCCTGGCGTCGGTCGGCCACCTGGCCCCGGTGGGATGGCTGGCGCTGGTCGGGCTCGCCGAGGGCTGTCTCGGCCTGGTCGCATTCCAGCTGGCGATGCCCCGCGTCGCCGGCAGAGAGCCAGGCGCCTTGCTTTCAGCGCTCTACGTCTCGAGGGCCGCTCTCATGGTCTGCTTTGCGCTCATCCCGTGGCTGCCTGCGGCGCTGGCGGCCTTCCTCGGCGCCGAGACGGTCCGGCGCCTCGCCGAGCCGTTGATCGACGCATGGATCGCGCGGGAGACGCCGCAGGAGGTTCGGGCAACTGTGCTCTCCGTCGTGGGGCAGGCGGACTCGTTGGGACAGATCGCAGCGGGCCCCCTCGTCGGGCTGCTCGGGAGCGTGGCGTCGGTCGCGGCGGCGCTGACTGCGTCCGCGGGCCTGATGCTGCCGGCCGGGTTGCTGGCCCTGCGGGCCGGGAAGGATGCCGCGCCGGTGTCCGTATCGCCAGACCCGGCGCGGGCTGACCTCAGCCCGCCGGCGTGATGCGCAGGACCGGGATCTCGCGGTCGGTCTTCTTCGGATAGCCGGCGTAGCTCGGCGCCGCCTTGGCCACCTTTGCGTAGGCGTCCTCACGATCGGTGCCGCGAAGGGATTCCACGTGCGCCTTGAATTTGCGGTTGCCAATCTGGAACCAGACCTTGTCGGGGTTCTGGGCGATGTTGTGGAACCACGCGGGATGCGAGGCGGAGCCGCTCTTCGACGCGACGATCAGCCAGGTGTCCGGCCCATCCTGAAACGCCCCCAGGGGTAGGCTGCGCTCCTTGCCGGTCTTGGCCCCCACGGTGGTCAGCACGCCGACGGGAAATCCCATGAACTTCTCCGGCTCGGGACCGCTCGCTTTCTGGTACCGCCGGACCACCCGCGACATGAACGGCCGGCCGAGCCGCATGAAAACGTCCATCATCCGAGCGCCGCGCGTGCCTTTCGGAGGAACGTGGATCTTCGTGCTGTCGTCGCTCATCGCTACCTCCGAGGACTTGACGATGACGGGGGAACCACGGCCGCCAATCTAGCCCATCGCCGCATCCGCTGCTCCCCGAGGCGCGAGTGCCGGCACTGGCGGGAAATTCCTGCACTTCAAAGGCGCGACTGCCGGCACTCGCGGGAAATCGAGCGGGAAAGGGTGGCTAGCGGGACTTGAACCCGCGACACCCAGATCCACAATCTGGTGCTCTACCAAGCTGAGCTATAGCCACCACGGCGCGGCAGGAACGGGCTGCCTGGGGAAGACCACGATTCTACCGCCCGGCTTGTTGGAGAATTGATCTCATGCCGAGCTCAGCCGAATTCGACCAGATGATCAAGTCTGGCGAGCTCATCGAGTCCACCAGCGAGATGACCCCCGAGTATCTGCGGGAGCTCAAGCACACCCTCGTCGTCTCCGGCGACACCGAGCTCATCTCCGCCCCCGCCTACTACCTCGCGGCCAAGCGGGCGCCCAGCATCAACGCCTTCATGACCGGCATCGCGATCATCCAGGACGAGCTCGCCCACGCCCACATCGCGTACCACATCCTCGAGGAGCTGGGCGAAGACCAGGAGAACCTCATCTTCAGCCGCGACCCCAAGAGCTTCCGCTACCCCTACGCCTTCGACGTCCCGCTCGAAACCTGGACCGAGCTCGTGGTCGCCAACGGCTTTTATGACCAGGCCGGTTTCTGCTTGCTCGGCGACATCCACGACAAGTGCTCGTACGGCCCCTGGAAACGGGGCCTGAACAAGGTCATGCTCGAGGAGAACTTTCACCTCCGCAACGGCCGCACGTGGATGAAGCGGATCAGCGCCTCCGGAGGTGCTGCCAAGGACGAGCTGCAGCGCGCGGTGGACTGGATGTTCCCACTCAGCGTCGAGTGGTTCGGACTTCCGGACGACAAGAAGATGCATTCGACCCAGCTCGAGTACCGGCTCAAGGGCCTGACCAACGATCAGCTGCGCCAGTGGTGGCTCTCGACGGTCGTCCCTTACTGCGAGCAGATCGGCGTCAAAGTGCCGGCGCACAAGGAGACCCGCGACGGCAAGGACGTCTGGGAGCTCGACTATCCGTTCCCCTGCGAGTTCGACGCGGAGCACAAGCGCTGGGACTTCGAGCACCCGAGCACGTGGGACGACGTGCTCGCGCGCTGGCGCGCACGCGGGCCGCGCAACGCCGAGATGGTCGCGATGTTCCAGGAAGAGTTCCACAACTTCCGCAAGGCGCACCACCAAGAGTCATGACCCAGCGCTACTGGGATGCGCTCAGGGAGGTCGAGGACCCCGAGATGCCGGTGAACCTCGTCGACCTGGGCGTCATCTACGGGATCAGCGAAAGCGCGGGGGGCGTGGTCGAGGTCGACCTCACGTTCACGGCCATGGGATGTCCCGCGTCGGAGTTCATCCTCGAGGACGTGCGCGAGCGCCTTCTTCGCGAGCCAGGGGTCAACGAGGTCCGGATCAACGTCGTCTGGGACCCCCCGTGGACAGCCGGCCGTATCACCGAGGCCGGCCGCGACGCCCTCGAAGCCTGGGGCCTGGCCGTTTGAGCGGCAGCACCTACAAGCGCGTCAGCGGCGAGGCCGTCGAGTACGAGGTGTTCGCGCGCAAGGCGCGAATCGACCCCTTGCACCTGGTCGGCAGCGTGGTCGCGCCGGACGCCGACCTGGCGATGGCGTACGCGCGCGCGACGTACGACGAGGAGCGTTGGTGCGAGATGGCGATCGTGCGCAAGGACGACGTGATCCGCCTGTGGGCGCCGGGGGAGGCTTGAGCCTTTCCGACCTCGTCCTGTCGATCGCCGACAACAAGCAGATGCTCGGCCTGCGCTACGCCGAGTGGGCCACACGGGCGCCTTCGCTCGAGGCCGACATAGCGGCCGCAGCGATGGGTCTCGACGACCTCGGCCACAGCCGCGTCCTCTACGGCTGCCTCGAACCGCTCGGCGCCGACCCGCGAGGCCCCGAGCGCGAATCTGACGCGGCCAGCCTGCGCAACCTTGCCTACTTCGACGAGCCATGGACCGAGTGGAGCCAGTTCGTGGCGGCCAACGCAGTCCTCGACTCCGCGTTCACGGCGATGATCGACGCTTGCGTCGGCGGGTCGGTCGAGGTCTTGCAGCACCGCTTGCGCAAGATGCTGATGGAGGAGCGCTACCACTTCTTACATGGCCGGAGCTGGCTGCGCTCAGGCATCGAGTCTGGGCCGTTGGATCGCGCCTGGCGGGAGGCGATCGAGTGGTTCGGTCCGCCCGACGGCGAAACCGAGGCCCTGCACCGCGAGGGCAAGCTCAGCATGGGACCCACCGAGCTCCGATTCCACCTTGAAGAGCAGCTCGAGATGAAGCCCTCACACGTGAGCATCGACTGGAACAAATGGGACCCCATCCGCCGGCGCGGTGGGCCGGGCGCGGTCGACCATCACACGTTCGGCATGCTGCGGGGTCTGGAGGAGAAGAAGTACGCGCCGCCGAGCGCCGCAAAACAAACCGCGAGCTGAGCCCCGCTGCCCTCATTGCAAGGCGACGGATGCGGAGGTGATCTCGCTGTTCGGTACCCAGGCCATGACGCTTCAGTACCGCTGCCGCAAGTGCGGCACAGTGTTCGAAGCGATCAAGTACGACTAGCGGCGGCGCCTCATCACGGCCAGCGGCAGGCCCGCCAGGACCACCACGACGATCAGCGCCGCCACCACGATGGGAAGAATCTGGCCCCCGCCGACCTGGATCGAGCCGGTTGGCGGCGAGCTGGACGGGTAGCCCGCGCCGAAGTAGCCGAACGTCGTCGTCCGGGTCTCGATCGTGTACGGCTGGCCTGGCTGGGACGTGAGCGGCGCCCAGGCGCCGTTCGGATCGGACGCCTGGTAGACCTTCGACGGATCGGGCTCGAGGTTCGAATAGCGCAGGACGAGGTTGGCCGGCTTGTCCGGGTTCAGCGGCGCGCTCGCGGTGACCTGGTAGATGTTGGTGACGAACCTGATCCCCGAGGGCTGCGGACAGGTCTCCAGGGGCGTGATGTCGACCGCGATCGTCGTCTTGCCGTCGACCACGAACGCCCCCGGTAGAAAGCCGATCACGAGCTGGCCGTCCTCGGTGAACGCCGAGTTTGCGTCGCTCACACCACCGATGACCTTGATGTCGAGGTGGCCCGAGGTGGGCTTGTTGTTGGCCCCGGCCTGAGGCGGCGGACAGGTGAAGTTGTAAGCCTGCGGGGGCCCAAAGCCGTCGTAAAAGCCGGGAGCGACCGTCCACGCGGCGACCGCGTACAGCACGGCCGCGAGGGCGAGGAGGGCGGCAGGCCTTGTCCTCGTTCTGGTCACAGGGCCAGGTCCGCGATCACATGGCCGATGACCGGGGCGACGAGGTCTCTGCAAGCCCACCGCCACAGAGCCAGCAGCAGGCCCGCCGCGGCGACAGCGCCAAGGAATTCGGGCGGATGCGACAGGGCGTGGGCCAGCGTCCATACCAAGGTGGTTCCGCCGATCGCAAGGGGAGCGCCGCCTGACTCTTCGAGCGCCGCGTAAAGGACGCCGCGAAAGGCCAACTCCTCGCCGATCGAGACCACGACTGCGGCGATCGCGAGACTGGCGGGCAGCAAGGGCGCGGCCCCGGGGCGCACCGCCGCCGGCAGGAGCAGCACGCCCCCGAGCGCCAGCCCGCCGAGAATCCTCAGTCCAAACCTCGAGGTGCCGAGGCCGAGGCGTTCCACGGGCCAGCCGACCGCCATCGCGGCCAGCGCGCACCCGCCGAGCACGAGGGCGGCCACGGTCAGGCCGGGCTGCTGGGCGACGAGGGCACGCGACCATTCGACCAGCAGGACGGCGATCGCGACCAGGCCGGCGCGGAGCGCGGGCCGAGAACGGACGGCTGAGATCAAGCAGCCAGCCGCGCGGGCGCGGCGTACACGTTGAAGCGCTCACCCCGCAGAAAGCCGACCAGCGTCTGGTTGAACTCGCGCGACAGGCTGACGGCCAGGCTCGACGGAGCGCCCACGGCGGCGACGACCGGGATCCCCGCCGTGATCGCCTTCTGCACGATCTCGTAGCCGGCGCGGCCGCTCACGACCAGGATCGAGTCGCGCGCCGGCAGGCGCCCGCCCAGCATGAGGCGCCCCACGACCTTGTCGACCGCGTTGTGCCGCCCGACGTCCTCGCGCATGCAGACGGCCTCGCCCGAGGGCGTGAAAAGGCCCGCGGCGTGTAGCCCGCCCGTGCGCTCGAAAACGCCCTGCCCCGACCGCAGGCGCTCGACCAGCGCGGGCAGCAAGCGCGGGTCGACCGAAGGTCCGTCCGCAAGCACCGACAGGTCGCGCCGCAGGTCCTCGATCATGACCGCGCCGCACACGCCGCACGCGGCGCTGGACAGCATCGAGCGCTCAGGCTTCCGGCGCGCCGCGTGCGCGAGGTGGATGTCGACCTGGTTGGACTCCATGATCGATGCGTCGACGGCGATGTGTGCGTCGCTCTCGCCGGACTCGGCGCTGATCCGCAGCGAGGCAATGTCGGCGACCGACCGCGCGATACCCTCGGCGAAGAACAATCCGAGCGCGAGCTCGATGTCCTGGCCCGGCGTGCGCATCACCACCGAGAGGGGGTCGCCGTCGAGCAGCAGCTGCAGGGGCTCCTCGGTGACCACCGCATCAGGCGAGTCGGCCCACCGTCCCGCGTCCCACTTGCGGACGCGCAGCCCGGGCGCCGCGGGTTTGGCCACTACCCCTCCGCGACTCGCAGCTGGCGCGCGGAACGAGGCGCGGCGGTCGTGATGGCAAACCCACGCCACGACGTGACACGCTCGACCTTCAGGTCCATGACCGGAGGGACTTCCCGCTGGGCGATGCCGTAACGCTCCGCGATCGCCGCGCCGTCGCTGGAGGGGGCGAAGTTTCCCCGGACGCACGCGCCGACCATCATCGACGGACGGAAGCGGTGGTGAGATTCGACCACGAGAGCGCCCGGACCGCCAGGCCGAGGCCGTCCGCTCGTCGGCGCCACCGTGACCTGGCCGCGGTCGACCTCCCAGAAGGCCGGCCGGACGACGGGCTGCCCGCCCTCGATCCAGCACGCGTATCCGCGCGACACGCCGGCGAGCCTGCGGCTGACCTCCGCGGGCACAGCGGGGACGCGCGCCGCCTGCGCGGCCGGAAACGGCGCTCCCTCCACGATGTCTGCGTCGCTCAACTTCATCCGCAGCACGACCCGGTTGTACGGCATCCATTCGCGCGGCAGTCGCGTGAGATCGAGCGCGTAGCCGGCGATGAAGGGTGCGTTGCGCAGCGCGTAACCGGCCATGCCCATGAGGAAGGACGGACCCTCGAGCAGGGCGCGGATGTCGTTCGAGGCGTTCAGCGGATCGAAGACCTCGAGCGCGCCCCGGAGCAGCACCGCCTTGTCACCGCCGTCGACCAGGAACGCGGCCCGAGGGTCGCGCCTGGCGATGATGGTCTTGGCCGCGTAGCGAGAGGTGGTCATCCACAGCGAGCCGCCGGCGAAGCTGAATACGGCGGGGTTGACGAGCGGAAGCCGTCCCGAGCGGAGCGCGAGCATGCCGATCGAGGCCCGGCCGAGGATTGCGCTCGCGTCCTTCGTCAACTTCATCGCTAAAGACTTTAGGACTCGAGGGCGTCTCGGATTCGCCCCATGGCGCGTTCGAGGCGGCCTCGCACCATGCCGTCGAACCGGCGGGCCACCGCCGCTCCGATGATCGAGCCCGGCGGCTCATAGGCGATGCGAAGCTCGATCCGCACACCGTCCTTCGTGGCGATGAACCGAAAGCCTCCCTCCTGCTTGACCAGCCCCGACTCGGACACCCACTCGATCGCCTCGGGCCGGCGCCAGGTGCTCAGGCGCAGGACGTTCTTCAGGGGCACGCCGAGGGTCACCATCTCGACGTCGTAGCGGGCACCCACGCCGCGACGTCTCGCGCCGATCGGCTCCCAGCGGCTTACGCCTTCGAGCACCCTGGCCACGTGCCGGTGGTCGGCGAAGTAGTCGAAAGCGCGCTCGGGCGTCGTCCTGACGTCGACCGACGACGAGAACTCCAGGCGCGCCATGCCACCAAGATATGGAGGTGGTCACCTGGGACGGCGGCAGGGTCGCGACGCGTGACTCTGTCGCGATCGCCAGGCCAACGTCTGGGGCGCGGCTGCGCGACAGCTACGTCGAGTCCATCTCCGCCCTGACGTTCGGTCTCATCCGCTTTCGCGGTGACACGCTGGTGCTGGGCCCGATCGAATTGCTGCGCTTCGGCCGCCCCTCGGTGACCCGCACCGCGGTGGACTGGCGGATCGAGGGCGGCCTTCTGTCTCGCAAGCCCGGGGGACATTGGCGGATCCAGTCCTCGGGTGGCCGCGTGGAGGCGAGCGTGACGGGCTATGTCCCGCGCCTTCCGCGAAGCATCTACATGGTCAGCCACCTGCATGTCCATCTCCTGTTCACACGCCTGTATCTGCTCCGGCTACGCGGGCGCGAGCTAGCGCCGGCGGTCGTCGCCGCCCCACCCGATCGGTTTCGCGCAGCGACCGTGGACGTTGCGTTCTGTCTCACGCTCACCCGGTTCACGGGGAGGCGGAGCTGGATGCGTGTGCTCGCCGTCGCGGCGATCTATCACATCGTGTGCTGGAGCACATCTGGCCGGACGCTCGGTGGCCTCGTGCTGCGTCAGCGAGTCGTTGCGGTCGATGGGTCGCGACTCACAACGGCGCAAGCGATACTGCGTTTCGCGCTGCTGCCACTGTCGTGGGTCGCGATGCGACCCGTCCACGACGAGATCGCGCAGACAGAGGTCATCAACTCCGACTGAAAAAAAAGGGGGGCCGGCACCTGCCGGCCCCTTGCCGCAACGAAAGGTCAGAAGACTTAGGCGCGCGCTCCCGACGTGGTCCCGCCCTGCATCCACAGAGCCGGCTTGTTCGGGTAGAGCACCAGGACCAGCACCGCGACGAGGATGCCGATGATGAACCCGACGATGTCAAAGGTTCCGATCGCGACCTGGGTGAAGATGTTGTAGACGACTTCGAGGATTGCGTAGACGACGACCGCGCGGACCCAGCTGATGTTGGCGATCGGGTCGAAACCGGCGATCATGATGCCGGCGCCGAACGCGATGCCCGCCACAGGCGCGGTCGCGGCACCCGCGATACCGGTGTTGGTCGGGATGATCGAGACGCCAACGAAGCTCGCCGCCGAGCTCACCACGAGCAGGACTCCCACGACCCACAACAGGATCTTGAGCGCCAGGGGATTCCACTTTGCCATTGATGCCACTACTTGCCTTCCTCCATTTTCGACCGCGGTGGATTCGTTACTTGCGCTGGGCGGCGGCCGTTCAGGTGCAACTTATAGACGGAGTGCACGCATTTAGCAACCTTTTATGACGCAAAAACTTGCGCACCTCTCAGCCAGACGATGCGCGGTTTGAGACCGTAGGCCCAGGCGAAGGCCCCCTCGTGCTCGGCCTCCCACAGGACGAGGTCCGCGAGCTTGTGGGGGGCCACGACGCCACGGTCGGAGCGGGAGATCGAGAAGGCGCCGCCGAGCGTGGCCGCGAGCAGGGCGCGCTCGACCGACATCTTGAATACGGCCACCGCCAGCGCCACCACCACGCTCATGCTGGTGATCCCGCTCGTGCCGGGGTTGTGGTCGGTCCCGAGCGCGATCACCGCCCCGGCGTCGAGCAGCTCCTTGACGGGCGGCAGCTTGCCGATCGCCAGCGCGGTTCCTGGCGCGAGGGTGGCCACGACCCCGGCCCCGGCGAGCGCGACGGCGTCGCCGCGGTTTGCCCGCAGGAGGTGGTCAGCCGAGACCGCGTGCAGCTCGGCAGCCAGGCGCGAGCCACCCGTGCGCTCGAGCTCGTCAGCGTGGATGCGCGGGATCAGCTTGGCCTGGATCGCGGCCTTGAGGATGCTCCGGGACTGCGGAACGCTGAAATAGCCCTTGTCGCAGAACACGTCGCAGAAGCGCGCCCCGGCCTGGTACGCGTCCTCGCACCACTCCGCGACCTGTTTGGCGTAAGTGGACGTCCGAGCCCACCGGTCGGGCGGCAGCGCGTGCGCGGCGAGGAACGTCACCTCGATGCGAGGCAGGTCCTTCCTCGTGCCCAGCCGCGAGAGGAGGCTCGTGGCCTCCAGCTCACCCTCACGCTGCAGGTGGTAACCGGTCTTCGCCTCGACCGTGGTCGCCCCGCCCTCGAGCCACGACCACAGCCGGTGAGCCGTGGCCTGCTCGAGCGCACCCATTTCCTCGGCGCGCGTCGCCGCCACCGTTGCGCGAATGCCACCTCCCGCTTTTGCGACTTCGGCGTAGGAGGCGCCCGCCGAACGCATCGCGACCTCGGCCATGCGGTCGCCCGCGTAGACGGGGTGCGTGTGCGCATCGATGAGGCCGGCGGTGACGAGGCCCCCCTCGCAGTCGTGCTCTTCGGTCACGGCCTCCATCAGGCCGCGAGGCTCGTCGCCATGCTTGCCGCACCACGCGATCTCGTCGCCGTCGCAGATGACCGCGGCGTCCTCGATCACACCCGCGGGCGTGCCGGTGAACAGCCGCCCTATGTCGCGCAGCCGCCTCATCGCCGGGTCACCGCTGCACCACCGTCTGGCCGCCGACGACGACGTTCTTCACGTCGCGCCCGGAAAGGCCGTAGACGACATAGGCCGGCGTCATCTCCCGCCAGAGCGCGCTGGGCGGGTCGAGCGTGATGAAGTCGGCGAGCATCCCCGCTTTCAGCTCCCCTGCCTCCCAGCCCAGCGCGCGCATCCCGTTTACGGTCGCGGCCTCGAAGAGCTCCAGCGGTTGGTGGAGCACACGGCGACCGAGCGCGCGCCGCTGGTCGAGATCGATGCCTCGCGCCTCCTCCAGGATGTCGACCACTGCGTTGGAATCGCTTCCGGCCGTAAGCCGGCATCCCGCCCGGCTCAAGACCTGCAGTGGTCCGACCTCGTCGCCGAGGTTGCGCTCGGTCGTCGTGCACGCGCAGACCGAAACCTGGTTCTGGCCCAGCAGCGCGACGTCGTGCTCGGTGAGGTGGATCGCGTGCACCGTGGTCAGGTCCGGCCCCAGGATGCCCTCGCGCTCCAGCAGCTCGGCGGGGGTGCAGCCCTCGACCTGGACGCACTCGTCCACCTCCGCGGGCTGCTCGGCGAGGTGGATGTGCAGCGGCACCTTGCGCTCGCGGGCGTAGGTGGCGACGATGCGCATGGATTCGGCGTCGACCGCGCGGACGCTGTGGATCCCGGCCGCGATGCGCACGCCGTCGCTCTCGACCAGGTCGTCGACCCGCCGCGCCCACGCGTCTGCGTCGCCGTCGCTGAACAACATCTGCTCGGGCTCGAGCGGTCTTCCGTCGAGTCCACCGCGCAAATAGCAGGCGTCGATCAGCGTGATCCGGATGCCCTCTTCGCCGGCCGCGTCGATCAGCGCCTCGCCCAGCTCGTTGCCGTGACCGTGGAGGTAATGGAACTCGCCGACCGCGGTGATCCCCGCCTCGAGCATCTCGCGAAAAACGAGCTGCGCATGCTTGAAGTAGTCGGCCGGATCCCACTGGGTGTAGCGATACATGCGCTCGCGCCACTCCCAGAAATCGCCGCCTCCCGACTCGATCTCCCCGCGCAGCAGACGCTGAAAGGCGTGGCTGTGCACGTTGGCGAGCCCCGGCATGGTCCAGCCTTTCAGGATCACGGCGTCGTGCGGCGCAAACGTGTCCTCCTCGATCGAGCTGATGCGGCCGGCCTCGACCTCGATCAGGACGTTCTCGGCGCGGTGGCCGAGCCAGGCCTGCTCGGCGTGCCACTTGCCCGAACCGTTCAATCGGAAACCCCCGGATAGTCGCGACTAACCGGCCTTTTGGTGGGCGGAAACGTCGGATAGTCGCGACTATCCGGCATGTCAGTCGAGCATGGGGATGCGGACGCCCCGCTCGCGCGCAACTTCGACCGCGCGCTCGTAACCGGCGTCGGCGTGGCGCATGACGCCAGTGCCGGGATCGTTGGTCAGCACACGCTCGAGCTTCCGCGACGCCACCTCGGTCCCGTCGGCGACCACGACCATCCCCGCGTGGATCGAGCGCCCGATCCCGACGCCGCCACCGTGGTGCACGCTCACCCACGAAGCGCCGCTGGACGTGTTCAGCAGGGCGTTGAGGATCGGCCAGTCCGCGATCGCGTCCGACCCGTCGGCCATGGCCTCGGTCTCGCGGTACGGCGACGCGACCGAGCCCGAGTCGAGGTGGTCGCGACCGATCACGATCGGGGCCTTTACCCGACCGCCTCGAACCAGCTCGTTGAAGCGGCGCCCGGCGCGAGCGCGCTCGCCGTAGCCCAGCCAGCAGATCCGCGCCGGCAGGCCCTGGAAGTGCACGCGCTCGCCCGCGGCTTCGATCCAGCGCACCAGCGCGGGGTCGTCGGAAAATTCTTCGACGATCGCCCTGTCCGTGGCGGCGATGTCCGCCGGATCGCCGGACAGCGCGACCCAGCGAAACGGCCCTTTGCCCTCGCAGAACAGGGGCCGGATGTAGGCGGGCACGAACCCCGGGTAGTCGAACGCCCGCGTGCTGCCACCAAGGCGCGCCTCAGCGCGCAGGCTGTTGCCGTAGTCGAAGACCTCCGCGCCGCGGTCCAGGAACGCGACCATGGCGTCCACGTGCCGGGCCATGCTCTCGCGCGCGCGTCTTACGTACTCCTTGGGCTCATCGAGGCGCAGTTCCGATGCGTCCTCAGGTGACAGCCCGGCGGGCACGTAGCTGAGCGGGTCGTGCGCCGGCGTCTGGTCGGTGACGATGTCGAGCTGGAAATCTCGAGCGATGAGCTGCGGAAACACATCGGCGGCGTTGCCGAGAACACCGATCGACAGCGCCCTCTTCGCACGCCGGGCCTCTTCGGCGAGTCGTAGAGCGTCATCCACGCCGTCCGCGCGCACATCCAGATAGCGGTGGTCGATGCGCCGGGCGATGCGGTCGGGGTCGACCTCGACGCAGATGGCGACGCCCCCGTTGAGAGTCACGGCCAGGGGCTGCGCGCCGCCCATGCCACCGAGACCGGCGGTGAGCGTGACCGTGCCGGCAAGCGATCCCGCAAACCGCTTCCTCGCGATCGCGGCGAACGTCTCGTACGTGCCCTGAAGGATCCCTTGCGTGCCGATGTAGATCCACGAGCCGGCGGTCATCTGGCCGTACATCGTCAGGCCCATCGCCTCGAGGCGGCGGAACTCGTCCCACGTCGCCCACTCCGGCACCAGCATGGAGTTGGAGATCAGCACCCGCGGCGCCCACTCGTGCGTGTCGAAGACGCCGACGGGCTTACCTGACTGCACCAGCAGGGTCTGGTCGCCTTCCAGACGGCGAAGCTCGCGCACGATGGCGTCGAAGGCCTCCCACGAGCGGGCCGCGCGGCCCGTGCCGCCGTATACGACGAGGTCCTCGGGACGCTCGGCGACCTCCGGGTCGAGGTTGTTCATGAGCATGCGCATCGCCGCTTCCTGCGGCCAGCCCTTGCATGTGACCTCGGCGCCGCGGGGCGCCCGGACGGCGTGGGCTATCTCAACCTCCCCACGACTGCCTCCGCGGCCTCGACCACGGCGCCGGTGCGCACCAGCTCTTCGGCGGCGGCAAGCTCCGGCGCGACCACCCGGTCCGGGCCCACGCCCTTGACATGCTTGCGCAGTAGCGACCTCACCGCAGCCGTGGCGGGCGCGGCCTCGAGTGGCTTGCGCAGCTCCTGGGCGCGGGCCGCGGCCACCAGCTCGACGGCGAGGATGCTGGTCAGGTTGTCGAGCACGGTGCGCAACTTCAGCGCCGCGCCCCAACCCATCGACACGTGGTCCTCCTGCATCCCCGACGTCGGCACCGAGTCGACGCTCGCCGGCGCGGCCAGCCTCCGGTTCTCCGCGACCAGTGCCGCCGCGGTGTACTGGGCGACCATCAGCCCGGAGTTGACCCCAGGCTCCTCGGCGAGGAAAGGCGGCAAGCCCTGCGACCGGTGCGGGTCGAGCATCCGGTCGACGCGACGCTCCGCGATCGACCCGACCTCGGCCGCCGCGATGGCCAGGAAGTCCGCCGCGAAGGCCAGCGGCTCGCCGTGGAAGTTTCCGTTGGACTCGACGTCCCCGTTCTCGAGCACGATGGGGTTGTCGATCGTCGAAGAGAGCTCGACCTCGGCGATACGGCGCGCGAAGTCGAGCGTGTCGCGCGCGGCGCCGGCCACCTGCGGGCTGCAGCGCACGGAGTAGGAATCCTGGACGGCGTGCTGCGAGTGGCGGTGGGAGGAAACGATCTGCGAGCCGCTCATCAGCCGCGCGAGGTTGGCTGCGCTGGCGGCCTGGCCGGCGTGCGGCCGCACCTCGTGCATGCGCGCCTGAAACGCCCGGTCGGTGCCCAGCAGAGCCTCGGCGGACATCGCCGCGGTGACGTCGGCGGTGCGGAATAGGCGCTCGGCGTCAGCGCACGCCAGCAGCAGCATGCCCAGCATGCCGTCGGTGCCATTGATGAGCGACAGCCCTTCCTTGGTCTCGAGCTTGACCGGCTTGAGCTTCGCGGACTTCAGCGTCGGGGCCGCCTGCTTGAGCGCGCCGCCGGCGTCGATGACCTCGCCCTCGCCGACGAGCGCCAGGCCGATGTGGGCCAGCGGAGCCAGGTCGCCGCTGCAGCCGACCGAGCCATAGCGCGGCACCACGGGGGTGATGCCTTCGTTGAGCATCGCGAGCAGTGCCTCAGCCAGCAGCGGCCGCACGCCGGACATGCCCATCGCCAGCGTGCGCGCTCGCAGCAGCATCGTCGCCCGCACCACCTCGGCGTCCACCGGGGGGCCGACCCCCGCCGCGTGGGAGCGGATCAGCGCGAGCTGCAGCTCGGGCTGGCGCAGGGGTGCGATGCGCGTGCCGGCCAGGGCGCCGAAGCCGGTCGACACACCGTAGACGGGTTCGCGCGAGCCGGCCGCACGCTCGACCCGGGCGCGGCTGCGCTCCATCCGCGTCCGCGCCGCCGGTGCGAGGGCGACCTTCTCCCGGTGACGGGCGACGGCGACGACCTGGTCCTCGGTCAGGCCATGGCCTCGCAGCGTCACGGTCATCTCGTCAAAGGCTAACCGATGTTTTTGGGGGCTTCCCGGCGGCTGGGTAACCAGGCTGCGCCCACGTTTTTCCGGAAAATTGGCTCGGCAGGCGGGGTTGTGCCCACGTTTTTCCGGAAAATTCAGGGTCAGGCCTTTCGGGGTTGGCGGCGGCCGCCATCTCGCGGCGCAGCCTGTCGATCACGGCGCCGGCAGGTACCGCGCCTTCACCGGCACTCCGTCCTGGACCCGCAGCACCCAGGTCGAGCCCTTGTCGAAACCGCCGTCGCCTGCCCTGATGACGTGGCGCGCGACGAGGTACTCGACCAGCTCCCACACGATGTCGCCGTGCGTGCTCAGCACCGCCTGGTCCAGCTTCGAGCTGCCCAGGAACTCGTTGAGACCGTCGAGCCCGTGTCCTTCGGCGAGCTCGATCGACGACTTGACCGGCAAGCGCCGGGCTCGGCTGAGCGACTCGACTGTCTGCATGCAGCGGAGATAGGGGCTGGTGAAGATCGACTTGATCGGGAACGGCTCGAACGCCGCCACCAGGTCCTCGGCCTGCTTCTGTCCCTTCTTGCTCAGTGGCCGCAGGCGGTCGTCGCCGGTCCAGTGTCCGCGGCTGCCGGCCTTCGCGTGCCGGATTACGTAAAACGTGCGCACATCACGACATCCAGTCGCGCAGCCGCTTGCGGTCCAGCGAGTCCCAGACCTTCGGCCACTGGGCGCGCGCCTGGCCGGCCGCGATTCCCTCCAGCGCGATCAGCTCGCCGGCCACGAACGCGCGCCGCCCGCTGACCTTTGCGGCCCGAAGCCAGGCCTGCGCCGTGACGCTGTCCTGGTGCTCGCCGAGCACCGTCTGCAGCCTGGCCGCGGCGCGGCCGAACGCGGTGGCGTCCGCTCCCGCGACCGGCGCCACGGCCTCGGCCGCGTATCGCGCTCGCTTGGCGAGGATGCGGATTCGGTGGAGCTCGGGGTCGGTGGGCGATTCCGGCAGCTGGCGCACGGCGGAACGAAGGCGCCGCCACGGCGTCGTCGCGAGCGCGGGCAACAGCCCGCTCGCCGGCTGGTCCGCGTCGGGAAGCGTGACCGGATTGTGCGCGCCGGTCACCAGCCGCTCCAGCAGCTCGATGTAGCGGTCGGAATCCAGGTCCTCGCCGAGCTTGTGGCGCAGGGCGTCGATCTCGACCTCGAGCAGGTGCAGGAGCGCGGCCGCCGACCGCGTGTCGCTTGCCGGCAGCGACCTGGACCTCTCGCGCAACCTCTCCAGCAGCACTTCGCGGTCGCGCACAGCACCCAGGCTGAGCGCGAGCCAGCCCAGCTCGGAGCGCAGCGGCTCGGTCCACTCGGGGTCGAGGAGGGGACCGAACGTGCGCAGGTTGGAGCGGAGCTTGCGCGTCGCGACTCGCGCCTGGTGCACCGCCTCGGGGTCGCGGCCGGTCCGGACGAGCGGGTCGTGATAGAGGAGGTTCGCGATCGATTCCGAAAGCGCGTTCTTG
>VBHA01000197.1 GCA_005889495.1 Chloroflexota bacterium
GGCTCAAGGACCCCGACGCCGCGCTGAAAAACGTGGAACCGCCCATCGAACTCGACGGAGACGCGCGCACACTCGCTAAGGTCTTGAAACTGTGAAACCCTCGGATAGTCCGGACTATCAGGCACCTCCGGGCCCCAAAAGCCCGGATAGTCGCGACTATCCGGGTGCTTGGCGCAAGTGCGAATAAAAGTCCCCGCCTCGATCGCCAACATCGGCCCGGGCTTCGATTGCATGGCGATGGCGATCGACCTCTGGCTGGAGGTCGAGGCCAACGAGGCGGACCGGCCGGCCTGGGACTACGAGGGCGAGGGCGCCGACTACCTCTACGCGCATGAGAACCCCTTCACCCGCCTCAACATGAGAGGACGGGTCCGGAGCGAGATCCCGATGGGCGTCGGGCTCGGGAGCAGCGCGGCCGCGCGACTCGCCGCCTCGGCGCTGAGCAGCCCGTGGGACGTGAAGAGCCACGTCATCGACGCGGGCGCCGACGAAGGCCATTACGACAACGTCGCCGCATCCGCCGCGGGCGGGATCCGGATCGTGTCCGAGAAGGTCGACGAGAAGCTGCCGAACCCTGGTTGGGGCGTCGCCCTCTTCATCGCCCACCAGCCGCTGCCCACCGAGAAGGCGCGTTCGGTCCTGCCCGAGGAGGTGACGCTGGCGGATGCCACGTTCAACGCCTCCCGGACCGCCCTGCTCGTGCGGGCGATCGTTTCCAAGCGCGCGTCCCTGCTCGGCGAAGCGCTGCGCGACCGGCTGCACCAACCGCACCGCCTGCATCTCTACCCCTGGGTCGAAGAGGTGATCCACGTCGCCGAGGCCGCGGGCGCCTACGGCGCGGCGATCTGCGGCGCCGGCCCGAGCGTGTTCGCCTTCTGCGCCGCCTCCCAGGCCAACCGCGTGGCCAAAGCCATGGAGGAGGCCCACCCGCTGCGCGGCCGGGCACTGGTCACCAAGATCACCGACAAGGGCATGTTTCGGACGTTGTGATCGTCCAGAAGTACGGCGGTACATCGGTCGGCTCCGCCGCGCGCATCCGCCGGGTCAGCCGCCGGATCGCCGAGACGGTCAAAGGTGGCGAGCAGGTCGTGGCCGTGGTTTCCGCGATGGGCCACACCACCGACCGGTTGATCGCGCTCGCGCAGAGCGTCAACGACGAGCCGCCCGCGCGCGAGCTGGACATGCTGGTCGCCAACGGCGAGACGATCACCGCGCCCCTGGTCGCGATGTGTCTCCAGGGCATGGGCGTGCCGGCGGTGTCCCTTTCCGGAGCCCAGGCCGGCGTGCGCACGAGCGGGCATCACTCCCGCGCGCGGATCCGCGACATCAAGCCCGACCGCATCGTCGAGGCCCTACGCCAGAAGCAGGTGCCGGTGGTCGCGGGCTTCCAGGGCGTGACCGAGGAGCTCGAGATCACGACCCTCGGCCGTGGTGGGTCCGACACGACCGCTGTCGCCCTCGCCGCGGCGCTGGGCGCCGGCGTGTGCGAGATCTACACCGACGTCGACGGCATCTTCACCGCCGACCCGAGGGTCGTGAGGTCGGCGCGCAAGCTCAGCCACATCCAGTACGACGAGATGCTGGAGCTGGCCGCGGTGGGCGCGCGGGTGATGCACCCGCGCGCGGTCGAGATCGGCGAGCTCTATGGCGTCCCGATCCATGTGCGGTCGAGCTTTCGCGATGGCGCCGGTACGATGATCGTCGC
>VBHA01000036.1 GCA_005889495.1 Chloroflexota bacterium
GAACGGTCACCGAGCGCGGCAAGGATCTGCGACGCAGTGCCCCGCAAGACCTCTTCGTGCAGTTTGGTCAGCTCGCGCGTCACGGTGACGCTTCGTTCGGGCAGCACCTCCGCGATCAGCGCGAGCGATTTGTTGATGCGATAAGGCGACTCGAACGCCACAGCGGGTCGCGGGTCATCCTGCAGCGATTCCATGAGGCGGCGCATCTCGCCGGGTTTGCGCGGCAGGTAACCGAGAAACGTGAAGCCCGGTCCGCCGTAGCCGGCGATGGAGAGCGCCGCCGTGACCGAGCTGGGGCCCGGGATGGGCACGACGGTATGGCCGGCTTCCCACGCGGCCGTGACGAGGGCCTGGCCCGGGTCGGAGAGCGTAGGGGTGCCGGCATCGCTGACCAGCGCGACATCGCCTTGGTCGAGCGCGGACATGACCCGCGGCAGGCCCCGGCGCTCCACCGGCGCGCGGTAACTGAGGAGTGGTTTGCGGATCGCGTGGCGCGACAGCAGGCGGGAGGTGACGCGCGTGTCTTCCGCGGCGATGGCCGAAACCTCGCCAAGGATGCGGATCGCTCTTGCACTCAGGTCTTCGAGATTCCCAATCGGCGTGGCGACCACATATAACTTGCTCACACCCCTTCGAGCCAGGCGCCGATCCGGCCGGCGATCTCCACCGCGGGACCGACGTAGCGCGACGCCGGAGGGAGCACCTCGAGGAAGGCCTTGCCGTAATCCCGACCAAGGATCCTGTTGTCCAGGATCGCCACGGCGCCGCGGTCCGTCGATCGCCTGATGAGGCGCCCGAACCCCTGTTTCAGGCGAAGGGCCGCCTGCGGCAATGCCAGCTGCGAGAACGGATCACGTACCTGCTCTGCCCTTGCCGCATGGATCGGATCGGTCGGGACCGGGAAAGGCAGCCGGACGACGATCACGCAGCTCAGTCGCTCGCCTGGGATGTCGATGCCTTCCCAGAAGCTCGAGGTGCCGAGAAGCAATGGTCGTTGCGCCTCCTCGAACGTCTTGAGCAGCTGGCGCCGCTGGCCGTCGATACCCTGACCGAGGATAAGAACCTCGTCGAGGTCCATCCTCTGCTTCAACCCCGCGTGCACGTCACGAAGCTGGCGGTGGGACGTGAACAGCGCGAGCGTCCGGCCACCGACCCGCCGAGCGACCGCGGCGATAAGCTCCTCGACGGCCGCGTCAAACCTCTCGTCCTCAGGCAGAGGGATGTCGGTAGGCAGGCAGACGAGCGCCTGGTGGTAGAAGTCGAATGGCGATGGAAGGATCAGCTCCTCGATCTCGGCGCCGAGTCCGACCCGCGAGCTGAAGTAGTCGAAGGTTCCTCCGACCGCCAGCGTCGCGGACGTGAAGACGGTGGACCGGCGCTCCGCGTACACGCGCTCGCGAAGTAGCGATCCGACATTGATGGGCGCCGCGCGCTGCAAAAGGTTCTCGGCGCGCGACACCTGGCTGAACCAATAGACGCGGTTCGCATCCGGCCGGAGCAAAGCCTCGTCGAGGAGCCTCATCGCGGCGTTCAGGCGGCCGCGTATCATCTCGAGCTCTCGGATGCGCTGGTCCGGCTCGTCCCCACCCAACCACTCGCGCACCCCTCCCACCGCCCGGCGCCACCCATTGATCCGCGATCCGGAACAGTTCGCGGGCGTGAGCCGAGGCGGCGAGGCCGTTGGCTTGGGATTCCGTGAAAGCTTCTCCTGATGCGCCCAGGTGGGGCTGCCGCTGCAGCTCTTCCAGCAAGGCATCAGTGCGTCCCGCGTCGTCACGCCTGACCAGCCGCTCGAGCAGCGCGACCAACCCCGGGCCGTCGACCTCCTCACGCAGCCCCCGCGTGGCGGCTTCCTCAAGGTGATGCGCCTCGTCGATGACGAGGTGGTCGAACCCCGGCAGCAAGCCGCCACCGACCTCGACGTCGGCGAGCAGCAACGCGTGATTGATCACGACGAGGTCGGCGGACTCGGCCTGCGCGCGGGCGCGGTGGACGTAGCAATCCTCCTTCGTGCAGTGAATGCCCACGCAGTCCAGTGGGTCGCTCGCGATGCGGTTCCAAAGCACCTCCTCACGTCCGTGCAGGCGAAGCTCCGAGCGGTCGCCACTCTCGGTCGCGTGCAGCCAGATGAGGACCTTCAGCTTGAACATCAGCTCCTCGGCGTCCTTGCACGGCTCGCTCAGGAAGCGCCGCCAGCGGCGCAACGACACGTAATTCGACCGGCCCTTGAGCAGGCAGGCCTTGAAGTCCCAGGGCAGCCACTCGCGCAGACCGGGCAGGTCCTTGTTCATGAGCTGTTCCTGCAAGGTGTGCGTGTTGGTCGAGACGACGACGCGTTCGTGGTGCCTGACGGCGCGCGCAATTGACGGCACGAGGTAGGCGAGGCTTTTTCCGGTTCCGGTCCCCGCTTCGACGACCAGGGTTCCGCCACGCGACTGGATCTGAGCCACGGCGAGGAGCATCTGCAGCTGCGGCTCCCGCTGCTCGTAACCGGGCAGGAGATTCGCGAGCGGACCCTCGGGGCCGAGCAACCCAGCGAGGACTTGAGGATCTTCCGGCGGGGCCACGGCCATGGCCCCGCGGCCGGCCGCCTCGACGGCCACGGCCGTCTCCGGGTCCGGATTGGGGTTCGGCGCGGTGAGCGCTTCCGCGAAGAACCTGGCCACCGGCCACTCATAAGGCGCGACCAGGGCGACCATCGCTTCCTTGAGCGACTCGTCGAGTCCCACCGCCTCTTCCCGAAGACGGAGCAGGAGCTGACGGGTTGCGTCGGCGTCGTCGAGGGCGCGATGCGGGCGCGGCTGGTTGAATCCCATTTCGGTCGACAGCAACGGCAGGCTGTGGCTGCTGGCGCCGGGCAGCAGGATGCGGGCGATGTCGAGCGTGTCCAGGATCTCCTGCGATTCGTCCCACAGCCCGGCCGCCTCGAGGAACTCGACGTCCAGCCTCGCCCCGTGCCCGACGGGCTGTCTACCGCGGAGGAAGTCCGCCAGCTGCTGGAGCGCGACTTCCGGGGTGGCCGCGCCCCGGAGGTCCTCCTGTTTGATCCCGGTCAGGCGGAGCACAATATCGGGCACCGCGCGGCCGGGGTCGACCAGCTGCTCCAGCGTGGATGTGACGTGCTCGGCGCTGAATGCGACCGCCCCGATCTCGATCACGCGGTCTCGGGCCGGGTCGAGGCCCGTCGTTTCCAGGTCCAGGGCAGCGTATTCCGGCAACTTTCTCGCGATTCTACGAACCGTGCCCAATCACGGTCGGAACGTGAGTCCCGGAATGTAATATGGGCGCCCGATGGTAACCGGGGCGATCGAGGCTCCCAAGCGTCTTGAAGACCTGCACGTCCGCCGCGACCTGGTCGCAAGTCTGCTGCTGCGCACGCTCGCGTTTGCCGACCAGCTGACCGGCGCCGCGCTCGAGCAGCGTCTCGGGCTGCCCTTCGAGACCTTCTCCCCCTTGATCGACGAGTTCGAAAAGAACCAGCTCATGGACACCCGCGGCGTGTCTAACGACCCGGGCCTGGAGGGCCGGCCCTACCCGGTCAAGATGAACTACGCGATCTCGGGCGCGGGGCGCCAGCGGGCGGCAGAGATGTCGGCGGTGCAGACGCGGTACCTGGGCCCCTGCCCGGTCAACTTCGAGGACTACCTGGCGCTGATCCGGTCACAGGTCACGGGCAAGTCGGCGGTCACCGACGCTCAACTCAAGAAGGCCCTCGGCGAGCTCGAGCTGGAGCAGCACGTCATCGACCAGATCGGCGGCGCGATGGTCTCCCGAGCGTCGCTGTTCATCTTCGGTGCCCCCGGCAACGGCAAGAGCACGATCACCGAACGCATGGCGCTCCTGATGGGCGCCCCGATCGAGATCCCGCACGCGGTCGCGATCGGCGACGAGATCGTCCGCGTGATCGACCCCGTGTACCACAAGGTGGCCGAGGGCGAGCAGCCGATCGACCGCCGGCTCGTCAGGGTCGAGCGGCCTGTCGTCACCGCCGGCGGCGAGCTCAAGCTCCAGCAGCTGGACCTGACCTACGACTTGCAGAACCGTTACTACGAGGCGCCTCTGCAGTGGAAAGCCAACGCAGGCGTGTTCGTGATCGACGACTTCGGCCGCCAGGAGGTGCCCCCGATGCGCCTCCTCAACCGCTTCATCGTCCCCATGGAGAAAAAGATCGACTACCTCGACCTCTCGGCGTCGGGCCGCAAGATCGAGCTGCCCTTCGTGTGCCAGGTCGTGTTCTCGACCAACCTCTCGCCCACCGAGCTGGTCGACGAGGCCTTCCTCCGCCGCATGGCCTACAAGATCGGCATCGGAAACCCGTCGCCGGAGGCGTTCGGCCGCATCCTCCGGCACGAATGCGACCGCCAGGGCGTGCCCTGGGACGAGAAGGCGATCGGCTACCTCCTGAACAACCTCTACGGCAAAAAGCCGCTTCGCGGCTCGCACCCTCGTGCGCTGATCGCCCGCCTGGTCGACCTTGCCAACTACCGCCAGCAGCCGCCGCGGCTGACTCCGCAATCGCTGAAGGAGGCGTTCGACGCCTGCTTCAACCCCGCGCTCGGAAGCCTGGTCGAAGATGACTGGGCGCGACCCGCGATCGGCTAACCAGGAAGGACAACTCCTTCGAGCCGCCGGCGCCATCCCTCGACATCGCTGTACCGTCCGCGCCTGTCCGGCGGCAGCAGCTCGGCGATCGCGACCATGATCGCGTCGGACGCCTCGCCGTGCGAGATGCGCTCGCCGCTCGCGCGGCGCTGGGGAACCATGAAAGGCTTGCCGAACCGGACCATGACCGGCACGCGCCGCGGCCAGATCCTTCCCTTGGGCAGGCATTCCGCCGTGCCGGTCAGGGCAACGGGTAGGACCGGGCAAGCCGACTTCTGGGCGATGAAGCCCGCGCCAGGCTCGGGCGCTCCCAGGACACCCGATTCCACCCGCGTGCCCTCCGGGTACATGACGAGCACGTGACCGGCCTTCAGGAGGTCGAACGAATGCCGAAGGGCGGTTCTGTCGGCGGTGTGCCGAACGACGGAAAAGGCGTGGTACGCCTTGAACAGCGCCCGCATCCAGGTCTTGCGGAAGTACTCGGACTTGGCCATGCTCCACGAGTCGGAGCGCGGTAGGAACGCGGGTACCATCGGCGGGTCGAGCGTGCCGAAATGGTTCGGACACACGATGAGCGCCCCACTCCTGGGCACGTTATCCAGATCTTCCACATGGAAGACCCCGGCGAGGTAGGTGCCGGTCATGAACCTCATGAACCCACGCAGGAACGCGTAGATCACCGCCCGCGAGCCCTGTCCACGATCCGCTCCACCACCTCGTCGAGGTCCAGGTTGTCGGTGTCGATGATCGTCGCGTCGCCGGCCGGCTTGAGGGGAGCGACGGGGCGCTCCGAGTCGACCCGATCACGCACCTCGACCTCTCTCCGCATCGCCTCTTCGTCGACGCGCTCGCCGCGCCTTTCGAACTGCGCGGCCCGACGCCGCACTTTCTCGTCCACGCTCGCGACGAGAAAGAATTTGTGGTCGGCATCTGGAAAGACCACCGTGCCGATGTCGCGACCCGCCATCACGACACCGGATTCGGCCATCTGGCGCTGCTGCTCGACGAGCGCCTTGCGGACTCCTGGAATCGCGGAGACGACAGGCAGGGCATCCGCGTAGTCGGTGTCGTAGATCCCGTGGGTCAGCTCGATGCCGTCTGCCCACACTCGCTCGCCCTCGATGCGCATCCTCGTGCTCTCGGCAAGCTCCGTCACCGCTTCGCTGTCATGGGGATCGATCCCGCGCTGAGCCGCGAGGCGGGTGACGGCCCGATACATAAGCCCGCTGTCTATGAACGGAAGCCCGAGCTTCTCGGCGACGCGCTTGCCGACGGCGGACTTGCCCGAAGCCACACCACCGTCAATGGTGACGATCACCCTTCATCGAGCCCGGTCGCGCGGCGGAGCGCGGCCACCTCGCCCGCTGACAGCAGCCGCCAGTCGCCGGTTTTGAGGCGGCCGAGCCTGAGCGGCCCGAAGGCGGTCCGTCTCAGCACCAGGGTCTTGTGACCGACGGCGTCCATCATTCGCCGGACCTGGCGATGGCGGCCCTCGTGGATCACAAGCCGCAGCTCTGCCCGGCCCGAGTCGCGATCGCCCCTCGTCGCGCGCACGACGTCGACCTCGGCCGGAGCTGTCATTCCGTCGTCCAGCTTCACACCGCGGCGCAGGGCCTCGAGGTCACGCGTGGTAGGCACTCCGGCCACGGTGATGACATATTCCTTAGCCACCTTGTAGCGCGGATGCGTCAGCCGATATGACAGGTCGCCGTCGTCGGTGAGGATCAACAGTCCGGTGCTGTCGGCGTCCAGACGGCCGACGGGAAACAGCCGGTGACCATGCTTTCCCTGCTCGCCCACGACGTCGAGCACCGTGCTCCGCGACGCCTCGTCGTGCGCGGTCGTGATCACGCCCAGCGGCTTGTTGAGCATGAGGTAGCGGTGAGCGGCGGGGGGCTTGACGCGGCGGCCGTCAACCGTGACCGCGTCGCGATCGGGGTCGATGAGGAGGCCGGTGGCCGGAGCGCGGTCGCCGTTGACGCGGACCGCACCTGAAGAGATGAGCGCGTCGGCCGCGCGGCGGCTGGCCACGCCCGAGCGCGCCAGGTACCGATTCAGCCTTTCGCGAGGCGGGGACGGCGAAGCGCTCGCCGGATCTTCGGCGCCCAGGCGGCCCACTCCCCCCACGCCTAGGGCGTGGGGACCCCAGCTGGTGTGCGCTGCTCGTCACCCCCGCGCAACCACGGCGCGGGGACCCCAGCCGGTTGCGCTCGCTGCGCTGCTCGTCGCTTCGCCCGGGCCTGCCCCTCCGGCGCTTCGCGCCACCTCCCCATAAATGGGGAGGACAAGGCCACCTGGATCACCGAATCTCTCGCCGAGCGTTCGCGTCCCCGCCTCCGCGTTCGACGAGCTCCGCGCCGTCGCTGGGCGTCGGAAGATGATCTAGCGACTCGATCCCCGTGACCTGGAGAAACCTCATCGTCGTTCCGTACAGCTTGGGCTGTCCTGGACCCGCTCCTCGACCGACCTCCGTGATGAGCTCCCGCATCTCGAGGTTGCCGAGCACGCTCTCGCAGTTGACTCCCCTTACCTCCTCCACGCGCGCTCGCGAAACCGGCTGCTGGTAGGCGACGATGGCAAGCGTTTCGTAAGCGGCCTGAGAGAGCCTGCCGGAGACCTCCGGACGCAAAGCCCTGCGGACCGCGGCCGCGAACTCCGGCCGGGTTGCCAGGTGCACCTCGTCGTGGTGTCGCATGAGCATCACGCCCCGGCCGTCGAGGGCCTCGCGGAGCTTCTCGAGCGCGCCTTCGACGGTGTTTCGATCCGAGTCCGTGGCCTGCTGCAGCTCGCGGACCTTCAACGGACGATTCGAGCTGAAGAGGATCGCTTCGAGGGCAGCCGAAGCATCGTCGGACCCCATTTTCATGCGCCGGGCTCCCGTGCTTCGACGTGGATCGGGCCGAACCGCTCCTTTTGCTTCACCCGCACGGCGGAGCGGCGGATCAGCTCCAGCACGGCCACGAAAGTGACCACAGCCTCGAGGCGGTCTTCCGATTCGAGGATCAGCTCGACCAGCTCAATCGGTCCCTGCAGCAACCTGTCGATGATGAGGTCGAGCTTCTCCTGCAGGGTCCAGGTCCTACCCGTGACGACCAGCGGGCGTGGCGGGATGCGGGCGAGGACACGGTTGAACGCCTGGAGGAGGAAGTCGACGTCGAGTGGTTCTTCCTGGCCGCCGGCCTGAATGACCCGCGCCGGAGGCGGGAACGCGAACGTCTCCTGCTGGGCGCGCTCCAGGAGCTCGCCGGCGATCTCCTTGTAGGCGCGGTACTCCTCCAGCCGCTGCCGTACCTCGTCTTCCCAACCGAGCAGCTCGGTCTCCTCGTCGGTCGGTGTCTCGCCCGGCAGCAACCGGATCGATTTCAGCAGCAGCATCCGCGCCGCCATCCAGAGAAACTCGGCCATCTCCTGCGGGTCGGGGATCTCACGGGACGCGATCTCGGCCAGGTACGCGTCGGTCACCTTCGCGAGCGAGACCTTGAAGATGTCGACCTCCTCGCGCTCCACCAGCGCGAGAAGCAGCTCCAGGGGTCCTTCGAAGACCGGGGTGCTGACGGCCAGGCGGCTCGGCGCCGATTCCATCAGCGGGCAAGCCTACCTGAGTGAGCTTCCTCGAGCAGCTCGTGGGCCCGCGCGACGGCTTTCGAAGTCACGCCGCCGCTCATCATCCGCGCGAGCTCCGCGGCCTTTTCCTCCGCGCTGCTCAGCTCCCGCACGGTCACCACGTTGCGCCCGTCGCGGCCCGGTGTCTTCTCGACCAGCAGGTGGTGGTCGGCGAAGGACGCGATCTGTGCCAGGTGCGTGACGACGAGCACCTGGTGCCGCACCCCCAGCGCCTGCAAACGCATCCCGACCTGGACCGCCGCCTCGCCGCCGATACCCGCGTCGACCTCATCGAACACGAGGGTCGGCAGCCGGTCGGCGTCGGCGGTGACGGTCTTGACGGCCAGCATCACGCGCGCCAGCTCACCTCCCGAGGCGACCCTCGACAGCGGCGCGATCCCCTCTCCTGGATTGGCTGAGAACATCATCTCGATCACTTCCGCGCCGGTGGCGTCAAGCTCGGCCTTCGGTCTCAGCTCGACCTCGAAGCGGGAACCGTCGAGGCGCAGCCCCTGGAGCTCGCCCGCGACCGCCTTCTGCATCCGGCGCGCCGTGGCCGTACGCGACCTGGTCAGTTGCGCGGCCGCGGCTTCGAGGTCAGTGCGCCGGCGGTCCTTCTCGGCGGCGGCATTGGTAACCGCCGCGTCGAGGTCTTCGCCCCCGCCGAGCTGCAGCTCCAGCCGTCCGCGCTCTTCGATCGCCGATTCGATCGATCCGCCGTACTTTCGCTTGATCGTCTCGAGCTCGGCCAGACGCGATTCGATCGCCTCGAGCCTGCTCGGGTCGGAGTCGAGGACCTCGACGTACCGGCGTGCGCCGGCCGCGACCTCGGACGCCTCCTCGGCCAGGGCGTCCAGGCGCGCCGCATGCTCCGACAGGCGGCTGTCGAGGGCTGCGGCCGCGCGAAGCGCCACTGCCGCTCGAGCGATCCCGTCCTCGCGCAGAGCGTCGATCGCCTGCTGTCCGAGCTCGCCGAGTCGCGCGGCATGCCGGATCGCCACGCGCTCCGCGCCGATGGCCTGGTCCTCGCCGGGTTTCGGATCGGCCTTGCGAAGCTCGTCGAGCTGCCAGCGCAGATATTCCTGCTCCCGACGGCCGCGCGAGCGCAGCTGCTCGAGGTCGCGCAGGTTGCCGGCCGCCGTGACCCACGCCGCATGGGCGGTCGCGACCGCGGCGCGCAGGTCGACTGCCCCCGCGTAGGCATCGAGGAGGTCGGTCTGGGTTTCGGCGTCCAGGAGCGCGTGATGTTGCGGGCGAAGCCCGGCAAGGTCGCGCTCCGCGCGTCTATTGAATGCGTGCTGGCCGTGGATCGCGACCAGCCTCTGTCCGATCTCGCGCAGCTGCCCAGGTGTCGCAGCCCTGCCGTCGACGCGCGCGGCGCTCCTCTTTCCGATCTCCCTGCCAAGGACGACAGAGTCGAACGTCGCCTCGACGGCCGCCCGGTCGGCGCCGTGCCTCACCTGGTCGGCGCCGCCACGGGCGCCCAGGGCAAGGCTCAAGGCGTCGATCATCAGCGACTTGCCGCTTCCCGTCTCGCCGGTGAGCAGGTTGAGGCCGGGCCCGAACCGCACCGTGGATTCCGCGACCAGCGCCAGGTCGCGGACCTTGAGTTCTTTGAGCAATTACTTCTTGGGGACCAATGGCCGGCCCCAGCCGAGCTTGTCGCCCAGGCGCTGATAGAAGCTCTCCGGCGGGCTGAACCGCACGACTTTGAGACGCCGCTCGTGGGCGCCGCAGCGGATCACGTCCCCGGTCGCGACCGGGGTGCCCTGGCGACCGCCGTCGACGCGCACCTCCGCCGGCCCGCGCACGACTTTGAGCGTGACGTCCTGGCCCGGGGCGAACACGATCGGCCGCACCGTGAGCGCGAACGGGCTCATCGGGACGAGGACCAGGTCCTGAAGTGTCGGCTCGAGGATGGGGCCGCCGCTGGCCAGCGCGTACGCGGTCGAGCCGCTCGCGGTGGACACGATCGCGCCGTCGGCGTCGATGACGCCCACGGCCTGGCCTCCGACGTCGATCTCCAGGCCAAAGAACTGCTCCAGCCCGCGTTCGAGCTCGGGCTCTTCGACCTCGGTCAAAAACCCCAGGCGTCCCAGGTTGACGCCGAGGATCGGGATCCCGGCCGGCGCCGCCAGGCGCGCGCCCGCAAGGAAGGTACCGTCGCCGCCGAGCGTCATGACCAGGCCGGTGCCTTCAGGAGCCGTCTGGGGACCGTCGCGCCGCGTCTCCACGGCCTCGGCGTGGTGCTTCTGGGCCACCTTCAGAGCGCGGTCGACGACCGACTGCTCGGCGCCCGGGCCACGCAGAAAGCAGACCTTCACGCCCCGGCGCCCCGCAGGTGGAAGAAGACCTCGCGGTTGCCCTCGGCACCGGCCACCTCCGACTGGGCGTAGGCGATGACCGCGTATCCGTTGGCGGCGCACCAATCGCGAAAGCGGTCGAGCGCCTCTTCGAGGGCCGCCTGGTCGCGGACGATGCCCCCCTTCCCCACGTCTTTGCGCCCAACCTCGAACTGGGGCTTGAAAAGGGCCACCACCTCCGCGCCTGGGGCCGCGCGCCGGACGGCCGGCAGCACCTTCTCGAGGCTGATGAACGAGACGTCGATCGCGACCAGGCTCACCGGTTCCGGGAACGATTCGAGGTCGCGCGCGTTGACGCGCTCCATCAACACGACGCGCGAGTCCTGTCGCAGCCTCCAGTGAATCAGGCCGCGGCCGACGTCGATGGCGTAGACCCTGGTCGCGCCGCGCCGGAGCAATACGTCCGTGAACCCGCCGGTCGACGCCCCGATGTCGGCGCACACGCGGCCCGCGGGGTCGATCCCGAAGGAGTCCAGCGCCGGGCCGAGCTTGAGCGCGCCGCGGCTCGCGTAGGAGGGTTCGGCGTCGACCGCGATCTGCGCGTCCTCGCTCACGGCGCGGTCGGGCCGGCGCACGGTCTCGCCACCGACGCGCACCTTGCCGGCCAGGATCAGGGCCTGCGCCCGTGCGCGGGATTCCGCAAGCCCGTTCTTCGCCACCAGCACGTCGAGCCTCGTCACCTCAGAGAATCAGGCCGACGGCAAGGCCGATCGCGGCGCCGGCCAGGACCTCCATCGGGGTGTGGCCAAGGAGCTCTCGCAGCCGGGCTTCCTGCACGCCGCGCATGTGAACGAGGTCCTCGACCAGGCGGTTCAAGACCTCGGCCTGGCGCCCGGCCGCGCGCCGCAGACCCGCCGCGTCGTACATCACCACGAACGTGAAGATAAGGGCGATCGCGAAGGCGGCGGAACCCAGGCCCGAATATTTACCGATCGCCGTGGTCAGGCCCATGACGATCGCGCTGTGGCTGCTTGGCATGCCGCCGGTCTCGGCCAGGACTCGTAGGTTCAGGCGCCGCTGCCGGACCGAGGTCAGCGTCACCTTGGCCGCCTGCGCCAGCGCCCAGGCGACGATGGGCGCCAGGAGAAATCTCACTCAGCCAGCAATTTTGCCGTTTCTTCCGCTCGGGCTCGCAGCTGCGCCAGCCGGGTCTGCGCGCCGGCCAGCAGCCTGGAGGCGCGCTGGTGCGCCGCCACGAGCTCGTCCAGGGGCGCCGAACCGTCGGCCAGGACGGCGATCGTCTTCTCGAGCTCGGACAGGGTCTCGTCGAACCCGCGCTCGGGCTCGCTCAAGTCGCGGTCGCGGCCACCCGGCCGAGGATGCCGTTGACGAAGCGGCCGGCCTCGTCGCCGGAGAACGTCTTCGCGAGCTCGATCGATTCGTTGATCGCTGCCTTGGTCGGCACCTTCCGGTCGATCGCGATCTCGTAGACCGCGATCCGCAGGATGACGCGATCGACCTTCGCCATCTGCTCGAGCCGCCAGTGCTCGGACGTTTCGCTCAGGATCCCGTCGAGCCTCTCCCTGTTGGCGATGACGCCCTGCACGAGCTGGCGCGCGAAATTCGTGACGTCCTCGGTCGCTGCGCCTTCCGCCGCGTGGTATCGCAGCACGTCCTCAGGATCGTCGGCGCCGCCTTCCAGCTGAAAGAGGACCTTGAGCGCGAGCTCGCGCGCCTGGTGGCGCTTACCCGCCACGCGGTCTAAGTGGCGAAGGCGACGCTCGAGACGAAGACGTTCACCTCGCCGACCTCCAGGCCCAGCATGCGCTCAGTGGCTTCCACCACGTTGGCCTGCACAGCCGCCGCCACGTCCGCGAGCTTCGCCTCGGAGTCGACGGTGATGAACACCTCGAGGTGAATCGAACGATCACCTTCTATGTGCACTCGCACACCGCGATGCGCCGCCTGTCGCCGCACCCAGTCACCGAAGTGACGGGCCGCGGCCTCGTCCATCCCCTCCACGCCTTCGACCTCGCACGCGGCCAGCGCGGCGATGCTCGCGATCACCTCATTGGCCACACGGACCGCCCCCAGCGAACCGTTCTCGCTCATAACCGGCTGATCCTACGCCCGTTCGATGTAGGAATGGTCACGTGTGTCGACCCGGATCACATCACCGGATTGGATGAACAGCGGTACCTGGATGGTCGTGCCCGTCTCCAACTTCGCCGGCTTGGTCCCGCCGGAGACCGTGTCGCCCTTGAAGCCTGGATCGGTGGACACCACCTTGAGGTCCACGTTGATCGGAAGCTCGACGCCGATCAGCCGGTCCTGGTACCGCTGCAGGAAGACGCTGCTTCCCTCTTTCAGCAGCGGCAGCACCGATTCGAGCATGTCCTCGTCAAACGGCACTTGGTCGTAGGTCTTGGTGTCCATGAAGTAGTGATGGGTGCCGTCGGAGTACGAATAAGTCGCCTCGGTGCTGTCGATGCGGACCGTGCGATATTTGTCCCCGCTGCGAAAGCTCTGCTCGAAGATCGACCCGGTGAGCACGTTGCGCAGCTTGGCCTTGATCACCGCGCCCGCGCGCGCGAGCTTGATGTGCTCGACGCTGACGATGGAGAGCAGCTGCCCGTCCATCTCGAACATCGTGCCGTTGCGAAAATCGTTGGTCGAAATCATTGCCCTGCCAAATACTCGAGCGCCAGCTCGTAGCCCACGAATCCAAGCCCTGTGATCACACCTCGCGCGGCCCGCGCGGTCACGCTGCGAGAACGAAATTCCTCACGCGCGTGGATGTTCGAGAGGTGCACCTCCACGACCGGGAGCGCGAGCGCCTGCAGACAATCGTAGAGGGCGAGCGAGTAGTGGGACAGCGCGCCGGGGTTGATCACGATGCCGACGGAGCCCGGGGCATGCTGCTGCAGGAAGTCGATGATCTCGCCCTCGTGGTTGCTCTGGAACAGGCTCACGTCCCAGCCGAGCTCTTTCGCCTTCGCCTCGACCGTCTTGTTCAGGTCGTCGAGCGAGCGGGTTCCGTAGATCTCAGGCTCCCGCTTGCCCAACAGGTTGAGGTTCGGCCCGTTGACCACGACCACCCGCTTGCTCACGCGAGCGACCTCGTGATGACGCGGCGAACCAGCGGGCCGGGGACCGACCGGCCGATCTCCGCGTGGCCGATCCTGCGTGGAAGCACCCAGGCAACCTTGCCGCGGCGCGCCTTCTTGTCGAGCGAGATCGCCGCCAGCACCCGCTTGGGGTCGGCGTGCGGGGGCCGGTTCGGGAGCCCGAAGGCTTCGAGGAGCTCGTCCTGTGCCTCCACCACGCGTTTGCCGCAGATCCCCTGGGCCACCGCGATGCGGGCCGCGACCCGCATGCCGAACGCGACCGCGCGCCCGTGCGTGATTCGAAACCGCGCCGCCGCCTCCAGCGCATGGCCGGCGGTATGGCCATAGTTCAGGATCGCCCTGGGGCCTCGGTCACGTTCGTCCTTGGCGACCACCAGGGCTTTGGCGGCGACGCAGCGAAACACGACCCGCTCGAGCATGGAGCGGTCGCGCTCCACGAGCCGGGGCGCGTTGCGCTGAAGCAGGTCGAAAAGCCCTCGGTCCATGGCGACGGCGTACTTTACAACCTCGGCGAACGCGTCCCGGTAGGCCGGAGCGGGCAGGGTCTCGAGCGCCTCGAGGTCGGCGATCACGGCCGAAGGCTGCCAGAAGGTTCCGATCGCGTTCTTCGACCTCCTGCCGTTGACGCCGGTCTTTCCTCCGATGCTCGAGTCGACCATGGCGAGCAAGGTCGTCGGGACCGCCACCAGGCGGACGCCCCGCTGCCACATCGCGGCCGCAAGGCCCGCCAGGTCGCCGACGGTGCCTCCTCCCACCGCGATGACGCACCCGCCCCGGTCGATCTGCTGCCGCTCGAGGAACGCAAGCACCTCCTGCAGCCGGAGCATCGACTTGGAACGCTCGCCCGCGGGGATGGCCAAAAGGCCGGTCTTCAAGCCTGCTCGCTTGATCGCCTTCGCCACCTTGAGCGCCCACGGCCGCGCGTTGGTGTCGGTGACGATGGCGGCGCCGGTCGGGTCGAGCCTGGCGATCACGTTGCGCAGCTCGCGGTGCAGGTTGGAGCCGATCAGCACCGGGTAACCGCCGGTCGAAGAGTCGAGGATCAGGCGGACCACAGCTTCATCACCTCGTCCGCGACCGCTGAGGGACCGCGCCTCGCATCGATCCGATGCGCCGCCTCCTCGTAGCGGGGCCGCCGCCGCTCGAACAGCGCCTCCACCTCGGACCGCTTGCGATGGGCGACGAGCGGCCGTCCGGGCGTGTCGCGAATCCGGCTCCAGAGCGTGTCGAAAGGCGCCTCCAGGTAGACGGTCGTCGCCGCGCCTGAGATCAAAGCCCAGTTATCGTCGTCGATCACGACACCTCCGCCGAGCGCGACGACCGCCCCGGGCTGAAGCGCCCGCGGCAGCACCTCCTTCTCGACCGCGCGAAAGGCCGCTTCGCTGTGGGTCGCGAAGATGTCCGCGACGGGCATCCCCGCCTGGTCCTCGACCATGATGTCGAGGTCGAAGAACGGCGCGTGAGAGCGCTCGGCGACGAGGGCGCCGACCAGCGTCTTGCCCGACCCCATGAAGCCGAGCAGGGCGAGCGGCCGGCGGTGGGTGTTAGACGCCGCTAGGGTTCGCCGCCACGGGCGCAGCCGGCGCCGCGCCGGGTGTCACGCCGCCGCGCCGCTTCTCCGACTGGACGAAGACCTGGTCCCGAAACTCTCCAGGGCTCGGGAGGTGGTCGAGCACCTCCGCGCCCTGGGCGCCTGCCGCGTCCACCTCCACGCGCCCGTACCCGATCAGGCGGCCGAAGATCGACTGTCGGGTCGTGCAGTCCTGCACGCGGTCGATGGGGATGATCTTCTCCTGGCGGCTGAAGACGCCGCTCTGGATGGTGATGCGCTGGTCGCTGAGCGTGTAGGTGACCGACTGCCAGCGGATCCACACGACGATGGCCCACAGCACCGCGAGCGCGAGCACCCCAAGCGTGAGGAACGTCCTGAGCTTCGGCACGTAGTAGCCGTCCGGGCCGAAGAGGGTGAAGTCGGAGACGAGCACGACGACGACCAGGACGACTGGGACCACCACGCTCTTGACGACCGTGATCCAGTGCGGGTGGTCTTTCAGGACTAGGTTCTCACCGGGCAGGAGCTTGCTCATGGCGCGCTATTGTCGCCTACTTGAGCGGGTCGAGCAGCAAGATCAGGGCCCCGGCTGCCAGGTACGGCCCGTAGGCGATCGTCCCCTTCAACGATCGATTCCTGACCGCGAAGACGATCACGCCGAAGGCGGCGAGGAACGCGCCGTAGAAGAGGGCGGTGAACGTGTAGGGCCAGCCGAGCAGCAGGCCCATGAACAGCGCGAGCTTGACGTCGCCGAAACCGAGCGCCTCGGCCTTGAAGATCGCGCTTCCGGCGAGGGCCAGGAGCAAGAACAGCACGCCCGCGATCACGCCCATCAAGATCCCCATCCACCACGGCTGCTGCCAGAGGCCGGCATGGCTGCCCACCAGTGGCGAAAGGGAGACGAGCAGGGCCAGCGCCATGGACGGAAAGATCACTCGGTCGAGGATCAGACGGTGCTCGAAGTCGAAGAAGATGACCTGCACCAGGACGAGCCCGAAGAGGCTGCGGACGATGAGGAGCGGGAATGGCGTGATCACTAAGGCGAAGGTCGCGAAGAGGACCGCTCCAAGGATTGGTGGACCGATCTCCTGCCACCGCTTGCTCCCGGGCTCGAGACCCTCGAGCCGGGCGAGCTTCACCGAGCCGCGACGTACGAGCCAACCGCCGCCGGCGCCGACGATCGCCCACAGCAGCGCAAGAAGATATTGATTCACGGTCGCAGAGTTTCCCGCATCGCGTCGAGCGGTGCTCTTTTCCCCGTCCAGAGCTCGAACGCGACCGCGCCCTGCCACAGCAGCACGCCCCAGCCGTCGGCGGTGCGCAGACCGAGGGAGCGGGCTTTGCGCACCAGCGGCGTGCCGCCCGTGACGTAGACCAGGTCGATGACCGCGCCATCCTTCGGCAGCGCCGCCGGGCGCAGGGGCATCTCCTCGCGCCGGCCCAGCGGTGTGGCGTTGACCAGCACGTCGGCGGACCGGGTCAGGGAGACGACGCCGGGGTCGTCCCAGCCCACGGTCTTACCGGGCACGATTGCGTCGTCGGGGTGCCGGGTGACAAACGTGAGATGTGCCCCTTCGAGCGCCTGCGCGGCGGCGCGCGCGGCTCCACCCGCGCCGAGGATGACCGCGTGGGCGCCGTGCGGGTCGACGGCCACCTCCTCCACAGCGTGCCGGATGCCCGCGATGTCGGTGTTGAGCCCGTTCAACCGGCCGTCCTCGTTGACGATGGTGTTGACAGCTCGAGCCCGCATCGCCTCGTCGTCGATTCCATCGAGGTGCTCCATCACGGCTTGCTTGTAAGGGATGGTGACGTTCGCGCCGGCGACATCCGGCGCCCTCAAACCTTCGAGCGTGGTGTGCAGGTCGTCAGGCGTGATGTCGAGCAGCTCATAGCTCCCCGCCAGGCCCAGGGCCTGAAAGGCTGCGTTGTGCATCGCCGGGCTGCTCGAGTATGCGATTCCGTGGCCGAGCAGAAAGACTCTCAGCTGCCGCTCGTGCCGTACTTCTTGATATCGCTGTCGAAGTCCGCCTGGTTCGTCTCGAAGTGGGTCGTGCCCTGCTTGTCGGTGAAGTAGAAGAGGTAGTTCGTCGCCGGGGGATTGATGCACGCCATGAGGGCCGCCTTGCCGGGGTTGCTGATCGGCCCCGGTGGCAGCCCGGCATGCGTGCGGGTGTTGTACGGCGAGTTCAAGGTGAGCTCGGCGGCGGTTGGCTCTGGAGTCAGCCGGCCGAGGGCGTAGAGCAGCGTCGCGTCCACGCCGAGCTTGATGCTCTGGCGAAGCCGGTTGTAGTAAACGCTGCAGACGTTGCCGCGGTCGCTCGCGTTCTTGTTGTTGGCCTCGCGGTCGACCATCGACGCGAGGATCACGATCGTGCGGATGTCCTCTTTCGGCCGGCCCGCGGTGGGCTGGGCGATCTGCGTCCTCAGGTCGGTGGAGAACACG
>VBHA01000075.1:0-26156 GCA_005889495.1 Chloroflexota bacterium
TCGGCGTGGGCGCCGCGCTGACGCTCGACGAGTTCGCCCTGTGGCTGAACCTGCAGGACGTGTACTGGGAGCGGCAGGGACGAGAAAGCATCGACGCCATCCTGATTTTCGGCGGACTGCTTTCGGTCGGGTTCTGGGGCTGGCCGTTCTTCCGCGCCCTCGCGCGCCTGGGCGGGCGTCACAACGCGGCGTCCGGCGGTGCTTCATGAGTAGTGGGCTTGAACCTGAGTGCGCGCCGCATGACCGCTTCCCGGCTCTCTGACGAGGAAGCGTTCGAGGCCCTTTTCACAGCCGAATACCCCCGCGTCGTCGGCATCGCCAACCGCGTCCTGGCCGACCCGCACGAGGCGGAGGACGTGGCCCAGGAGGTCTTCGTCGACTTTCACCGGCTCCACTCGTCGACCGCGGAGTACGCCTCGGCCTGGCTGCACCGCGCCGCCGCCCACGCCTCCCTCAACCGCCTGCGGGGCGCCAGGCGCCGGCAGAAGCGCGAGTACGCCCAGGCGCTGGAGGAAGGCGAAAAGACCCTCGACCCGCAGCAGCAGGCCGAAATAGCGGAGGACCGCCGGCGCCTGCGCGAGGCGCTGGGCAGGCTCGCACCCAAACCCGCCGCCGTGCTCGTGCTGAGGGCAAGCGGGCTTAGCTACGCCGAGGTCGCGCAGGCGCTCGGCATCGGTATCGGACAGATTGGAACTTTGTTGAGGCGCGCGGAGGCAACGCTGCGCAAGGAGGTGACCCGTGGCACATCTAGCTGAAGGCACGCTGCGCCGGATGGTTGACGATCCGGACGCGAAGGTCGGCGCCGAGGCGGCGCACCTCGAGGCATGTCATGAATGCCAGGCGCGGCTCGAGGCCGTAGCCGAAGACGCGCGCTCGATCGCGACGCTGCTCGCCGTGGACCAGCCGCGAGTCGACCTGGCGAAGGCGTTCGCGCGGGTATCCCGCGAGCCTGCGGCGCGGCCGGCACTCGGCCTGCGCCTCCCCATCCTGCGCCCGGCCACGCGCCCTACGCTCGCGCTGGTCGCCGCGGTGATGGTGGCTGCGATCGCGGTCGTGGGCTTCGCCTTCAGCGGCTTTTTCTTCAAGCCGGCGACAGTCAGGCCGGTGCCGGTTTCGGTCGCGGACGTCCAGGCGCTGTCCCAGCTCGCCGACTACGGCACCGTCACCTGGACGAAGCCGCCTGACTTCCATGTCGTGACGAGCCCGTCGGACGCCTCGGCGGCGGCGGCCGGCCTCCAGGTCCCGACCCCCACGAACCTTCCCAAGGGCGTCTCCAAGAACGTCACCTACGCGGCAATGCCGCAGGCGCAAGCCGTGTTCACGTTCAGCGCCGAGCGGGCGGCCGCGGCTGCCGCGCGCAGCGGCAAGAGCCTGCCCAAGATGCCGGCGAACATGAACGGCGCGACGCTGACCGTGACGGTCGGTCCCGCGGTCGGAGAGGTGTACGGCAACATCAACCAGCCCAACGGTGCCTCGAACAGCACGGAGATCAACATTCCGCAGCTCGTGATCGCGAAGTCCGCGGCGCCGACAGCGACGTCGACGCAGGTGACCGTGAAGCAGCTCGAGGACTTCATCCTCGCCCAGCCGGGAATCACGCCTGAGCTCAAGAAGGCGATCAATGCGATCGGCGACCCGAGCACGACCCTGCTCATCCCGGTGCCCATCGGGTACGCCACCTCGAGCCAGGTCAAGGTCCAGGGCGTGGACGGCGTGGCGCTCGGCGACAACACCGGAGTCGGGTCGGGCGTGGTCTGGGTCAAGGACGGCTACGTCTACGCGGTTGCGGGCAGCATCAAGCAGTCCGACGCCATCGACATCGCCAATAACCTCAAGTAGCGCGCGGCCGTTAGCGTTGTGCTGATGGCGGAGCTGGCGGAGAAAACAGAGGCGGTCGCCTCCAGGGAGGCGGCCGCCGGCACCCCCGCCGTCAAGACGGTCGAGCTGACCAAGAAGTTCGGGCGCACGGTCGCGCTCGCGGGCCTTTCCATGACCGTGCCGCGCGGGGAGGTCTTCGGTTTCCTCGGTCCGAACGGCGCCGGCAAGACGACCGCGGTCAAGCTCCTGCTCGGCCTCCTCAAGCCGACGTCCGGCGAGGGCTGGCTGCTGGGCAAGCGGGTGGGCGACCTCGGCGCCCGGCGGCGCATCGGGTACCTGCCCGAGCTGTTTCGCTACCAGTCCTGGCTGACCGCGAGGGAGGTGCTCGCCCTGCACTGCGAGCTCGCGCCACTGCCACGCGCCGCCTGGAAGGACGAGATCAAGACGGTGCTGGAGACGGTCGGGCTGAGCGATCGGGCCCAGGACAAGGTCGGCACCTTCTCGAAGGGAATGCAGCAGCGTCTTGGCCTCGGCGCCGCGCTGCTCGGCGAGCCGGAGCTTGTCTTTCTCGACCTCTTGAGTGAGGTGGAGCAGGTGTGCGACCGCGTCGCGGTGGTCGACCACGGACGGGTGATCGCCGAGGGAACGATGGACGCGCTGCTGGGCGGAGGCACGGCGGTGCGCGTTCGAGTCACCGGCCTGGCCCAGGCGGACAAGAACAAGCTGGCGAGCTTCGGCCGCATCGACGACGAGGGCGAGCAGCTGACTTTCGCCAGCCTCGACCCGGAGCGGGTTCCCGAGCTGGTCACCGAGATCGTCGCCATGGGCGGCCGCGTGTATGAGGTCGCGCCCCGGCACCAGACCCTGGAGGATCGCTTCCTGCAGCTGCTCGAAGACGAGGAGAAGTAGACGATGCCGCCCCTCCTCGTGATCGCGCGGCTGACGATCCAGGAGGCGTCCCGCCGCCGTCTTCTGCTGGCGCTGCTCATCCTCACGCTCGTCGTCGTCGGCTTCTCCGCGTGGGGATTCAACAAGATCACGACCCTGAGCCGCAGCAACGGCACGCCGCTGCCGCCGGACCAGGTCGCGCTGCTGACATCCCAGCTCCTGATCGTCGTCACCTTCATGTACAGCGGCGTGCTTGCGCTGAGCGCGGCGGTCGTCGCCGGACCCCTGATCTCGAGCGAGGTCGAGAGCGGCTTGCTGCTTTCGATGCTCGCCCGCCCCGTCCGGCGCAGCGAGATCGTGATCGGCAAGTGGCTGGGGCTCGCCGTCCTGGTCACGATCTATGCCGCCTTCGCCGGCACCACGGAGCTGGCCGCGGTGGACTGGGCCACGGGTTACCTGCCGCCGCACCCGGTGGAGCTGCTGGCGTTCGTCGCGGCCGAGGGTCTCGTCCTGCTCTCCCTGGGGCTGCTGCTGTCGACGCGACTCTCGGGCATCACCGCCGGCGTGATCGCACTGGTCGCGTGGCTGATGGCGTGGATCGCCGGGGTGGTCGGGGACATAGGCACGGGCTTGCAGAACCAGGCGCTGGAGAACGTCGGCGTCGGGAGCCACCTGCTGCTGCCCTCGGACGGTCTGTGGCGCGGGGCGATCTACGCGATGGAGCCGGACACGCTGATCGCCGCGATGAAGGCGTTCGGGACAGCGGCGCGCGCCAACCCGTTCGCGGCCTCGGACCCCCCGCCGTTCGAGTTCCTGGCGTGGGTCGTGGTCTGGTTCGGAATCGTGCTGGTGCTGAGCATCGCGAGCTTCCGAACAAGAGAGATCTAGTTTCCCGCGAGTGCCGGCACTCGCGGGTTTCGAGTGCACGGATTAGCCGCGACTGCCGGCGCTCGCGGGTTTCAGGAAACGCCCTTAACAGGTAGCGTTGCTGGCCGAAGCTCTGCGCTCGATGCTTGCGCGCATGAGTCGGATTCCAAGAGTACCTACGAGACTGCTTCGCGGTCCCTTCACGGTCGAGGAAGCCAGGCAGGCGGGACTCGAGCGGTGGCATTTGGAGGGCGCCAGCTGGACGCGCCTCGGGCCTTCTACGTACATATCGACAGGTCTGTCGCAAAACCCGATGCACCAGCTCGCGGCGGCGAAGCGGCGGTTGCCTCCGGGCGCCGCGTTCTCTGGCCTCACTGCGGCGTGGCTGCACGGCATGGACGTCGTTCCCTGCAACCCGATCGAGATAACCGTTCCCGAAAACGCCGGCGTATCCGCTCGGGCGGGCATCGCGGTCCGCCGTTCAAAGCTCGGCAAGGGAGATGTCGTCCAGGTTCGCGGCATGCCTGCTACGTGGATCGTCCGCACCCTCGGTGAGGTCTGCGCGCGACTGGGTCTCGTGGAGGCCGTGGTCGTCGCGGACGCTGCACTGCACGGCGGCCAAGTCAAGCTCCAACAACTGGCCTCCTGGGCGGACTCGAATCCCGGTCGGCGCGGGATGCGAAATCTGCGCCGTGTCCTCACACTGGTCGAGCCGGCCACCGAATCGCCTATGGAATCGCGGCTGCGAGTGGTCCTGGTCCTCGGCGGTTTGCCGCGGCCTAAGGCACAGGTGTCGATCCACGACCGGTGGGGCCGGTTCGTCGGCCGCCCGGATCTCTACTACGAGCACCATCGTCTGGGCATCGAGTACGACGGAGGCGTTCACCGGGATTCCCTCGCGGAGGACAACCGGCGCCAAAACAGGCTCTTGAAAGCCGGCGTTCGCCTGCTTCGCTTCACTGCCGCCGACGTCTTCGGAAGCCCTGATTCGGTGGTTGGCCAGGTTCGAGCGATGCTGGCCGAGCCAACCTCCAAGCCCGCGACTGCCGGCACTCGCGGGTTTCGAGTGCACGGATTAGCCGCGACCGCCGGCGCTCGCGGGTTATCTCGGGGTTAGGGGTACAGGCCTCGCTCGCGGGTCGCACCGGCCACGCGTGACACCGCCTGCACGTACGCCGCCATGCGCATGTCGATCTTCTTCTCCTCGTGCGTCTTCAGCACCTCCGAGAACGCGCGCGAGAGGATCGCCTTCAGCTTCTGGTTGACCTCGTGCTCGGACCAGAAGAACGACTGCAGGTCCTGCACCCACTCGAAGTACGAGACCGTGACTCCGCCGGCGTTGGCCAGGATGTCGGGCACGAGGAATATCCCCCGCTCGCGAAAGATCGCGTCCGCCTCGGGCGTGGTCGGCCCGTTCGCCCCCTCCACGATCAGCTTCGCCTTCACGTCCCGCGCGTTGCGTGACGTGAGCTGGTTGCCGATCGCCGCGGGCACGAGCAGGTCGCATTCCACCGTCAGGAGCTCCTGGTTTCCGATCTCAGTCGCGCCCGGAAAACCGCGCAGCGTCTTCTCCCGCGCCCGGTACTCCAGGACCCGCTTGATCGACAGCCCCAGCGGGTTGTAGATCCCGCCGTAGTCCTCCGAGACGGCGACCACCGTGCACCCCGACTCCTCGAGCAGCTTGGCGCTGATCGAGCCCACGTTGCCGAATCCCTGGACCGCGGCCTTCGTCTGGTGCGGCGCGCGTCCCAGGTGCTCGAGCGCGGCGACGGCGCAGATCGTGACCCCGCGTCCGGTCGCCTCGACCCGGCCCGCCGAGCCACCGACCTCCAGAGGCTTGCCCGTGACGGATGCCGGCGCCGAGTAGCCGAGGTGCATCGAAAGCGTGTCCATGATCCACGCCATCGTCTGGCCGTCCGTGTTCACGTCCGGCGCGGGGATGTCGCGGTCGCTGCCGATGAGGATCGAGATCTCGGTCGCAAAACGGCGCGTCATGTGCTCGAGCTCGTTGAGCGACAGCTCGCGCGGGTTGACGATGATCCCGCCCTTCGCCCCGCCAAACGGGATGTTCACGACAGCGCACTTCCAGGTCATCCACATCGCCAGCGCCTTCACCTCGTTCAGGGACACGTCCGGGTGATAGCGGATGCCGCCCTTGGCCGGCCCGCGGTTGATGTTGTGCTGCACGCGGTAGCCGGTGAAGATCCGCGTGTGCCCGGTGTCCAGCTTCACCGGGAAGTGGCACGTGAACTCTCGCTGCACCTCGCGCAGGACCTCGCGGAGCCACGGCTCGAGCTTGATGATCTCCGCCGCCTCGTCGAACTGGGACTGCGCGGTGCGCCATTCGTCTGCTTCCTCTACAGGCTTCAGCTCGGTCGCGCTCACATCAGGACTGATGATCGCGGATATTCCGCGTCCGGGTCGCAGATAACGTTGATGCACGCCGGCAGGCCGGACTTGAACGCGCGCTCCAGCGCCGGCCGGATCTCCTCGGGCCGTTCCACCATCTCTCCGTAGCCCCCCAGCGCCTCGACGACTTTGTCGTAGCGGGTGTGGGGGCCGAGGTCGGCGGCCACGCTGACCCCGAGCATGCGCTGCATCGGATGCTTCTCCAGCGCCCAGATGCCGTTGTTCCCGACCACGCAGACGACAGGGATGCGGTGCCGGACCATCGTGTCGAACTCCATCGCCGAGAAGCCGAACGCCCCGTCGCCCGACAGGAGCACGACCTGCTTCTCGGGACGGGCCAGCTTGGCGGCCATCGCGTAGCCAGGGCCGGAGCCAAGGCAGCCGAACGGACCGGGATCGATCCACAGCCCGGGTTCGTCGCGCTCGATGAGCCGTCCCGCGAAGGAAATGAAGTCGCCTCCGTCGCCGACGATGATCGCGTCGCGATCTGCGAAGCGGTCGACCTCGGCGATGAGCCGCGCTGGATGGATCGGCACTGACTCGCTTTTCGTCATCGCCTCGTCGCGGCGACGCCCCGCAACCTCCGCCGCCTGGAGCGCCTCGAGCCATTCGGGACCAGCCACCAGGGGCCCCTTGGCCGCGGAGTCGAGCTCCGCCAGCGCCGCCTTGAGCCGGCCTCTGATCGGGGCACGGTCGACATCCACGTGGATGATCCTCGTGTCGTCGCCGAACACCGGGGCCTGTCCGAAATTGAGACGGAAGTCGAGGGGCGCACCGATGACAAGCACGACGTCTCCTTCGCTCAGCGCCTTGGAGCGGGACCGCGAGGCGCGGAGGGGATGGGCGGCGGGCAGCGTTCCGCGCGCCATGCCGTTGACGACCAGCGGGCATTGCAGGTCTTCGACAAGCCGGCGCAGCTCGTGCTCGGCGTGCCCCCACCAGACACCACCACCGGCGACGATCACCGGCCGTCTGGCCTGGCGCAGCGCGCGCGCCACCTCGGTGATGTCGGAGGGGTCCGGAGGCGGGCCTGGGTCTGGCGTGAGGTGCTCTGTCGCCTCCGGGTAGTCCGCGGCGCCGAAGAAGACGTCGATCGGTATGTCCATGAACACCGGCCCGGTGCGGCGGCTGAGTGCCGTGCGCAGGCACTCGGACGTCGCGCTGTACGCATCCTCAGCCGACGTCAGGGTCACGGACTTCTTGGTCAGGCTTCGCGTCAGCTCCACGTGGTCCATCTCCTGCAGCGACCCCATGCCCCACCGGGCCACCGGCGCGCGCCCGCCGATCACGAACATCGGGCTGTCGTTTCCATGCGCCTGGGCGAGGGCTGAGGCGGAGTTGGTCACGCCCGGCCCGGCGGTCACCGCAGCGACGCCACACTCGCGCGTCACCTTGGACCAGCCCTCGGCGGCGAACGCAGCCGACTGCTCGTGCCGGACGTCGACGACGCGTATGCCGTGCTCCGCCGCGCCCGTCAGGACTGGCCAGATATGGCCGCCGTTGAGAGTGAAAAGGTGACTGACGCCCGCGCGTTCAAGGGCCAGCGCGACGAGCTCGCCCGCGTTGCCCGAGTCGCTCACTCCGCCATCGCCCACGGCATCGCCGGGGTGTTGAAAGCCGCGTGTGGCGGGCCTTCGCGACCGATGACGATCACTCCGCCGGCAGCCCCCAAAGCCTTGCCCAGGTGGTCGACCGCGCCCTGCGCTACAGACCCCGGGTCCATGCCGTGCTGGAGCTCGACCACCATGAGCCGCGCCAGCCCGAGGCGGATGAAGGCCTCGCCCAGGCCCGTGCCGCACACCGCGCCGAAGCGGTCGTCGGCGTAGAAGCCGGCGCCGGCGATCGGCGAATCGCCGATCCTTCCCGGCAGCTTGCCCGTCCGGCCGCCTGTCGAGACGGCCACCGCGACGTGTCCTTCGGCGTCGCGCGCCACCGCGCCGACGGTGTCCGCGCCCTCGAGCAACCGCTGACGCTTGCGGTCGGTGATGAAGATGGCCGGGTCCGCCATCTCGAGTCCATGGTCGCGCGCGAACCTCGACGCGCCGGCCGCCGCCAGGAGCACGTGGCGGCCGTCCTCCATCACCGCGACCGCAAGGTCGATCGGATGCCGCACATCCCGAAGGCACGCCGCGCCGCCGACGCGCAGGCCCCCGCCCTCCATCACACCCGCGTCCAGCTCGACCTCACCGTCCGTATTGAGGCAGGCGCCGATGCCGGCGTTGAGCAGCGGCTCGTCTTCCATGTGGCGGACGGCGGCGACCGCGGCGGCAAGGGCCCCGGCCCCGATCTGGCTCCAGCCGGCGTCGCGCGCCCGCTCGACGGCGGCCTGGCGCGCGGCGCGCTCGCTCTCCGGCACAGGCCCGGCGCCGCCGTGCACGATCAGGGCCTGGCGGGTCATCGAATGAGGAAAAACCCTGATGGCCGCCAGCGCAGCGCTGGGGGATGAGGAGGCGCGGTGGGGCTAGTAGGCCAGCGTTTCCGCTTGGGGCCAGACGCCGCGGCGCTCGACGAACCGGCGCTCAGCGATCCGGCGGTCGAAGGGATACAGGATGCGCCGGTTGGCGGCCGCCCGGTCCGTGCTGCGGCGCTCACCGTAACGCCTGTCCCCGCCCGAACGCCTGTCCCCGTTGCGGCGTTCTGGGCCGCGATCGATCATGTCCATACCCTCCTCCGCTTTGCCCGAAGATGCTATCGCAATCCAGGGGCTTTTTTAAGGTTTTGGTCACAACTTCACGCGGGGAATTCGGACTTGGTGTGCTGGAGCGCGGACAGCTTCTCGTCGATCCGCTTCTCCGACGCCCGGCGCTCCAGCTCGTCCCGCTCGCCCAGGTCGACGAAGCGCGCGTAGCTCGCCAGCCGCGGGTGGACCTCCTGGACCCGACGGAACATCTCCTGAGCAACCCACCGGTAGTCCGGGTGGCCCTGCGGGGTCGTCCGGAGCTCGCACAGGTGGTAGACCTCGCGGAGGTTGGCACGGAAGTACCAGCGCACGTGGAAGGCCAGGGGCACGACGTACTGGGCGAGCGCTCGGCCGAGGTCGCGCTCGAGCTTGCCGTGCGCCGCGGCCGCGGCCTCGATCGCCCGCTCGAAGTCGCCCGCCATGCCGAGCTCGGCCAGGCCGGGCGGGCTGTCAAAGCCCAGCGAGGTGCCGAGGAGCTGCCTGTCCTGGGTCAGCATGCGATGGCGATGAAGGTCCCGATAGGCCGCGAAGTTGGCGGTGATCTCGAACGCGTACTCGGCGTGTTCGAGCGCCCGGGGGGCGCGCTGGCGCCGGTTGGCCCGGCCGGCGAGCAGGGCCTCGAGGACCACGCCGGCGTCACCGGCCTGCTGGTCCAGGGGAGCATCCGAATAAGGGAACAGGGCGGCCGCGACCACCTTCCGCTCGGCGTCCGGGTCGAACTCGACAAGCCTGACCGACGGCGGGGATGACCCGGGACCGATTTGCCGCGCCAGCCGAGCCGTCTCCACCCGGGTCTCGGCCATGCGCTCGGCGGCCGGCTTGCCGTAGCGGTCATCGAGCGCCCTCCGGACGAACGCGGGGATCACCAGGGACAGCTCGCGGTGGAGGTCGCCCGCCAGGGCCCTGCACTCAGGCAGCTCATGAGCGGCCAGCTTCGTGATCAGGTACTCGAAGGCCCGCCCGTTGCCGAACAACCCCAGGTTGGTCAGCGTGCCCGCGGGCAGGAGGCCACGAAGGAGGTCAAGGGCTTTGGCTCGGGTCGCCGACTTCCAGGCCCGGTCGGTCTCGCCCGGTTCCTGTGGAAACTTCTCCCGGATCGCGCTGGTCGCCGGCTCGACCAGGCGGCTGTAGGTCGCGAACAGCGCGTCGGCGGCAGGCTCGTAGTCGGGATGGACGAGCTCAGCGCCTCGGTGATAGAGATGGCGGCCGTCGGGGCCGGGCCGGTCGAAGCGCACGTAGCGGGTCGACTTTTCCAGGGGCGAGATGCCGATCCGGCTGTCCTCGAGGGCTTTGGCCGCCAGCGTGGACGTCTGCTCCACCGCCACGTGTGCCCCGGCGAGCTCGGCCACCGAGTCGTCGCCGTATCCGACGAGCACCCGCTCATAGAACTCCTCGGCCCGCCTGATGGCGACCATGTCGTCCTCGGACGCTGCGGCAGCGCCGGCCAGGTGCCCGAAGCCCGACTCGGGCTGGTTGATGAACTCCTCCAGGAGCACCCGCCGGAGGCTTTTCTCGGTTCTCGAGTAGCGAGAGAACAGCGCCCCCTTGACCACCTCGGGCAGGTTGCGCAACGCAAACACGGGCCGGTCGAGGTTCGTGAAGTACTGTTCCAGGAGCGTTGATTCCGCCTCGGCGAACTCCGTCACGGCTCTATTCTCTCTCATCAAAATCTGGTGTCCCGCGGGGCGTTGTCTACAACCTATTGGCCCTGTAGTAGGAGTTGTCCCCGGCTTGTCCCCAGCTGTGTTAAAAACCGGCGGCGAAATGCAGATGGACGAGATCGACTGGATCGCCCGCTGGAAGCAGATCGTCGAGAAGCGCGAATCCCTGACGTCGGGACACGCCGACCCGGGTTACTGGGACCGCCGTGCCTCCAGCTACGCGCGCTCGACCCAGCTCCGGGTCGATGAGTTCCTGGCCGTCCTCGAACCGTATTTCTCGCCGCGGACCACCTTGATCGACATCGGCGCCGGCACGGGCCGCCACGCCACCCCCCTGGCCGAGCGCCTGGAGTGGGTCACCGCCATCGAGCCGTCTGACGGCATGCGCTCGCACATCCCGCCGCGAGAGAACATGACCGTGATCGCCAGCACCTGGGAGGACGCGGATGTGGCGCCGGCTGACCTTGTCATCTGCAGTCATGTGATGTACGGCGTCGCCGACCCCGTTCCCTTCCTCGAGAAGATGGAAAAGGCCGCGAGAGAGCGAGTCTTCGTGATGATGCGCGAAACCGACCTGCCGCACCCGGCGGCCGAGATCCGCCGGCGTCTGCTGGGTGGCCTGGGTGCGAGGCTGCCGAGGTTCAGCGAGCTCTTCATGCTCCTCCTCCAGGTCGGCGTCGCACCCGACGTGGACTTCATCCGCTACCCGATCATGACCCGATACACGAGCATGGAAGAAGCGCTTGCCGACAGCCGAGCGCTCTTCGGTCAGGGTTGGGACGAAGAAGGGGCGCGCGCCATCATGGAGGAGCTCTTGAAGCGGGACGGTACGGATCTGGTCTTCGACGGAGGCGTCGCGCTTTCGGGGGTCGCGCATTGGAAACCACGGACGAGCTGACCGTGAGGCCGGTGCGGCCGGCGGACGAAGCGCGGATTCTCGAGATCACCAAGGACGTGTGGGAGGGCCGCGACTACATCCCGCGCGTCTTCGACCGCTGGGTCTCGGACGCCGGCGCGGAGTTTCAGGCGGCCGAGATCGATGGCGAGGTGGTCGCCGTGCAGCGGATCAGGCCCTACGCTCCGGGTCTGGTCTGGTACGAGGGCCTGCGCGTGGCGAGCACGCATCGCCGTCGAGGCATCGCGCGGGCGATGCTCGACGCGGCCGTGGAAGAGGCGCGGCAGCAGGGATTCCGGGAGATGCGCCTCGCGACAAGAGATCGGCCCGCGGTCGAGCTGTTCGAATCGGCCGGCTTCCGGCGCCTGGTCGAGATGCGATGGTGGCGTGGCCTCCGGGTCGAGGGCGGCGAGCCTTCCCGAATCCCCGACCCGTCGGAGGCGCCGCGGCTGTGGTCGATGGCCTCGGCGAGCAAGGGCATCGAGCTGTACGGCGGCATCTGTCCCGACATGAACGGCGCTCGCGACCTCGACGCGCACGAGCTGGAGCGGCTTGCGCGCGAAGGCCTCGTGAGGGTGGGGCCGGGCGGCCGCGCCCTCGCGCTGCTGCGCGAACCGTGGGGCCAGAACGTCGCTGTCTCATTGCTCGCGGGGTCGGGCGGTGCCCTTCGCGAAGTGCTGCTGGCCCTGCGGTTCGAAGCCGACGCCGACGGGCTCAAGCACGTGACCGTCAACCTTCCGCCGGGTCACCCGGCGGAAGATGACCTGCGGGCCAGCGGATACGATTTCGCGGATGCCGAACGCAGCGCCTACATCTACGCCCTCACCCTGTAGTTGACCCGCCGCTACGTCATCCTCGGGAACGGCATCGCCGGGCAGACCTGCGCGGAAGACCTGCGCAAGGCGGACGCCGACGCCTCGATCGTCATCGTGGCCGCGGAACGGCACCCGCTCTACAACCGAGTCGCGCTGCCGCGTTACCTGCGCGGCCAGGTGCGCCGGGAGAAGGTTTTCATGCGCACGGCCGAGCAATCGGCCGCGCAGAACATAGAGATCCACTTCGAGACCTGGGCGACCGAGGTGAATGTGCGCGACAAGGTTGTCCACACCAACCGGGGGCAGGAGCTCGAGTACGACGCGATCCTGGTCGCGACCGGCGGCCGTCCGAAGCCTCCGCCGTGGCAGGGTTCCGCCGAGGTCTCGGCTTGCATCGGGTTTCAGACGCTCGACGACACCGACGCGATCATCGAGAAGGCGGACGCATCGCAGCGGGTGCTCGTGATGGGTGGAAGCTTCATCGGCTATGAGCTCGCGGAGGGCGTGAGCTTTCGCCACAAGGCACAGGTGACGTGGATCATGCGAGGACCGTGGTTTCTTCGCTACGTCCTCGACGAGGAAGGGGGCAGGCTGTGCCACCAGCTCGGGGAAGAGCAGGGCGTGCGGTTCATCACCTCCGATGAGGTGCAGAAGTTCAGCCGCAGCAACGGCCGCTACATCGCCGAGACCGTCAACGGAGAAAAGGTGGACTTCGACCTCCTGACCTACGGTGTGGGCCTCGACTACTACACGGAGCCCGTGCGCGACGGGCTGGAGTTGAACAAGGGCATCGTCACCGACTCCAAGCTGCGCACCTCGGCGCCTGATGCGTACGCCGCGGGCGACATCGCCGTCTTCTACGACCTGATGGTCGAACGGCACAACCAGATGGGGACGTGGGACAACGCCGAGGCGCACGGCAGGGTCGCGGCCCGCAACATGGCCGGCGCGGACGAGGATTTCTTCGACGTGCCGACGTACACGACGACGATGTTCGGCTCGACGCTGGCGGTCATGGGCGTCACGCCCGACGTGCAGCCGGGGCTCGAGTCGGTCCGCACCTTCAGCTTCGAGGAGAAGTTCTACCGCAAGCTCTTCTTCAAGGACGACCGGCTGGTGGGCGCGATCATGATCGGGCCGCCGAAGGGCCGCAAGAAGCTGATCGAGATCATGCGCTCGCGCCAGAAGATCGAACGGCCCAAGCAGGAGCTGCTCGACCCCACCAACCTCAAGGACGCTTAGTGGCCGGCGCCCCCGAGTACGCCTTCCTCACGCACTGGCGGCTGAAGGCAACCGCCCAGGAGGTGTTCGACGTCCTCTCGGAGCCGCTCGGCCTTGCGCGATGGTGGCCGTCGGTCTACCTCGACGTGAGGGAGCTGGAGCCGGCCGATCCCGTCACGGGAAGGGGGCGCGTCATCGGCGTCCACACCAGAGGCCGGCTTCCGTACACCCTGCGCTGGAACTTCACCGTCACCGACTCCACGCCACCTCATGGCTTCCGGCTCGTCGCCCACGGCGACTTCGAGGGCACGGGCGTGTGGTCTCTCGGGCAGGACGGCGAGTTCGTCGACGTCACCTATGACTGGCGCATCTCGGCGGAGAAGCCCCTACTGCGCTACGGCACGTTGGTCTTCCGGCCGATCTTCGCGGCCAACCACCGCTGGGCGATGGCCCGCGGCCAGGAGAGCCTCCGGCGCGAGCTCGAGCGCCGGCGCGCGCCGGCAGCCGGTTCGTCGTATCGTTTGCCCTAGACAGATGGATTTCGCTCACAGCGAAACTGCCCAGGCCATCAGGCTTGTTCTCGGGTCCGTGCTCCGCGCGCGACGCGAGGCGGCCCGCCGGACCCTGAGCGAGATCGCCGCCGAGGCCGGCCTTTCGCCCGCCCACCTCTCCGAGGTCGAGCGCGGCCGGAAGGAGGTCTCGACCGAGCGCCTGGTCGCGGTCGCGCACGCGCTGGGCATCCCGCCGGCGGAGATCTACGCCGAGCTTGCGCGGCAGCTCGGTGTCGAGCCCGACCAGCGCGCGTGGCCGGAGGATCCGCCGGTCAAGCTACGCCTGGCCACTGCCTCGCTACCGTTAGAAGCGCTGCGCAGCGTGGCCGACTTCAGCGCGTACCTTGCGATGGCGAACCCACCGCCGAAACCGAAGGACCGGATCGGCTTTTTGCCCAGGAGATAGGAGCGAAAGAGAAGATGCACCTCATTCCAACCGTGATCACCAACGATGGACGCGGGGAGCGCGCCTACGACATCTACTCCCGGCTCCTCCGCGACGGCGTGATCTTCGTCCGCGGCGTCATCGACGACGACATGGCGACCACCGTCACCGCGCAGCTCCTGTTCCTCGAGAACGAGTCGCCCGACCGCGACATCCAGATCTACATCAACAGCCCGGGCGGGTCGCTGACCGCGGCCCTCTCGATCTACGACGCGATGCAGTACGTAGGTCCGAAGGTCGCCACCCTCTGCACCGGCCTCGCGGCCAGCGGTGCGTCGATCCTGCTCGCCGGCGGCGACCCCGGGATGCGCATGTCGCTGCCGCACGCGCAGATCCTCATCCACCAGCCCTTCACGCAGGGCATCCAGGGACAGGCGTCCGACATCCAGATCCACGCCCAGGAGATCCTCCGCCAGCGCGAGCAGGTGGCGCGCATCTACGCCAAGCACTGCAAGCGCCAGCTCGAGGACGTCGAGCGGGCGATGGAGCGCGACTTCTTCATGACGCCCGAGCAGGCGCGCGAGTGGGGCCTGGTCGACCTGATCGTCGAGAAGAACCCGAACTTCGCCCCGACGCCGGCGGCCGAGAAGACGAAGGCCCCGGCGGGCAAAGAGAAAGCCTGAGGGCCCCCGTCTGAAAGTCGTCGTTCTGGGCGGCACGCGCTTCATCGGCCGCGCCGCCGTCGAGGAGCTCGCCGCGGCGGGCGACGAGGTGCTGGTCGTGCATCGGGGTGTGCTCGAGCCTGGGGACATGCCCCAGGTCGGGCACCTTCACTGCGAGCGCGCCGACCTGGCGAGTCATCGAGCCGCACTCGATGCGTTTGCGCCGGAGGCCGCGATCGACTGCCGCGCGCTTACGCGCCGTGACGCCGAGCTGGCGCTGGAGGCGCTCCCGGACGTGAAGCGCTGGGTCGTGATCTCCAGCGTCGACGTCTACCGGGCGTTCGGCGCGCTGAACAACGAGGCGGAGACCGACCCGGTGCCCCTCGACGAAGGGTCGCCCGTCCGGCCTGAGCGCTATCCATACCGCGGCAAGATGCCGGGCATGGACGACTACGACAAGCTCGACGTGGAGGACGTCTACCTTCCACGCGGCGCCACCGTCCTGCGGCTGCCGATGGTCTACGGCGAGCACGACTACCAGCGGCGCGAGGAGTTCCTGCTGCGCCGGCTGCGCGCAGGCCGAAAGCGGATCCCGTTCGGCGCAGGCACGTGGCTGACCTGCCGCGCCTACGTGCGCGACGTCGGCGGCGCGGTCCGTCTCGCGCTGCGGAAGCCCGTCGCGGGCCAGGTGATGAACATCTGCGAGGACCGTTCGTACTCGATGCGCATGTGGTCGCGCATGATCCTCGAGGCGGCGGAGTCGGACGCGGACCTGGTGCGCGTCCCCGACGAGCTGCTCCCTGAGGACCTGAAGTTCACGGGCAACATGAGCCAGCACATCGCGGCGAGCGCGCAGCGGGCGCGGTCCTTGCTCGGCTGGACGACCTCCGACCCATTCGAGACTCTGCGCACCACTGTGCGCTGGCACCTGGCCAATCCACCGCCCGACGCGGAGGATGACTTTTCGGCTGACGACCGCGCTCTGGAGTCCGTCTAGAGTTTCTCGCAGTGTCCCGCCGTTACCGGCCCTTCGACCCGTTCGAGCGCGGCGGTCCCCAAGGCGCAGCCCGAGAGTTTCGAGCGCCGCAGATCCCGCGCCGCTTCTGGGGCGGCGTCGCGTTCTTCGCCCTGGCGATCCTGGTCTTCATCGCCGCGAGCCCGATCATCTCGTTCTTCACGGAGGTCGAGTGGTACGACTCTCTCGGCCTGCGCGACGTGTACCTGACACGCCTGGGCCTCGAGTGGTCGATCGCGCTCGGGAGCTTCGTCCTCGCGCTGCTCTACCTCGGCGTCAATGTCGCGATCGCCCTGCGCATCCGCTCGGGAGGCCCGCTGCGCGCGGTCGGCATCCGCCGCTCGGCCGTGCGCAGCCCCGCCGGCTGGGTCACCCTGGGCGCAGCCGCGGTCATCGCCGCCATCCTCTCCGCGGGCGCGGCCACCCAGTGGCAGTCGGTCGCTCTCTTCCTGCACTCGTCGCCGACGGGCACGACCGATCCCGTCCTGGGCCAGGACGTGTCCTTCTATCTGCTGACTCTTCCCTTCGTCCACAACGCGACCAACTGGTCTTTGGCCCTCGCCTTCATGGCGATCCTGCTCGTCGCGGCCCTCTACTCCTGGCGCGGTGACAGCTTCGACTTCCGCCTCACGCCGCAGGCGCTCTCCCACATCTCCGTCCTGGTCGCCGGCTTCGCGGTCGCGCTTTCAGTCGCGGCGTGGTTCGGCCGCTACGACCTCCTGTACGCCCACAACAGCATCGTCTACGGGGCCGCGTACACCGACGTGAACGCGAGGCTGCCCCTCTACACGTTCCAGGCCGGGGCCGGAATCGTGCTCGCCGGCGCGCTGCTCGCCAACGCGTGGCTGCGCCGCCTCTGGATCCCGGTCATCGCGGCGGGCGCCTGGATCCTGATCGCGATCGCGGGACAGGTCTATCCCAGCCTGGTGCAGGGCGTGTCGACCGGGCCGAATGCGGGGACCTACGAGCTTCCCTTCATCGCCCGCAGCATCGACTTCACCCGCGAGGCGTATGGGCTCTCCGACGTCACCGGCAGCACGAGCTTCACCGGCGACCAGCCGCTGACCCTGAAAGACGTCCAGAACGACCAGGTCACGGTGAACAACCTGCGCCTGTGGGACTACGGGCCGCTGAAGGACACGTATCAGCAGCAGCAATCGCTGCGCACGTACTACACGTTCAACGACATCGACCTCGACCGCTACGTGATCAAGGGCCAGTACCAGCAGCTGGAGATCAGCGCCCGCGAGTTCGACCTTTTACGGCTCCCCGATTCCGCCCAGAACTGGGTGAACCAGCGCCTCGGGTACACCCACGGTTACGGCGTGGCCGCGAGCCCCGTCAACGCGGTGGTCGGCGAGGGGCTGCCCGACTACACCATCCATGACGTCCCGCCGATCGGAGCGGTTTCGGTGACGCAGCCGGCGATCTACTTCGGGGAGAGGAACGTGCCCAACGGGGACTACTGCCTCGCTCCTTCCAGCACGCAGGAGTTCGACTACCCGCAGGGCGGCAAGGACGTGTTCACCAACTACAAAGGCACGCACGGCGTCCCGATGAACGCGCTCAACCGGGCACTGTGGTCGCTCAAGCTCGGCGACTTCAGCCTGCTCGTCTCCGGCCAGGTCACCGACAAGACCCTGATGCTCTACCGGCGCAACATCCGCGACCGAGCTCAGGAGCTCGCGCCGTTCCTGACCTTCGACCACGACCCGTACATCACGGTGGTCGACGGAAAGCTCTACTGGATCATGGACGCGTACACGACCGCATCGACGTACCCATACTCCCAGAGCCAGCCGTTCGGGAACGACACGATCAACTACATCCGCAACTCGGTGAAGGTCGTGATCGACGCCTACGACGGGACGCCCACCTTCTATGTCGTGGAACCGAAGGACCCGCTGATCAAGGCGTACGAGGCAACTTTCCCGGCGCTCTTCAAGCCCATCGACTCGATGCCCGCGGGCATTCGGGCACACATCCGCGTCCCCGAGGACATGTTCAGCGTCCAGGTCGCCGTCTACGCGATCTACCACATGAGCGACCCGCACGTCTTCTTCACCCAGGAGGACGCATGGGACGTCCCCACCGCCCAGACCTCGCCCGGCAGCCAGCCGCTGCCGGTCCAGCCTTACTACGTCCTGTTCCGCCTGCCTGGCGAGCAGACCCCGGAGTTCCTGCTCATCATGCCGTTCACCCCGCACAACAAGACCAACCTCGTGTCCTGGCTGGCCGCCCGCAGCGACGGCTCGCATTACGGGGAGTACGTCTCCTACGTCCTGCCCAAGGACCGGGTCATCTTCGGGCCGCAGCAGGTCGCGAGCCGGATCAACCAGGACCCGACCATCTCCCGCGACTTCACGCTGCTGCACAGCACCGGGTCGCAGGTGCAGCAGGGCAACCTGCTGGTGGTGCCGATCGGGAACTCGTTCCTCTACTTCGAGCCGGTCTACCTGCGGGCCACCACGGCAACCGGCATCCCCGAGCTCAAGAAGGTGATCCTGGTCGACCAGGATTCGGTCGTATACGCCAACACGCTGCAGGACGCGATCCAGCAGCTCGTCGGCGCGGCGCCGCCGCCCACGTCCAACCAGCCTCCGCCGTCCACGTACACGGCGCAGCAGGTCGCGCAGATCCAGAGCCTGGTGGCCCAGGCCAACCAGCACTACAACGCCGCCTACGACGCGCTCAAGCGGGGCGACCTCACCACGTACGCCAGTGAGATGACCCAGGTCGGCGCGATCCTGAAGCAGCTGCAGGCGCTGACCGGCGGCCCGAACACGCCGGCCACGGCCAGCCCTTCACCCAGTCCGTAAGGGCACGAACAGGACCGGGAACAGGGATCGGTAGCTGACGTCCTGGCCACGCCGCAGGTACACGCGGAGGTCCTGCGGCTCTTCGGGTGAGGTGGCGACGGGGATGACCATGCGGCCGCCGTCCGTCAGCTGGTCGATCAGCGCGGGGGGCACCCCGCGCGCGGCGGCGGCGACCATGATCACCTGGTAAGGCGCTCTCGCCGGCCAGCCCGCGCTGCCGTCGCCGACGGCAACCTCGACGTTGCCGAAGCCCAGCCGGCGCAGGGTCTCCGAGGCGTGCTCGGCCAGCGCGGGCTCTCGCTCGATGGTGATGACCTCGCGGCACAGCCGGCTCAGAACCGCCGCCGCGTACCCCGAACCGGTGCCGACTTCGAGCGCGACGTCCTGGGGCGCCGGCGCCGCCGCCTGGATCATCAACGCCACGACCAGCGGCTGGGAGATGGTCTGGCCGCATTCGATCGCGAGCGCGCGGTCTTCATAGGCGTGACGCCGCATGCGCGGCGAGAGGAACTCCTCACGAGGGACCGACGCCATCGCCTCGAGCACGCGCTCGTCGGTCACGCCGTGCGGACGCAGCTGCTCGGCGACCATCTTCTGCGCCGGTGTGCTCACCCGGGTACCTCGAGCACCTCTGGTTCCGAGGGTACAATCAGGACGAACTCTTTGGCGTCGTCCGTCTCAACTTCGATCCCGCAGAAATGGCGCCGCCCGGTCAGGCAGCGCTCGCGCCTGGTCCGCCGCACAGGCCCGGCTCACTCGCGCATCGAGTTCGCCCACCCCTCGGAGCAGGAGTTCGCGCGCTTTCTCGACTACTACCGCATCCGGTGGCACTACGAGCCGGTGTCCTTCCCGATCGCCTGGGAGGACACCCGGGTGGCCGAGATGTTCACGCCCGATTTCTACCTGCCCGAGCACGACCTCTACATCGAGCTCACGACCATGAAGCAGTCGCTGGTCACGCCCAAGAACCGCAAGCTGCGCCTGGTGCGCGAGCTGTACCCGGAGCTCAACGTCCGGCTGCTGTACCGCAAGGACTACCAGCAGCTGCTCGCCAAGGCCGGGTACGGCGCGCTCGAAGTCCAGCATCTGCGCAAGGAGGACGTGGGCGAGATCCTGATCTCGCCCGTCGAGCTCGAGACGCGGCTGCGTGCGCTGGGGCGCAAGATCTCGCGCGATTACGGCGGCCAGTCGCTGGTCCTCGTCGGCGTGCTCAAGGGCATCACATTCTTTCTGGCCGACCTGGCTCGCCAGATCAAGGTCCCGTTCGTGATCGACTACCTGGACCTTCACCGCTTCGCCGGCGCCCAGCCCTCGGAGCGGGTGCGGATCGCGCGCGACATCGACTACCCGATCGAGGGGCGCCATGTGCTCCTGGTCGAGGACATCGTCAACACGGGCTTCACCATCGACTACGTCTTGACCGAGCTGCGGCGGCGCCGGCCTGCGTCGCTGGAGGTGGTGACCCTTCTCGACCGGCCTCTCCGCCGGCTGGTCAAGGCGCCGGTGCGCTATGTCGGCTTCCAGATCCCCAACGACTACGTCGTGGGTTACGGCCTGGACTACCGCGAGCTCTACCGCAACCTGCCCTTCGTCTGCACGCTGCGGGCGAGCGTGTACGACCTGCCGACCCCGGTCGCCTGAGCACACCCCCCGCGCGGCTCCTGGCCCGGCTTCTGCACAGCATGGCCGCGCAGGGATTCGACGACCTGCTGGCGACAGGACTGTTAAAGGACGTGGAAGAGATCGTGGTCCGTGGCTACCAGTCGGTCCATCCCGGCGCGTCGCGGCCGGCGGCGTACCGCTGGCTTCGCTACGAGGACCCAGACCCGGTTGCGCGCCTTGCGGAGGGTGTCGACAAGCTGCGCAAAAGGGGTGCGAAGTTCGATGCCGATGCTGTGGACAAAGCCTGCGCAAAGGCTTCGAAAGGGGGCATTTTGAATTGAGACGACCGTGTGGAGGTTCTGGGGAAAAGTAAATGCCCCAAGAGACCTTCCTGTTTACCCTGAAGTCCCCTATGCGTTTTTCGGTTTCCATCCCGGATTGCTCCGGACCTTCCACCTACTCGACGTTCGGTATCCTCAGGTTTACCGTACTCAGCCGCTTGGGGCGACGCGAAAGTTAACAGGCGCCTAAGAGCACGTCAACAATGAAAAACATCGAACCGCCAGGCAAATCTCGGTGGCTTGACACAGCGATGTCGGAGTCGTTAGAGGAGGCACCTTTGAGCTATGCGTGAAGCAGTCATCGTCGAGGCCGTCCGTACACCTATCGGTCGTCGCAACGGAAAGCTCAAGGACGTCCATCCGGTCGTCCTCGGGTCCCTGGTCCTGAAAGAGCTGGTCGCTCGGGCCGGCATCGAGCCCGGCCAGGTCGACGACGTGGTCTTCGGCTGCGTCAGCCAGGCCGGCGAGCAGAGCCTCAACGTCGGACGCAACGCGTGGCTCACCGCGGGGTTCCCGGTGACGACGCCGGCGACGACGGTGGATCGGCAGTGCGGCTCGAGCCAGCAGGCCGTGCATTTCGCGGCCAGCCTCATCCAGTCAGGGGTCTGCGACATCACCATCGCCGGGGGGGTCGAGTCCATGACCCGCGTACCCATGGGTTCGAACGCGATCCAGCCGGGTAGTCCATTTCCACCCGAGCTGATGGAGCTTTACGACCTGGTCCCGCAGGGAATCTCGGCCGAGCTCATGGCGCGCAAGTACGGCATCTCGAGGCAGGCGATGGACGAGTTCAGCGTCGAGAGCCACCATCGCGCGCACGACGCCACGGAGAAGGGCAACTTCAAGACCCAGATCCTTCCGGTCGACATCTCCAACGGCCAAAATGAGGTCTTCGCGCGGGACGAGGGGATCAGGGCGACGGCGAGCTACGAGGCGACCTCGGCGCTGCAGCCGGCGTTCAACCCCGAGCACTCGATCACCGCCGGGAACTCGAGCCAGATCTCGGACGGCGCGGCGGCCGTGCTTCTGATGTCGCTCGAGAAGGCAAAGGAGCTCGGCCTCAGGCCGCGCGCCCGGATCCGCGCGATGGCGGTCGTCGGCACCGACCCGGTGCTGATGCTCGAGGGACCGATCCCCGGGACCGCGGCCGTCCTCAAGCGCGCGGGCCTGGAGCTCAGCAGCATCGACCTGTTCGAGGTCAACGAGGCGTTCGCGTCGGTGGTGCTGGCCTGGCAGAAGGAAACGGGCGCGGACCTGGCCAGGACCAACGTCAACGGCGGGGCCATCGCGGTGGGGCACCCGCTGGGCGCGTCAGGCGCGATCCTGATGACCCGCCTGCTCTACGAGCTCGAGCGCCGCGACGGGCGTTACGGCCTGGAGACCATGTGCTGCGGCGGCGGCCTGGGCACGGCGACGATCATCGACCGCGAAGTTGAGTGACACCTTCCGGCCGCTCGCCGGGCTGCGTCCCCACCAGGTGGCCGACGGAGTGTTCGCGCGTGTGGTCAACGGCCGGCGCATGACCCTGGCGGTCGTCGACCTGAAGCCCAACAGCAGGGTCAGCGAGCACCGCCACGAGAACGAGCAGCTCGGTTTCATCCTCCAGGGTTCGATGGTCTTCACCGTCGGGGGTGAGAAGCGCGAGCTCGGCGCGGGTGACACGTACGAGATCCCGAGCAACGTGCCGCACGACGCGGTCGCCGGACCGGACGGCTGCACCGCGGTCGATGCATTCGCGCCGGTGCGCGCCGACTGGGAGCGCCTAGAGCGCCCGGACCCGTTTCCGCCTGACTGGCCGCGATAGAGCCGGCGAGTCCACGACGTAGCGGAGCAGCCGGTTCTCCCACCGGCCGGTGCCCTGGACCCCGATCCTCGGCGTGACGAAGACGCGGCGACGTGATGCGCCGTCGTCGACGACATAGAGGTCGGGAGGTCGCAGCGCAGCGCCGTTGAGCGCACGGTCGATACCCAGCGCGCGCGTGACGAGCCCCGGACCGGCGCAGCGACCCACGCCCGGCCCTGGCTCGAGCGCGCGCACCAGCACCGCCTGCGGCACTCCCGCCTCACGGGTCACGAAGTTGAGGCACCAGTGCATGCCGTAGGTGAAGTAGACGTAGGCATGGCCCGGCGCGCCGAACATCACCTCGGTGCGTGCGGTGCGGCGTCCTCCCTTCGAGTGGGCGGCCAGGTCGTCTGGCCCCAGGTACGCCTCGACCTCCACCAGCCGGCCCCAACGGACCTCGCCGTCGATCTCGCGCACCAGCACCTTGTCGAGGAGGTCGCGCGCGACGACGCGCGTGTCTCGCTCGAAGAAGGAAGCGGGGAGAACGGCTCCGTCAGGAGGTGCTGGCTTTGACTCGGGTGTCAAGCCGCTTCTTGGCCGCGTGGCGCCGGCGCTTGTCGACGTAGAGCGCCTTGTCGGCCGACTGGTACATCGCCTGCCAGTCGAGGCCCTGCCGCCAGGCGGTGATGCCGATGCTGAACTCGACCGGGACCGGCAGCTTGGCCGTGCGGTTGAGGTGCTCGAGGGCCTCGCGGACGCGGACCCCGACCTCGCGCGCGTCGCGCTCGTCGGCGTCGGGCATGGCCACGCCGAACTCGTCGCCACCCAGCCGGCCGCATGTGTCGGTGGCACGGACGGCGCGCTGCAGCTCGGCGGCGAGGACGCGGATGGCCTCGTCGCCGACGTGGTGCCCATACGTGTCGTTGATCTCCTTGAGGTTGTCGAGGTCGATCATCATCAGCGCCAGCCGGCGCTTGTGCCGATCCGCGGACGCGACGGCGCGGTCGATCGCCCGCTCGAACTCCGGGCGGTTGGCGAGCCCCGTCAGGTAGTCGGTGCGAGCTTCCTTGGTGTGCTGGCGCGCGCGGTCGAGCGAGACGGCGATGTGGTCGGCCACGGCCGCCACGAACTCGAGGTCGCTGGGCTCGAAAGTCCGCGGCAGCCGGGTCGCCACGGTCATCGCACCCAGGAGCACACCCTTGGTGCGGAGCTCCGCGCGGATGGCGCTCCACTCTCCCGCCACCCTGTCGACACGCGACTCGGCGGGACCGGAGGAGATCTCGACGACCCTGCTCAGGCCGGACCAGCCGGTCTGCGCGAACTCCTCCTCCTCACCCGGCTGCATGCCGATGGTCTTGGCGAGCTTGAGCCGCGCGCCCTCGCGCACCCAGACCGCACCGGCCTGGAGGCCGAGGACCTTGAGCGTCTCGCGCAGGCCGACCTCCGCGATCTCGTTGACGTCGAGCGAACGGCCGAGCGCGCTGGCGATGTGATAGAGGCCGTGGAGCTCGGTCTGGCGAGCGCGGTGCTTGCTCTCCGTGTAGTCGAGGTGGCCGCGGATGAAGCTCGAGTTCAAGTGCTCGACGACGTCGCCCAGGCGGCTCTGGGCGAGGAGCAGGACCTCGTCGGCGTAGGGGCTCTCGCCCAGGCCCTCGGTGACCCTGGCCACAACGGTGCGGCGGAACACCGCCAGGCCCTCCATCAGGGACTCCAGGGGGACGCCCTTCTCCGCGTAGCGGCGGGCGAACTCCCGGGCCTGGGTGTAGTACTCGGGCCACGGGATCTTGGAATCGAGGCGGAGGGAACGGAACAGCGCCTGGAGGAAGCCGACCGACATCTTGGTCAGCTCGTCGAGAGAGCCGTCCTTGTACCCCTGGAGGAGCTCCGGCTCGATCGCCCGGACGGCTTCCGCGACCACCATCCCGCTCTCCTGCGCGTCACTGGAGAGCCGGTCCGCCACCTCGGCAAGAAGATCGCTCGCCCGCTGGGTCATATCGGCGCACTATAAAGTGACGGATGCGAGTTCGCGTCCTCGCGTGACGCGCTAATCAAATGTGTAAGAGGCAATGATGGCAACAGTTACCCGCGGATCCCTAGAAAAGATAGAAGAAGTGCTGGGTGCCGACGCCCGGGACCTGCTCGAGCACAAGTGCCAGACCATCGCCAAGGACCAGCTCCACCTTCCGGGCGGCGACTTCGTCGACCGGGTGTGGAAGGACAGCGACCGGCCGACGCGGGTGCTCCGCAGCATCGAATCCCTGCTGGACCACGGCCGCCTGGCCGGCACCGGCTACCTCTCGATCCTCCCCGTCGACCAGGGCATCGAGCACACCGCTGGCGCTTCGTTCGCGCCCAACCCGATCTACTTCGACGGCGGCAAGATCGTCGAGCTGGCGATCGAGGGCGGATGCAACGCTGTCGCGTCCACCTTTGGCGTCCTCGGCTCGGTCGCCCGCCGCCACGCGCACCGGATCCCGTTCATCTGCAAGCTCAACCACAACGAGCTGCTGACCTACCCCAATCACTACGACCAGATCCTGTTCGGGACGGTCGAGGAAGCCTGGGAGATGGGGGCCGTCGCGGTCGGGGCGACCGTGTACTTCGGCTCCGAGCAGTCGGACCGGCAGCTTCAGGAGATCGCCGTCGCCTTCCACGAGGCGCATTCGCTCGGCATGGCCACCGTGCTGTGGTGCTATGTCCGCAACCCCGCTTTCAAGAAAGACGGCACCAACTACGAGACGGCCGCCGACCTGACCGGCCAGGCGAACCACCTGGGCGTGACGATCGAGGCCGACATCATCAAGCAGAAGCTGCCCACCACCAACCGGGGCTTCGAGGTGATCGGTTTCGGCGTGACGTCGCCCGCGGTTTACGACAAGCTGTCAAGTGATCACCCCATCGACCTGTGCCGTTATCAGGTGATCAGCAACTACATGGGCCGTTCAGGCCTGATCAACTCGGGGGGCGAGAGCAAAGGCGCTTCAGACCTGAAAGAGGCTGTGCGCACCGCCGTGATCAACAAGCGCGCGGGCGGCATGGGTCTGATCAGCGGCCGGAAATCGTTCCAGCGGCCGATGAAGGAGGGCATCGAATTACTGCACGCAATTCAGGACGTGTATCTGAACCAGGCGGTGACCATCGCGTAAGGCTCGCGTTCCTCGGTAGCGGCGCGGCTTTCTCGCTGGACCGCTACAACGGGGCCGTCGTCGTCGACGGCCGCGTGCTCCTGGACGGCGGCGCGCCGCTGCTTCCCCATATGCACCGCCTGGGCGTCGACCCGGGCGACATCGAGGTCGTCTTCCTGACTCACTTCCACGGCGACCACACGCTCGGCCTGCCGCCGTTCGTGCTCCACCGCGTCTTCGTCGACCGGCGACCGCTCACCTTCGTCGGACCTCGCGGGGTCGAGGAGTACCTCGAAAAGCTCTGGGAGGTCAGCTGGGGGCCCGACTGGAAGCGGGTCATGCGTCCTCAGTTCAAGGTCCGCTACGTCACCGCGCGGACCTCGGGGACCGTTTCGCGCGTGCGATACGAGACGGTGAAGCTGGACCACGGGACGATGGGCGGCACGGGCTACCGCATCCACGTCAACGGCAAGGTGGTCGCGTACTCGGGTGACACCGAACCGACCGCGCCGCTCGACAAGCTGGTCGACCACGCCGACGTGGCCATCGTCGAGGCCACCGGCCCGGGAGACGTCTTCAGCCACATGAGCTGGGAGGCGGCCGGGAAGCTGAAACGGCG